>DASTVZ010000025.1:0-67729 GCA_035758845.1 Vicinamibacterales bacterium
GGATTCGATTCGAAGTTCGTTGAAGCCCAACAGGAAGAAGCGCAACGCCGCTCAGCGCCACCGAAACCGCCTATGACACCGGAAGCCAGAATCAGGGAACAACGGCGCCGTGCCTTGGAACTGACTCGAACTCGGACACAGCAAGACCTCAGCCGGGCCGTCCTGCCTGCACACCGGCGCATGCTCGAAGAAGCCATAGCCGCGCTCGACAAACAAATCGACGAAGTCTGACCGGGTATGCATCTTGCTCCTTCCTCATCAGGAGGGGTATGCGTCCGGACACCCACGTCGTTCGCATCGCGGCGATTGGCGATCTGCACTACGGCCGCAACGCTTCGCCGGGATCGCTGCAGCCGCTCTTCGCTCAGATCAACCAGAGCGCCGACGTGCTCGTGGTCTGCGGCGACCTGACCGACTTCGGGCTCGCAGAAGAAGCGCGCGCCCTCGCGCGCGAATTCGCCGTCCTCAAGATTCCCATCGTCGCTGTCCTCGGCAATCACGATTTCGAGTCGGCGCAACAAGGCGAAATGCGGGCGATTCTCGCCGACGCCGGAGTCGCGATTCTCGATGGCGACAGTACCGAGATCCTCGGCATCGGATTCGCGGGCGTCAAGGGTTTCGCCGGCGGATTTGGACGGCGCGCGCTCGGACCGTGGGGCGAAGACATCATCAAGAAGTTCGTTCACGAAGCGGTCGACGAGGCCCTGAAACTCGAGTCAGCCCTCGCCCGCCTGCGGAACGAGAAGCGCATCGCGATCCTCCATTACTCGCCGATCCAGGAGACGGTCGAAGGCGAACCACCCGAAATTTTTCCGTTCCTTGGCTGCAGCCGCCTGGAGGAGCCGCTCGGCAGATATCCGGTCACTGCTGTTTTTCACGGCCACGCGCACCACGGCCGCCCTGAGGGACGAACGACGAAAGGCGTACCCGTATTCAACGTGTCGATGACGCTGATGAACAACCTGTTTCCAGGGCGTCCGTTCCGCGTCATCAATATCGACGTGACGACTCCACCCGATGACAGGCGGGTCCGATCAGATCGACGGATGGCCGGTTTGTCGCTCGCCGATCAATCGTGAGGGGGCACATATGACAACGCTCATGACAATGGCAATGGTTGCGGTACTCGCACAGGCACCACCGCCTGCGCCTCAGGGAACGTCACCGGCGAAGCCGCAAGCACCGGCTGGACAAGCGTCGGAAGGTGACGTCGCCCTTCAAGTGCAAGTGATGCTCGATCGAGCTGGGTTCTCGCCGGGCGCGATCGACGGGAAGATGGGTGCCAACACGCGAAAGGCGTTGGAGCTTTTCAACGCGAGCGGAATGCAGCAGTCGGCGTCGGTGCCCGCGACCCGATCCTATCGAATCACTGCCGAGGACATCGCCGGTCCGTTCCTCGACCGCTTACCACAAGACATGATGGAAAGCGCGAAGCTTCCGGCCCTCGGCTACACATCGGCGATAGAAGAACTCGCCGAGCGGTTTCACACGACCCCGGCATTCCTGCAACAGCTGAATCCCGGCATCACTTTCACTGCCGGTGAGGAGATTCAGGTTCCTAATGTGGAACCAATGGTGCTCCCCACCGCGACGATGTCGGTGCTCGAGCCGAAACAACCGAAGCCCACAGGGCAACGTGGCGAGCCGTCCAATGCGTCGCAGCCCACGGGAACGAGCGGTACCGAGCAACCAGTTGAAAAGCCGAACCTCGTCGTCACTGTCAGTAAGAGCGCGTCGGCCTTGACGGTTGCCGACGCGACCGGCCGGGTCGTGCTCTACGCTCCGGTTACGACGGGGAGCACCCACGATCCGCTGCCAGTAGGTGAATGGAAGGTGACGAGCATCTTCTTCAATCCGGCATTCAACTACAACCCGGAGTTGTTCTGGGATGCTGACCCATCACATACCAAGGCGACTCTTAAGCCCGGACCAAACAATCCAGTCGGCGTCGTCTGGATCAACTTGTCGAAAGAACACTACGGTCTGCATGGGACCCCGGAACCCGCATCGATTGGACGCACGCAGTCTCACGGATGCGTGCGGCTCACCAACTGGGATGCGCTTCGGCTCGCGGCGCTGGCGAAACCAGGCACGCCCGTCGTCTTCAAGGAATAGCGGGGTGGAACGTGCGCATGCGCGCTCGTGACTTGCGCCGAAGTCTCCGAGTATTCGCCGTTGGAGCCGCCTGCGGCTTCATCATCGGTGCGGCGCTGGTGGCAGTCCTCATCACCAAGTACGGCCAGATTGCCGGAGTCCAGCAGACGTCCGCCCGAATGGGCGCCGATGATGGACTGGCTGACGTCGACACACCCGTCATCGAGGTGCGACCCGCCGCCGCGAATACGCCGGTAGCGACGACGGGCAGCGCCGGACCCGTCGTCGCGACACCTCCCGCAGAACTCACCAAGCGTGACTTCGCATTACCGGTGGAAGGCGTCAGACCAGACCAGCTGGTGCGCTCCTTCGACGATCGGCGAAGTGGCACGCGCGCACACGAGGCGATCGATATTCTGGCACCTAGAAATACGCCGGTGAAGGCCATCGAGGACGGAGCGATTGCACGGCTGTTCGAAAGCAAGGCCGGCGGCATCACGATCTACCAGTTCGACCCAACCGAACAGTACTGCTATTACTACGCACATTTGGAGCGCTACGCTGAAGGGCTGCGCGAAGGCGACAAGGTGCGGAAGGGACAGGTCATCGGGTACGTGGGAACCTCCGGAAATGCGCCTAAAAACACTCCGCACCTGCACTTCGCCATTTTCCGGCTGACGGCCGAGAAACACTGGTGGGAAGGAACGCCGATCGATCCCTTCGACGTGCTTCGATAAAGTCAATAAATCTGCGTTTCTTGGCATTGTTCCCTGGCCCCTGCAAACCTTCTTGCGGGGCGCCACCGTCCAAACGAGTGCAGGAAAGGAGCTTGGAAGCCGTAGCGCTCCGGTATGCCTCCGCCTTGAGTGCGGCAGACATGGCTGACGACGTGGCGCTTGCCGCGGCGGGGGACGTGTCCGCATTCGAGCGCGTTTACCGGGCGCATTTGCCACGCGTGCACGGCCTCGTTCGTCGCATGACCGGGGGACGCGACACCGATGAGGTGACGCAGGATGTGTTCGTCCGCGTCTGGCAGAAACTCGGGACGTTTCGGGGGGATTCGGCCTTCTCGACCTGGCTCCACCGCCTCGCTGTCAACGTCGTTATCGAGCGATTCCGTTCGGAGACCTTACGCCGCCAACGGCTTCGCGACGGCGACGACATCTTTGACACGATCGCTGCGCCGACCCGTTCGCGAGATCTGTCGATGGATTTCGAGACCGCGCTCGCCAAGCTTCCCAACGGCGCGCGGGAAGTATTCGTGCTCCATGACGTGGAAGGATACAAGCATCATGAAATCGCGTCCCTGCTGGGTATCTCGGCCGGCACATCCAAAGCGCAACTGCACCGGGCGCGGATGATGTTGCGGCGCCATCTCGGACGGAAGGACTCCGAGTATGACTGACGCATTCACCAGCCAGTTGTCGGACTACCTCGACGACGAATTGTCGGCAGCCGAACGTCAGTCCCTCGATTCGCACCTGGCTGACTGTCAGGCCTGCCGCAGAACGCTCGACGAACTGCGGCAGGTCGTTGCGCACGCGTCGAACTTGAGGGACTCGGCACCCGAGAGCGACCTGTGGCCGACGATTGAGTCGCGGATTGGGTCCGAATCAAGGCCCGCCCGCGTGTCGCCGTTCCGCCGCGCCATCTCGGCGCGTCTTTCGTTTACGATTCCCCAGGTCGCGGCCGCCGGCCTCGCGCTGACCGTGTTGTCTGGTGGTCTCGTCTGGATGGCGCGATCGGGAGATCCGCGTGCCGACGTGCAACCGATTCGCGCGCAGGTTCAGGAGGACGATCCGGCAATCGCGCGGGCGAACTTCGCGGATAAGCACTACGACAGGGCGATCGCCGAACTCCAACGCACGCTTGATGAAGGACGCCCAAGCCTCGACCCCGAGACCGTGCGCGTGCTCGAAGAAAATCTGGCAGCGATCGATCGCGCGATCGAACAATGTCGTCGTGCGCTCGACACGGATCCCTCGAACGTCTACTTGAATACGCACCTCGCAGAGGCGCGCCAACGTAAACTGCTGCTGCTGCGCCGCGCGACGGCGCTGGCGACAAAGGGCACTTAGGACTTAAAGGGAGCGCCGCGAAGCGGCGCCGCCGAGCGAGAGCGTGGGGGTGGGGCCCCACGCGCAGTGAGAAAAGATGTAGGGCATGATCCACGGATTAATCACCCTCGCGCTCTCCACGTTGTTGGCACAAGCGCCGGGGGACGCGCGACAGAATCGCACGCCGCAAACCGATCAGACGGTGCCGGCGGCGCGCGGGGCGCGGCTGGCCATCGAGAACAAGGCCGGCGAAATCGTCATTCACGCGTGGGAGAAAGACGCCGTCCGCGTCCAAGCGCGACACAGCTCACGCGCCAAGATCAACATCCGTACGGACGCGAATGTGATCAACGTTGATGCGGTGACGGACAGAGGCCCCACTGGATCCATCGACTACGACATCAGTGCGCCGGCCTGGATGCCGATCAAGGTTGAAGGACAGTACGATTACATCAGCGTCGAAGGCGTGCAGGGAGAGATCTCGGTTGAAACGGTTCGTGGCGACATCGTTCTGAAAAACGTCGGCTCGGCGATCGCGAAATCGATTGAGGGTGCCATCGAGGTCGATGGCGCTCGCGGAAAACTCACGCTTAGCTCGGTCAATGAAGAAATCAAGGTGACCGGAGCCAGCGGCGAAGTGGTCGCGGACACGACCAACGGCGAAGTGACGCTGACGCGCATGGAAGCCAGCGCGGTGGAAGTCGCGACGGTCAACGGCGACGTGGTCTTCGAAGGCAGGCTTGCCGACCGCGGACACTACAGCTTTACCAACCACGACGGCGATATCGAGCTGCTTGTGCCGGAAAACTCGAATGCCACGTTCAACGTGCGTGCATACAGCGGTGAGTTCAGCACGTCGCTCCCGGTGAAGGGACCAGACTCCTCGCAGGTTCGACGCGGCAGGCGTGTTTCGTACACGCTGGGCAACGGGAGTGCGGAAGTCGAATTGGAATCTTTTGGCGGCGACATCAAACTGCGCCGCCCGGGCTCGGCGCGGACGCGGCGTGATCAGTAGATACTGCTGCGGCTTCGCGCGCCTCCAGCCGGCGGTTCCCATCCCGCATCGGTGAGGGCCCGTTCGAGCCGGAGCGACCGGCGGGTGATGGCAGTGGAATCGTCGTATCGCTCGACTTCCTGACGCCCGTCAGGAAACGTGATCACTAGTTCGTAGGCTGGCCCATCGCTTTGGCATCGAATCTCGTACCGCAATCGCGCATCCTGCCGCTCGAAAAACCAAATCATGCAGTCCGGTTATCGGCTCAGCAATATGAGACTTTAGGGTGAATGACGCCCGTTTTTCGTTTTGAGTTTTGAGTTTTGGGTTTTGGGTTTTGGTTTCTAGTTCTTGGTTTCAATCCTGTCGTTCGGATCGGTCGTGAACCGAAAGCTAAGAACTCAAGACCCAATCCTGACACGATTATCGTCAACGTGCCGCGGGCGCCGCTTCTGGGACAGACCTGTGCGAAACCGAACACCGGCTGGGAGCCAGATCGCCGGAAGCAACCCATTTTCGGCGTATTCCGGCTGGTCTTGCACGGAAAGACGCGTGGCATGGACGTTGGTCTTTGCCCCGAATCATGACCATCGCCTGCGCAGTTCAACCGCGCATTCTGATCGCCGACGATCAGCGCGATCTCCTTGATGCCCTTCACCTGTTGCTCAAGGGCGAAGGCATCGCGATGGACGCAGTCACCTCGCCGGAGGCGGTCGTCGACGCTGTCGCGCGCGCGACATACGATCTCCTCTTGATGGATCTCAACTACACCGGCGATACGACCTCCGGCCGCGAAGGCATCGATCTCCTCGCGCGCGTGCAGGAGCGCGATCGCCTGCTGCCCGTCGTCGTGATGACTGGATGGGGATCAGTCGATCTCGCAGTGGAGACGATGAGACGAGGCGTCTGCGACTTCGTACAGAAACCGTGGGACAACGCGCAACTGGTGAACACGCTGCGGAACGAAATCGAGAAGGGCCGGACGCGCCGGCGGACGGAAGCGCTCGAGGCGCGCGCGCTCGAGGAGGCGCGGCGAATCCAGCGCAAGCTGCTGCCGGCAACACTTCCACAGATTCACGGGTGTGAGATTGCGGCGTCGTGGCAACCAGCGGCCGGGGTTGGCGGCGACTGCTTCGACGCAATCGCGTTTGGTACGTCGCGTTTGAGTCTCTCGATCGCGGACGTCGTCGGCAAGGGCATTCCCGCTGCGCTCCTGATGTCGAACCTGCAAGCGGCGGTGCGCGCCTTCGCGACCGAGACGACAACCGCCGGTGAACTGTGTCAGCAGGTCAACCGCATTCTCTGTGGCAACATTGCCGAAGGACGGTTCATCAGCTTCTTCTACTGCACCGTCGACACGGAACAACGGACGCTCACCTACGCGAACGCCGGTCACTATCCGCCGATCCTTGTTCATGCTGATGGGTCCACGGAGCGTCTCTCGACCGGCGGTCCGGTGCTGGGCCCGTTTGCGGAGGCCACGTACGACGAGCGCCAGATCGCGATCGTGAGTGGTGATCGATTGGTCCTCTTTACCGACGGCATCACCGAGGTGCGACCCGCGGGTGTCGAGCCGGATGATCCGGACCACGTCGAATTTGGAGACGACGCACTCGTCGCAGCGGCCGTCGAGCATCGCGTCTGCAGCGCGCCGATCCTCGAGGCGAGGTTGACGTCCACCGTCTCCGCCTACGCAGGTGGAACGTTTCAAGATGATGCAACGTTAATGATCCTGGCAGTCGATTAGATGTAAGTCTCGTCTTCCCGCCTCGCCGACCCGCTTCGGATTCATCCGCGTGTTGTCACATCATAACAGGGACGAATGCGCCATTTTCAGTGATGGATGGCATTACGGCGTGACCAATCCCGCCAAAAGATTCCAAGCTTGACGTGGACCTCATGAGCCAACGATAGTTTTTGCACGATGCAGAAAGCTTGGACGCCACCCGCGCGATTCGTGTTCGGCGCGGCCACTCTTCTCGGCGTCTTCTCGACGTTGCAGGCATATCGCCTGACGACGTTGAGTATCAATGATCAAATGAACATCGAGGTCTGGCGCCTGCTGGCGCTCAACCTCGCCTACTGGTACGTTCCGGCAACCCTCACCTCCACGATTTTTCGAATCGCGCATCGGTTTCCTCTCGATGCGCCGGGCTGGCCGCGCGCCCTCGTGGTGCACGCACTAGCCGCCCTCGGGTTCTCCATCCTCCACCTTGGCGCAATGATCGGCATGCGCGCCATTCTTTGGCCCGGAAAATTGTTTCCGGCATATGGAGGCTCGTGGACGTCGGCCGTGCAGCGAACGTATCTGATGAATCTCGATTGGGCGCTCATGACGTATTCCGCGATCGTCGGCGCCAGCTATGCGCTCGGCTACTACCGCGAATCCCGCGCGCGCGCCATTCGCGCCGCGAATCTCGAAACTCGCCTGGTGCAAGCGCGGCTCAAGACCCTCGAAGCGGAACTGCATCCGCATTTTCTGTTCAACACGTTGCACGCGATCTCAACCCTGGTGCACACGCACCCCGACGCCGCCGATCGCATGATCAGTCGGCTCAGCGACCTGCTGCGCCTCACGTTTTCGCGGTCCGATGCGGCCTGCGTGACGCTGCACGAAGAGCTCGAGTTCCTGCAGAAGTATCTCGAGATCGAGCAGACGCGTTTTCAGGACCGCCTGTCGGTCGACTACCAAATCGATCCGGACGCGTTGGATGCCGAAGTACCGAGACTGATCCTGCAGCCGCTTGTCGAGAACGCGATTAAACATGGCGTCTCGCTCCAAACCGGCCCAGGCATGGTTTCAATCGGAGCCCGCCACGACAACGGCCGACTCTGTCTGACGGTGCGAGATAACGGCGTCGGGTTGACCGGCGCCACGCGGGCCAAGCTTCACGGCGGTGTCGGCCTGTCGAACACGCGCGATCGTCTGGAATGCCTCTACGGTACCGATCACGCGCTGAACTTTCTCGAGTCGTCGCCGGGGCTGACTGTCGAAATGCGCCTGCCATTTCGTCGCGTGTCGTCCGGTACCGACGAGTCGCGGACGCGAGTCGCATGACGGACGACCAATCGGTCAAGACGCGGGTGATCATCGCCGACGACGAGCCGTTGGCGCGGGCGCGGCTGCGGATGCTGCTCGCCGATGAGCCGTGGGTCGAGGTCATCGCAGAGTGCAGCGATGGTCCCTCGACCATCGCCGCAATTGAGAAGTTCCGCCCGGAGCTGGTGTTTCTCGACGTCCAGATGCCCGGCGGCTCGGGGTTCGACGTGATTGAAACGATCGGCGCGGGACGCATGCCGTTTGTGATTTTCGTGACCGCGTTCGACCGCTACGCTCTGCGTGCCTTCGACGTCCATGCGCTCGACTATCTGCTCAAGCCATTTGACCGCGATCGCTTCCGCGACGCACTCGCGCGCGCGCGCGAACGGATCGAGCGACGTTCCGATGGCGATCTCGAACGCAGATTGCTCGCCATCGTCAACGATTTGAAGCCCGCGCCGCAGGCGCTCGAGCGTTTCGTGATTAAGGCGGGCGGGCGCGTGTTCTTCCTCCGGGCCGAGGACATCGAGTGGATCGAAGCCGCTGGCAACTACGTGAAGCTCCACGTCGGCGCCGAGACCCACGTGTTCCGCGAAACGATGAACTCTCTCGAAGCGCGATTGAATCCCAGCACGTTTTTCAGAATTCATCGTTCCCACATCGTCAACATCGAACGGGTTCGCGAGCTGCAACCCTGGTTCAATGGAGAGTACGTCGTATTCCTGACGAGTGGCGCGCGGCTCACGTTGAGTCGTGGATATCGTGAGAAGCTACAGGACCGGATCGGAAGGCCGCTGTAACGAATTCATTTGCCCCATCCCATTGACAGCGCCGTCCGGCCGTCGGCCAGGCCGTGCGCGAGGTCGAATCGAAGAACGCCCGAACCGGGAATCGCAATCCTGAGTCCAGCCCCAACATCCGTCTGCCAGCGTTCACTCCGAGGATCGAGCGAGCGATAGGCGCGCGCAATGTCAAGAAACACCGCGGGCGCGAACTTGAGTGGTTTGCGCGAGAGCTGCAGCCAACGGCGTCCTTCCGCGCCGCCGTCAATGACCTGCCTGCCAAACGTCGCGTCGCGAATAACGCCGTCATCGATCAAGGGATGCGCCCGCAGGAGGCCATCGCGCCCTTGACCGGTTCCCGCGCCGGGCCAGAGCGCGAGCGGTGCATTGGAGGCGACAACCGTGTCCCGGCCGCGAACGAGCCACACCGATCCCTCGTTTCGAGTGTTCGAGCGCCACTCGGATCGAAAAGCGGCAGACCACGTGCTGAGTTGACCCACCCACGTTGCGGCCTCCATTCCGAGCACCGCGTGCTCGCTGGCAAGCCTCGCCTCGACTGCCCCACCTAAGGACAGCGCGCGACTGGCCTCGGCGGTGCCACGATCGACGAATCGATCGACGGCAGCCGTTCCTTCCCATCGCAGACCGCGAGCGGTCCAGTTGCTGACATGAAACTCGGCACGACGCCGTGCCTCCTCGCTGAGGATGCCGCTGCTTTCGTAGGTCTGCCGCTCGCCGAACACGCTGACTCCCCACACTCCGCCGAACGGCGCGATCGAATCAAATGCCAGCGCGACGCCCGGGCGACGTTCCCACCATCGCCATGTTCCCGTCCACGCTTCGCCGCCGCCGCTTGGACTGGCGATGGTGATCAGGGCTTCGCGATCTGTGAGCGCGCGGAGGCCAAGAGCCGTCAGTGCAATTGGCGACGTCGGCACAAGCGGACGCTCGATGATCGATGCGTCGACTTGTGCACGCCCGTTCTCGCCGGGGCGCATCGCGAGACGTGTCACCTGAGCGGCCGGCAGTTCTGCGAGTCGGCGGCGCGCGGCAACCAGATCGTGGCGCGTGAGCATCGTTTGGGTCTCGAGTCCGATGACCCGCGCGGCAACGCCGTACCGCGTTCGCTCCAGCCCGGTGACGTTGACGAGGTCGATGATCGGCTCGCCCACGCGGTTCCATGCGTCGAGTGCACCGTCGGCGTCGTCTTGCAGAAACAGCGCGGTCGCCAGAATTCGTGCAGCGAGCGCGTCGGTGGAATCCCTGGCGAGTGCACGACGCGCATCGGCGGCAGCCGCCGGCCATTCGCTGGCCAGCGCATACAAGCCCGCCATTTCACGCCATGGCCCGGCGGCGTCTGGACATCTGCCGGCCGCCAGTTCGAACAGCCGTCGTGCGCTTACCACGTCGTCGGCGCCGGCAAGGCGAATCCCTTCATTGATCAAATCGCCGCACGCCTCGTCCGCCGCGTGGCGCGGCGTTCGAACCGCCGGCACCTCGATGTCCCGGTCGAGTGTGACCGATGGATTTGCGTGCGACGGCGTCGCCATGAGCGTCCACCTGTCGGACGCCGCCCACAGTTTGAGAAACGTTTTCTCGTCAAGGATGCGAAACGGCGCGCGCGCGGGATCGTGCACGATTACACGTCCGCCGGCCCACCCGACGATCACGACATAATGAAAGCGGTCTGGCCGATCCTCGATGAGGACCACGACAGGCTGCCCCGCCGCCAGCCGCGCCGTGACCTGATCGCGATCGCCACGACTCGATTGCGCATCGAATCCTCGCGACCGAAGCGCGGTGACGAGATCGCCGCCGTGAATTCCTGACGCTGCGGGATCGACAAGGTCGGCGAATGTCTCGGCATAGATATTCGTCCTGCCCCAGTACCGCATGAGCATCGCGATTGCCGCGCCGCCGCAAAGCGCCTCGCTCTGCGGCAAGTATGGAACATTGAGTAAATGCAGTTCGGGAGTGGGCGCCTGCCCCGGCGCAGAGGAAACCGGCATCGCCATCGCCGCCGTCACGAGAACGACGGCGATGACCAGGCGTTGCGTCAGACTGCTCAATCGGCGATGACGACGATGAGAATGATGATGAGCAGGACGATGATGATGGTGGTAGTCGAGATGACGACGGTGCTTGCTCCGCCGGCAAGAGTGTCCTGCGCTTGTCGCGCTTGCTGGGCGGCCTGCTGCAGGTCCTTACCATGAAGCATCGTCACTGCCGTTTGAGCCTTCTCGATCGATAAACCAGCCTTGGCGGCGATGTCTCGCACCTCCTGACGTTGCAGCAGGGACAGGATGACGTCACGATCCGCCTGCTCCTGACTCACTCGCTGCTGCACGGCCTTGTCGAGGGCCGCTCTGCCGATCACATGATCCTGAGCGCTCGCCGCTGGAACCATAATCAAGAAGGCAAGACATATTGCGAGAAAACTCCGGCACAATCTCATCTGAAGCCTCCGTCTCTAGCTGGCGCGGTCTAAAGACCGCCCTCCATCGCGACTTGTTGCTGGCGCGGTCTGTAACACTGCGCCCTTACATCGCGATTTTTCGACCGCGTGGCGCGCGGTCTTTAGATCGCGCTACACGTGGGGCCTTCAAGCAAGCGACAGACCAGCGCATTTTATGGATGAGATGGCGGGACACTGCCCGCCAGCTGCTCGAATTCGTCGGCATGGGGCGCTCTTGCGTGGGCCTCCCGCCAGTCGACGAGGCCGTCCTTGACGAGGCGAGCCAGCGATTCTTCGAACGTAAACGACCCGTTCCGTCTCGTAATTGTGATCTCCTGATGCAGGTGCTGTAGTGCGTTGCGTCGGACGTGCTGGCGCGCGCCGTAGCTCACCATCAGAAGTTCGGACGCCGGCACCAGTCCGCCTCCCTGCTTTGGCAGCAGCGTCTGGGTCATCACCGCCGCGAGCGCCATCGATAATTCCTGGCGAATCGTGTTCTGGCGTTCTGAGGGAAATGAATCCGCAATGCGGGAGACCGTCGAGCCAACATCGGTTGTATGAAGCGTGGACAATACGAGGTGCCCCGTCTCGGCGGCTGCAAGTGCGATTCGCATCGTTTCCGGATCGCGCATCTCGCCGACGACGATCACGTCGGGCGCCTGTCGCACGGCAGCGCGCAAGGCCGTCGGGAAATCCGGGGCATCGACGCCAATCTCGACCTGCTCGATGACCGATCCCTGATGGGAATGCTCGTACTCAATTGGATCTTCGATCGTGACGATATGCCGTGCCGCGCGACGGTTGATGTCGTCGACCAGGGCGGCAAGCGTGGTGGTTTTACCCGAGCCAGTCGGGCCGCCGATGAGCACCAGTCCGCGAGGAAGCTGCGACAGCAACTCGACTGACGGCGGAAGCCCGAGCGTCGCGAGACGTGGAACTCGCGTCGGCAGTAACCGGATTGCCGCTGCGGCGCGTCCCCGTTCGCGGTGCAGGTTGATACGGAACCGGCCGACGCCGCTCAGGCGAAATGAGGCATCAACGATATGGGCGTCGCGGTAAATACGGCGAGCGTGCGGAGGGAGCGCAGGTAGAACGGCGTCCTCGATATCAACACCGTCGAGCGGTCCTTCGGCGAGCGGCAACACGCGGCCGTCAACGCGAATCGACGGCGGCGCGCCTGCCACGAGCAGCAGATCGCTTCCGCTACGCGCCGCCAGCAGCCGGAGCCATCGTTCAATTCGAGCGAGATCCCCCGTCGAGGGTGCGGGTGCCCCGGTTGAGTGGAGTTCGAGGATCAGCCGATCGATCTCGTCGTCGTTCGTCATGCAAGCCGTCGGGGCGCATTGTAAACGACCTTTTGCCGCTTCTTTTACCTTTTCCCTTTTCCCTTGTCCCTTGACTGCTTCTCGTTGCTTTATTCATCCCTCAACACCACCATCGGATCCACCCGCGTTGCGCGGCTGGCCGGTATGTAACAGGCAACCAGCGCGACAAAGGCGATGAAGGCCGCAACGCCCGTGAGAGTTGCCGGATCGGATGGGGTCACGTTGAACAGTTGCGTGCGAAGCAGCCGTGTCAACCAGAATGCGGCGGCAAGCCCGACCGCACGTCCGACAGCTGTGAGCCGCCCATCGTCTTCAAGTAGTCCAGCGTTACGGTCTGGTAATGTGTCGAAGCGCGTAGATGAGGTCCTGTCGCATGGCGATGGCTTGGACGTCCGCCATCGCTGGAGGGTTTGCGTCGCTTCTGCCGTGACTGACACGGCCGCCGCAATCCCCACGGCTTCCAGATTCGACCGCGACGGCCGTACGACCACCCGAATGGGACGAACAGCGCCACGTTCGCAAGAAAATCACGCGGCCGATCCGCTGGATCTGTAAACGGAAGCGGATGTCCTCGATCCCACTGCGGGCGCGGAACGAACCCGCGCCAGGGAAAGCTCATCGCCAAAACGAGTGGGACCCACCAGACTCACAACGGTACGTCGTGCGCACGACTCATCGAATCAGGATCCAGCAAGGACAGCGCCGGGATCCGACGTCTATGGGGATCTATCCGATAGATTCTTCGGCGAGCGCTGGTTCAGCAGATCGACCAGCGGCTGCGCGCTCGTTGGCACGGGGATCGCCGCCCCACGGACGATATCGCGCGCGGTCATCTTCATGCCGTAGACGGCCGCGTTTCCGTCGGTGTCCTGGCGCAGCGTCGAACCCTCGAGCGACACGCCGGCAAAGAGCCCACGGGCTCGCGAGTAGGTGAGAATTTCCGCGCGCATGGCGATATCGGTCGATGCGCCCGCTGTTCTCCCCTTTGGCCCGGCAGCCGCCGATGCATCGCCCCCGAGCTTTACCTTGCTGCTCAGAATTGAATCCGCACCGCGATCGTTCATCACCAGCAGAACGTAGTCGGTCGCCTGTCCACCGAGTTGCAGACCGATGCTGCCCCCTTCGAGAATGACCATCGCCGGCGCGCCCCATGAGCCATCGAACGCTTGCCCGCCCCGGCAGTCCATGACGCCACGGCCATAACTGCCGCCTATTCCGACGGCAATCTTCTTCACCGAAGGAATGACGATCACGCACTCGGCTCGATCCAGCAGATCCTTCGGAATGCTGTCAGGCATCCCCATGATTTCCTTCAGCACGGTGGTGCTGTTTTCAATTCGGTCGATCTCCTTCTGCGCCAGCAGGGGCGTTCCCAATGACGTCGCGAGCAGGCACATGCCGAACAGCCGCTTCTTCACTCGACCGATCCTCTGAGCTTCTGCATCAACATTCCGATTCACGCGCAATCCTCCTCCATCTACATTAGACTGCTTTTGCATCACCTTGGTCGCGACCACGGAAGAACACGGATTAACGGGCCACGGAAGACCGCGGAAGAACACGGAAGAACACGGATTAACCGGCCACGGAAGACCGCGGAAGAACACGGATTAACCGGACCACCGAAGAACACGGACGGCTCGCGAACCGCGCATCTCGGATGCCGCACCCCGGATCCCGGACAACGACAGATCATTAATCAGCAGGTATCAACCCCGATAAATGTCACTCCGCACCCGACTCATTATCGCGTTCGTGTTGCTGTCCGTCGTGCCGCTTTCCGCGGTCACGTTCCTGTCGTACTTATCGTCCGTGCGCGCATTCGAGCAAGCCGCCCAACGAGAAGCAACTGAGAGCGCGATTGATGTCAGTCGCCGCATGGAAATGATCACCGCCGATCTGGCGCGACGCATGGATCGGTTGTTCGCGACGGGCACGTCGGCATCAGCCGGTTCTGCCGCTCCGGATCCGCAGATGGTTCGCCAGACCGTCGCGCCGCTGCTCGGCGAAACGGCGGCGCTGGTTGAGCGCGTGGAGTTCCATCCCGCTCCAGACGCGCCCGCGCCGCCGGCAGCTACGACAGACCCGAACAGCGTGCCAATTCCCATTCCGCCGCAGCGTGGGGGCGGAGGGCGCAGACGCGGCCAGTCTGGAGGCCCGCCACGCGTCCCAGGCGCGCCAAACCCGCCAGGGATCGGAACTCCACCGGGACCGCCGCCTCCGGGATCGCAGGTCATCGTGATGGACATTCCGCGGATCGTCGCCGAGGCCACGCGCGCGGCATCGGAAGCGGGCGCCGCGGCACTCGATCCGAAAGCCCGCGCAAAGATCGACAAACAGATCGAACAGCAGATCGAACAGCAGCTTGCGGCCAACGAGCAGAGTCTCAAAGCAATGGCCGCGGCGCTCAGCCGCGAAACCGCGGCACGTACGGCAGGACAACGACCTGCCATGGACGTGCAGGGCCGCAATATCGAGGTTGAGATTCAAAAGGACGGTCGCGTCATCGGTCATGCCAATGCGATGTTGAATCTCGATCGCATGCTGCGCGGCGTGCTTGGGTTCGCCCGCCGCGATCAAGGGGAGATTCCGTTCGCGATCGATCGACAGGGCGCACTCTACACTCCCGAGGCGTCAGACAAGACGCGGCTCGAGGCGCTCGGAGCGGAGCGTACGGCGACCGTCGCCGCGTCCGGGACGCCGCGCCGGAGCGGCGACTGGATCATCGTTGCGCGCCGCGCGCCAAGCGGAATTATTTTCGGCATCGCCCGACCGATCGGCGCCTCGCTTCGTGAAATCCAGCGGGTGGCGGTGCGCAATCTCGGCCTCGGGCTGCTCGTGATCGCACTGGCATTTGTCGGAATCATACCGATTTCGCACCGCATGACCCAGCATCTCGCCACGCTGACCAAAGGCGTCCATCAGCTTGCGAGCGGGGATTTCCAAACCCGCGTGCCAGTGCGATCGAAAGATGAATTCGGCGCGCTCGCCGGCGCTTTCAATCAGATGGCTGAAGATCTCGAACGTCACGAAGCCCTGGTGGTCCAGCAGGAGCGGCTTCGCAAGGAACTTGAATTGTCGCGTTTGATCCAGACCGAGATGCTTCCGCGAGGATCGCTGCGATCCGGCCCCGCAGAGATTAGCGGGGTCTCCATTCCCGCACGCGAAGTGGGCGGCGACTTTTTTAACTATTTCGTTCTGCCGGACGGCCGCCTGGCGCTTCTCGTTGGCGACGTGTCAGGCAAGGGCGTCAGCGCCGCCATCCTCATGGCCAACATTCAGGCGACGTTGCGCGCACGGCTGCCGCACGAAACAAATCTCGCCACGCTTGCCGATCGGCTGGATCGGGAGCTCGATCAGAACACGCCCGGTGGCGTGTACTTGACGCTGTTCCTCGGCATTCTCGAAACCGACGGACGATTGCTTCGCTATGTAAACGCCGGACACAACCCGCAATTTGTGTTACGCGGAGCAACCGGCATTACTTCACTCGCATCGACCGGGATGCCGATCGCGCTCTATGCCGGCCATGGCTACAGCGAAGCTCGAATTGACCTTGCGCCTGGCGATCTCCTCTTCTTCTATACCGACGGTCTGGTCGAGACGGAAAACGAGCGGAACGAGATGTTCGGCGCGGAACGATTGCAGAGCATTCTCGGACACGAGCGGGCCGAAACTATCGACATCATCCTTCACCAGGTCGAGAGGAGTGTGATGGCGTTCCGAGGCTCAGCCGAGCCTTTCGATGATGCGACGATGATGGCCCTCCGCATCAGTTGATGGCGGCTGAGTTTTCATCGCAACTCGAGCGATTCGACCTGGCAGAGCTTACGATTCGGGGTGGCATTAAATTCTTCTTCCGCTAGAATAGCGTCGTGCGCCCCCGCGACACGGTGCTTATCGTCGAAGACGATCCTGACACTCGGCGCATGTACCGCGCGGCTCTCAGTCTCGCTGCCTTCGATGTGGTCGAAGCGCAGGACGGCCTCGCAGCGCTGCACATTCTCGACCAGCGTCGCGCAGACATCGTCGTCCTCGATTTGATGTTGCCAACTGTCGACGGCCTCACCGTCCAGCAGGAAATCGCGGCGCACGCCGGAACGCGCGATATCCCGATCCTCATTGTCACGGCCTCCACCCTGCCGCTCGACGACGTCAAGGTGCCGTGTATCATGAGGAAGCCTGTCTCGCCGGATGAACTCGTCGCGGCTGTGCGACGGTGCCTTGCCTCAGGCGCCTCCAGCGTCCACTCCTGACGGCGAGATCCAGCATTCACCAATCAACAATCCGCATTTTCAGCAACCACCTTACGCGCTTGTAGACGGCCGCGTGCCGGACTAGACTGTGCCACCCCCGAAACCGATCGCAGGAGGATGGCATGGCAAGTTTTGCGGAACGCATGACTGGTGCGATGAAAGCTGATGTACGGACGTTCGAGGAAATCGAAGCCGATCAGACGGCATTACCACAGGCCGTCGCGGTCATCGTGATCGCCGGGCTCGCGTCGCTCGTTGGCAACGTCTTCCGGGTAGGCATCGTCGCTGGGTTCATGTTCCTCATCGTCACTCTCTGCAGCTATGCACTCTGGGCGCTCGTGGTCGTGCTTATTGGAACGAAGGTGATGCCTGAACCAACGACCAAGGCGGACTTCAACGAGGGCTTCCGCGTGATGGGCTTTACTGCAGCACCAGGCGTATTCAACGTCCTCGCGATCATTCCCTTCCTTGGACCGTTGATCTCCCTCGTGATCTGGCTCTGGATGATCGTCATCGGCGTCGTGGCGGTCCGGCAGGTGCTCGATTACAGCAATACGGGAAGAGCGATCATTGTCTGTCTGATCGCCGGCGTGATCTGCTGGATCGTCAGCGTCATGATTCTCACGCCACTGCTGGTTACCGGCTTCGTCGCTCGGAGCATGACCGGGTATTAGGTGCTTAACGTCTCGACGCGGACTGAGAGAGAAGCGCTTCAACCGCCTCGACCTCGGACACACTGCCACCCCACATGCCGCGATTGAAGATGGAGCGAATAATCACGCTGCGGTTCGTGTGCGGGACGCGAGCCAGATTGTTCATGAACGGAAGGTAGCCGCCTTCCCGCTTGAGATAGAACTCCACGTTCGATGCGTAGAAGGCGGACAACGTCTCCCCCTTTTGCGCCATCGTCCGGCCGATATTCGCCAGCGCTGACGGACCGCTGAGGTTCCCGGTAACGGGGATGATGCGGTCTCGGCCTTGCAGTGACTTGACGAATTGAAACGCGTCTTCCGACGCCAGATAGTTTCCTTGCCGCCCAGTGCCGTCCGTCTCGACCAGCAGATCCTGGTACGTCGGGTAGTAACTCTGCGCCGGACGATTCAGGCTCTCGAACTTGAGTGCGAGACCACTCGTGATAAACCGTCGATGGAAACGATCGATGGTCGCGAGGTCGTCCGCGGTCAGCGGCACACCGAATCCTTTAACAACGCGATCTACGCGTGCGCGAAGCGCATCGACCGACTTCAGTTCGGCAGATTGGTTGATGTAATCGGTGAGCCGCGCAATCGGAACATCGCGCCATGAATTCACGTCGGCAGGAACGGGCCGCCCAAACAGAAGCGCCAAGTATTCGATTCGCGTGTGCGCCTGCGCGAACAACGCCTTGAAGAGCAGATGCAACAGCAGATTGTCGCGGCGAATGTCGAGAATGAACGCAATCGATGGCTTGACGTGCGCGATATAAGAAAAATTCTGGTCCGGACCGACGCCAATGTACACGCCGCCGCGAACGGCGCGCTTTTCGAGTTCTGGCAAGACCTGGAGGTACGACCGTTCATTGGAGATGAGGTTGTCTGTATCGAAATATCCGCCAGGCTCCGAGAGAGACTGAATCTCGGCGGCGAACGTCGTTCGCGCCTGCGGCTCCGGGAGGGTCGCGCGAACACCAACCAGGGCGGCGACAGCAACGAGGGCTATCGCGATTCGGAACACAGGATCGTCGTTTCGACGCCAAATTCGGTGAGTCACTGGCCTCCGCCGGGCTGGTTCACGACAGTATAAGCCGTCCTTCTGCAATTGGTTAACAGGACTCCCTCGGTGGTATGCAACTTGCGCAATTGGAGCACGATCGCCCGATCTGTCCTGGAGGGGACGACATGCCTCGCACACGTTTGTTCTTCGGTCTTGCCGTTCTGGTCCTTGCCGGCGGGATCGCTGTGTTTGTGTCCGCGCAGGGACGTGGCAGTGGACCGAAGTCTACCCATACGACAACGGCGCCTAAGGCCACTGCTCCATCGCCGCGTACGACTTCGAAGACGGCACCCGTCAAGCCGGCGAAGACGATGCAATCACCGATGAAGGCACAGCATCCTTCACCGGCGACCGCTGCAGCAAACACGCACACGTCGAAACCAGCACCAGCGAATAGTGCGTCAGCGACGCAGCCGAAATCGTCACCGGCGAAAATTCAGAAAGCGGAAACGGCTCCGGCACCGACCAAACCGGCTAAGTCGGATAAGGCTGCTGACACGAAGCTCGCGAGGGGCGATAAGCCTGCCAAGAGCACGAAGACCACCGCCGCGACGTCGACAAAGACGACGACCGGGACGCCCACGGCAACGACGACAGAGCTGACGGCAGTACAGCAGAAGTTGAAGCAGAACACGAACCTGGCTGCCAAAGTCGCGACGCGGCTGCCGCAGGGCACCGACGTGATTAGTGCAGCGGCGGGATTCAACAACCTCGGCCAGTTTGTCGCGGCAGCGAACGTGTCGCAGAACCTTCAGATCTCGTTCACCGAACTGAAAGCCAAGATGATGACCGGAATGAGCCTCGGCCAGGCGATTCAGGCGGTCCGCCCGTTGACGGCGAGCCCGACCGTCGAAGCGCAGCGCGCCGAGTATGACGCTCGCGGCATGATTTACGAGAGCGATCAGGCAACCCCGTCGACGACGGCCACGTCCCCCTCCACGACGTCGGTGTCGACCCCGGTGAAATCGAAAGCAAAAGCAAAGAGCTCGGCGCAGTGATCGCCCGCGCAACTCTCTTCGTCGCCTGCCTCGGTGCGTCCGTGGTGCCCGTGACCGCTCAAGGGAACGGTCATGGGCACGCGTACGGCCACTTGAAATCAACCGCACCGACCCCATCGAGCGGAGGGGTGTCACAGGTCCAGCCAGCAGTCTCGGGCGGCGTTCGCAATTTCGGTTCGTGGCTGGATGACGCGTCGCTCATGACGCCCGGCAGCGGCTCGCTGACAATGTCGATGGCGTGGTTCCGTTCATCCGCCTATCACGAGTTCGATGCCCCTATCGGCGACGGCGCCATCGGTCTCACCTCGAAGGTTCAGTTTGGATTCAGCGTGCCGTATTACCACGTCAGCGCACCCGGAGGACCGGTCGTTCGTGGAATCGGCGATCTCTATCTGACTTCGAAGGTTCAACTTCGCGAGCCGAATGTTCAACACGGCGGATTCGGCGTCGCAGTCGTACCAATCGTGACGGTGCTGAGCGGCGAAGCGGATATCGAGAGGCGACGCGTCAGCTGGGCCGCGCCGGTCGCACTGGAACTTCAGCGTGACGGATGGCGAGTGTTCGGCACGGCAGGCTATTTCTCGCAAGGATCGGTCTTCGCAAGCGGAGCGGTTGAAGTTTCGATTTCACAGCGGCTGACGATCAGCGGTACGTTGACACAATCCCATTCGACAATCGATGACCCTCCCGACATGACCCTCGTGCTGAGCCGAACGCGCACCGATGTGGGCGGAGGCGCGGCGTGGATGATTCGTCCGGGCGTCGCATGCTTCGGCAGCATCGGCCGCACGATTTCGCAGCAGGACGCGAACGCAGCCAGCCTGGTTCTAAGCGGCGGCGTCTCGTTCAGTTTCGACGCGTGGCATTCGGGAGTGAGGAGGTAGCTGACGGGGTCTAAAGACCCCGCGATCAGCGTTTCTGCCCCGGCTCCAATAACCAGATCTCATCGGAGACGTGGACCGCGTTGGTGGTGACGAGCGTCTTGCCGTCCGTTGAAACATCGAACAAGTGATTGCTGCCGCTGAACGGAATGTTCGTCACCGCCCGCGATGATCCACCCGCGACAGGAACGACCTGGATTTCCTGATCGCCATTTCGTCCGATCACGATAAACCCAATCTGAGCGCCGCCAGGCCACCAAACAGGCCAGCCGCCCGCCGTTGTAAGCCGCCGCAGACCACTGCCATCGGCATTTACCACGAAAATCCCTCCGTAGTAGCCGCGATTGGCAGCAAAGACAATGCTCTTGCCGTCAGGTGACCACCTCGGAACAGCGCCGGGCGATTCGGTCAGGAGAGTCGGACTGCCCCCTGAGGCGGGCGCGACATAGATCCGTTCGGCGCTCTGATCGGTCCGCGTGAACGCAATCCGCAGGCCGTCGGGGGACAGGTCGGGATACGCATCGCTCGCGTCTCCGAACGCCAGCATGACGGGCGCGCCTCCCGATCGTGCAACGCGTCCGATCCGACGCGGTGTTCTCCATGTGTGAAAGACCACGGACGATCCGTCGCGCGAGTACCGCGAATAGACTTCTCCATCAGGCGTGTCCGTCAATCGCTTTGGTGTTCCTCCCGAAGTCGGCACGCTCCAGATGTGCCACGAGCCATCCACTTCGCTTCGGCTGAAAGCGACCTCGTTGCCGTCAGGCGAGAAGGCCGGCCCCCACATGAACGGTGAATGCGTCGCGAGCGTGCGCGAGCCGCCGCCGGTCAAACTATGCACGTTCAGCGTGTTACGCCATCGCGAGTTGATGTATGCGACCGTACCGTCGGACGCAATCGTTGGCCCCGTGTCGGGGCCGGCACCTGCGGTCAGTCGAACAAGAGCACCGCCGGCGCGCGGATAGAACCAGATATTCGTCGCGCCGCCGCGATTCGAAGAGTGAACAATCCCCAGGCCGTCGGCGGTATACGCCGGCGACTCGGAGAACACTTCCGCGGGATCCGACATCGCGCGTCGCGGTGCGCCGCCAAGTGCGGGAATCAGCCAGATCTCGCCGGCAATTCCTCCTGAGCCGCGAACGATCGCCAGCTCGCGTCCATCAGGAGACCAGGCCGGATCGCGGAGGAACGGGAACTCACTGTCAGCGCGTAAAAGGAGCCGCGCGTTTGCACCATCAGCGCCGGCAATCATCAGTTCCAGAATTCCGTTCGGTGCTCGATGAAGAAACGCCAGCTCCTTGCCATTCGGCGACCACACCGGGGCCGCCGCAGAGTCCAGGATGCGCTGCGAATCACCGCCAAACGTTGAAACGATCCGGATCTCAGGCGTGCCATCAGGCGACTCCCGGCGTGCAAACGCAATGCGATCGCCGTCTGGCGAAAATCGCGGTGTCGTCTCCCGGGCATCGTCGTTCGTCACACGCACGAGGCCGCCGCCGGCCACGCGCCGAACGAACAGATCGCTGCGGCCGGTTCGTTCTTCGACCACGTAACACAGCATCTTTCCGTCCGCCGAGATCGCGGGATCGTAGATCGGGTTCTCGGACGAAAGGGTGAGCGTCCAGCGCGCTTCAGTGGCCGTCCGCTCCCAGACGGACCGGGTGTCGCGCTGTCGCCACAGCAGGAACGCGCCGGTGGCCGCGACGATCACGAGCAACGCCGTCACCATCGGCCATGTCTGTCGTTGAGTGAAGGGGACCTTCGAAACCGCGCCGACATCGGACTGCACTGCTTCGAGCGCGGCCCGCACCTCCCCGGCGTGCTGGTACCGCTGCGAGGGCTCCTTCGCGAGGCAGCGTTGGATGATGGATCGGATTATGGGCGGTACTGATTCAGGCAGCGGCGCCGCCGGCTCGCGCAGGATCGCAGCTGTGAGATCGAACTCGTTTCGTCCTTTGAATGGCAGTTCGCCAGCCGCGATTTCGTAGAGAAGCACTCCAAGCGCCCAGATGTCGCTGCGCTCATCGGCTTGGGTGCCGAGCAGCACTTCGGGAGCGAGATAGGCGAGCGTCCCGGCAATTGCCTGGGCGGGCGGCGAGTCGCTCGACCGGGTCACGGTCGTCGCCATATCGGACGGCACCCGTCGCGCGAGGCCGAAATCGAGAACCTTCGCGCGTCCGTCGGGGCTGATGACGACGTTGCCCGTTTTTAGATCTCGATGAATGACGCCGCGTGTGTGCGCGTGTGCGAGCGCGTCCGCGATCTGAATTCCGTACCGGACCACCGCGTCAGTCGAGAGTCCACTTGTCGGGATGGATTCGGACAGCGGCTTCCCGTCGACGAACTCCATCGCGATATACGCCTGGCCGTTGACGTCCCCCGTCTCGTATACCGTGCAGATGTTTGGATGGCTCAGTCCGGAAGCAGCCCGCGCTTCTTCAACAATCCGCGCGCGATCGCCGGGACTGACGCCGGCGATGCGCTCGACGACCTTGATGGCGACGGTGCGCTGCAGTTTCTCGTCGTGCGCGCGGTAGACAACCCCCATGCCGCCGGCGCCGAGCCGGGACAGGATGCGGAAATGGCCGAACGATGAACCGATCATTGAGAAAGGGAAATCTAAAAGGGAAAAGGGAAAAGGTAAAAGGGAAAAGGGAAAAGGGAAAGGGAAAAACTCGAAGAGGGATGGCGGACGGTGAAGGCGTACCTCGCCGAGCATCCGATCACGTATCCCGTCGTGTTAGGCGACATGGACCTCATGGAGAAGAAGTTCAAACTCCCGCTGAGCCTTCCGATCACGTTGTTGATCGACCGCAGCGGCCGCATCGCTTTGACCCACCCGGGCGTCGTCGAGAAAGAGAAGTTTGACGCCGACATCCGCCAGCTGCTCGAAGAGCGCGGACAGTAAGTCTTGTCTCACCTCTGGCAGTTCGAGTCAACGGATTCGCGCCTGTCTCGAGAAGCACTCTGCCGGCTGCGGCGGATGCGCCATCATCAAGGGCGTGGTCGTCCTGTAGTACTGCCGGTTCGGATCTGCGCCGTTCGCGAGGAGCGCCTTAATCACACCAGCGTCGTGCCGAGACTGAGAACGTAAGAAGCACAACGATAAGGCCGGCGATGGCGGAGCGCATCTTAGTGAATTGCACGGTCTTCTATCGCGTCATTCTCGCTCTTTTTGACGCAGTCGCAGCCGTTCTGGCTGTCTCCGCGCCGGCCGCTCGACATCGAGGGCACGTAGATTGCGTCTCCTACGGTCGCATGAAAAAGGCACAGCTCAGGTTCAGCACCGGCTTCCGGATCGTCGCGGGCAACCGCCGCGCACAAGCGGCGACGATGACGATTGCCCCTGGCGATTGCGAGGGCGGACCGGACAACCGTCATCGAGGGGCCGATCAGTGGCTATTCGTTGAGTCTGGCAGCGGAGTGGCAATTGTCAACGGACGCCGATTCGCTTTGCGTGCTGGAACGCTGATCTCGATCGAGCGGGGTGAGCGTCATGAAATCCGCAATACCGGTCGTCGCCCGTTGCGGACGCTCAACATCTATGTGCCACCGGCCTACACAAAGAGCGGAGACGAGCTTTCTCGCGGACAGAAATAACCTTGCCTGCGATCTAGAATGTCGCGCGCAATGACCGCCGGCGAACTCGACGCACTGTTCCGCGAAGCTGTTACGGCGATCGATGAAGGCAATGTTGCGACGCTAGAGCAGCTGCTGCAACAGCACCCCGAGCTCGTCGGCGAGCGCCTGACTGAGCCAGGCGACTGGGTACGGAGTCAGATCGGGCCGGCACTGGACGGGTTCTTCGAACATCCATACCTATTGTGGTTCGTCACCGAGGACGCGGTTCGGACAGGGCAGTTGTCGGCCAACGTCGGGCCCATCGCGCAGACCATCATCGAGGCGGCCAAGCGCGCCCGTGTGACCGACTTGCAGCAGCAACTCGACTCGACCTTTCATTTCGCCGTGTGCTCGCCGATCGGCCGTGACAATGGACGTCAGCTCGAGCTGCTCGACGCGCTGATCGATGCCGGGGCCTCGACCGAGGGCGGACCAGTTCAGGCGTTCATCTGTTACAACGAGGCCGCGGCCCGGCACTTGATCGCACGCGGCGCAAGGCTGACGCTGCCCGCCGCTCTGTGTCTCGGCCTATGGGACGACGTCGCCAGGCTGGCACCGGATGCGACTGCGGACGCGAAGCAAGTGGCGCTTGGACTCGCGGCACTGAACGGAAGGGCCGAAGCGTTGTCGAGACTGCTCCCCCTTGGTGTCGATCTGGACGCGTTCACGTCCGGCTTTTATTCGCACGCGACTCCGCTCCATCACGCGGTCTGGTCTGGATCGCTGGCTGCGGTGAAGGTCCTGGTGGAAGCTGGTGCGAAGCTCACCACGCATGACAAAGCCGAAGACGCCACTCCTCTCGGCTGGGCGGAATACGCGACCACACTGCCGGCCGCTCGGACACAGGGAAAGCAGTACCGTGAGATCGCCGCCTATCTTCGCGAGCGTGGAGGCCGCTGACGGCGGATTCTGCGCAAGTCTTCGTGACCCAACGTCGCCTCACATCTAACGCCATGCCGTGACATCGATGGAAGTGTTAGTCAAAACGCGTTGCCGTCTGCCGCTCTCGATTTCGACCAGGTAGTAATTGCCGTTGGACTCTTCGTCGATGACCGTTCCGAACAGCAGCCGGTCTCCGCCAGGCGACCACAGCATGGTCGGACCCACCCATTCCCTGAACAATGCCAAATCGAAGAGCGCCGGAATTCTAGTAAGTCGGCGCCGGTTTGACCCGTCGGCGTTAATGACTTCGACGTGGCTCCTTGACGCAAGCGCCACGAGGTCCGCTGTGGGGGACACCGACGGACTCTTTCCTACTGCCAGCAGCCTGCTGTCGCCGCTCGGCGACACTATGAGCGTGTGGTTCTCGTGCTGGCAGGCATCCGGCTCGCCAGTTGGAACGCAGATGTTTGCGTCAACCACGAGTTGCGAATTGTCGTGCCGCCAGTCAACCGACTCCAGGAAGTAGCCGCTGGGTATCGGGGTGCCATTGATTCGAAAAGGCCGACGAGCCACGATCCGCTCTTGTCCGTCTGCAGTAGACACCGCCATTATTCCCGCGGGTCCTTCATATGCAATCTCCGTATCGCCCCACGACCAGGCGAGCATCCGGTAACTCTTCGCGACGTACACGAGCGTCGTGTCTCTACCCGTGCTCAGGTCTCGAACGACAATCTCACATCGCTTCGCATCGTCTGCGACGAGAACGTAGGCGATTCGCGCGCCGTCTCGGGAAACGGCCTTTCCTCGACACTGAAGATTCAGCGGCTCCTTCACTACCCTGAATTGGATATTGCGGACTGTTCCATCACGAACGTATCCCGACGCCGTAAAACCGTCGAAAAAGATGGTCGAACGATCAACACGAGTGAGTACGGCAAGTTTGGCGACATCAGCGGCTTCGTGCGTACGCCTGTGTTCGAATGTCTCCTCTCTCCAGGCCGGCACGATTATCGGCACGACTAGAAATAGACCAAGAGCAGCCGGCCAGATCCTCCGACGCTCGATGGCACCTGCAGATGGTCGACACATAGTCCATTTCCCTGATCCAAGATGCCCGAACACGAGGCAAATGTCGTGAAGCCGCGTGATGAATGACTGAGCGGACTGTGAATGTGTCATCAACGAAAAAGTGATTGGCCGATTTCCCTGTCATTTTCGTAATCATTGTGCGCGCGGCAGCGGGGTTGCAGGTTCCCGGCCGTCGTCGGTCCGCCTTCAGCGAACGGGATCACATGATGGAACTCGAGGAACCCTCGTTCCTCGCAACGCCCCTCAGTACCGACAAACGCGCACCGCCCCTGATCGCGTTTCCATACTTCTCGCTTTGCTGCCGCAGGCACATGGCGACTTGTGGGATTGACCGCGCTCGGACGCCGTGGGCGATCAACTGCAGCAAGCTTCTGCCGCTCCACTTCCTTCAACAACAATGTCAGACCACGGTCGAAGATTTCAGCAACGTCGCCGCTGGGCACGGCATGTCGCAGGAGATCTTGGAGCCGGCGTAGCTTTCGTGCGTCTCTGGTCCGATGCTGAACTGGACCCTATATCTCTCCGGTGCAAGCGGTCGCACGATTGGCGGTGCAGGCGAGCGAAGAGGCGCGCGCGTGGCACCGGTCGATGACGCTGTCGACTTCGCTTCCGGCGACGGCAGTGGCGGCTCCGCCTTCGCCTCCGGTGGAGCCAACGTGAGAGTCTTCGGTTGGGGCAACTTGCGAACCGTTGACGGCACCGCCGGCATCGGATGAAGCGCCGCTACCAGCCCTTCTATATCCCTTCTAGTCTTGTGCCTCGCAGCCTCCAGCAGCCGCTCGTGGTTCTCGTCAGTCAGATGATTCGAGAGCAGACAGATGGTCGTCAGTGAGATCGATCCATCGGCGAGTTTATCGAGAATCGACGGGAACTTCCGTGCGGCTCGTGCGGCTTCGATGCGACCGTATGCGGCGTGCTCGGACAAGTGCAGGCATTTGGTGCAGTACACGAACAACGACGAGTGGCCGCAGCCGCCCACGAACACCTTTGAGGTTGCGAGTCAGTTCTTGGTCGGATAGCAATTGAACGGCATTCATGTTCATGATGCCGTTGTAGCATCGCAATTTCTGCCATGCGACGATGCCTTGAGCGACGATTTCCACAGGGTGATCCACGCGCCGCGATGGATCCCGACGAGCAACGCTCCAGCGTGTTCCTGACGCGATTAGTGCGGCTTAAGCGCGATGGTCGAAGCCACTTCATTTGCATTTTGAAAATTCCTGTCAACAAGATTCGTGTGCGCACGAGAGGATTTTTCGGCGGACATCGTTGAGACGGTTCGTGGGACACAAGTTTCGCCTACTCGGTTCAAACCGAGTTGTGTGTTGGCACAAGAGCGGCGCCACGGCGACTGCGCTATCGAGAACGATTCCTCGGTCGCGGCGCTGTCGGAAACGCTGACTGCAGATCAACAAAGCATCCAGTCGTCGGAGGCCTTCGCACGTTTTCAACGAGAACTGAAGGCCGAGCGAATTCGCATTCAGATTATCGACGCTACCGTTGAGATCCGGCGCGGATACTTTCCACGCTTTCATGGACGGGAATGGAGCGGTGGCGCACTATGCGCCGTGCCGGGTGCGCCGGACGAAGATCTGCCGGTCGAAGTAGGACACGATGTCAGCCGGCAAATACCTGCGGGCCCTCGGATCCAGCACCAGGTGCGCCCCGATTTCGGCGAAGGCTTCGGCAGGATTGCGCGTCGCTCGAAGCGAGGGCACCCGCGTGGGCCGCAGCTTCAACGCGAGCGAGCGGTCAAGTCGTAAGACGTCCACCGACCGATCGCCTGCTCGCAGTTGCTTATCGGCGGCGCTCATCGTATTGAAAACCAGGGCATCTTCCGTCGTAAGAATCGAGAAGTGCCACCCCGTCGCTGAACGATTGAAGCCGGCCAGCCGGGCCATCGCGAGGCTGCCCGTGCCGTCATCCAAGACGTGGAAGCACTCGTGCAGCAAGATTTCGGCGGTCTGGAGATATCCCGGCTGGCCGCTAAAACGATCGCGGACTCCGCGGTACGAGAAGTAGAGATCGTGGATGTCGATGGCGTGAGCTGGCGACGTCCGGTCGAACTGGGCGGTGGACCCGACGCCCAGGTCGTCCCTCGGACCTGGCGCGCCAGTTCTGAAGCGGCGGAGCGTCGTCACGCCCTGAAGCGCAACACGATCGAGTACGAGCCGGCCGAGCGGTGTTGCGGCGATTGCATCCAGCGCGGCCGACACCACCGACGCTTCGGCGTCGGTCCACTCCTTGGGCTCGCGTATCTGACAATCCGCAGCGAGTCCCTCGCACGTCCCTGCGCTGAACACGAAGCCGTGGTTTCGCCGGACGGCCTGGCCTGCCGTGTGTGTGATCCACAGAACGGCGATCCCGACCGCTACGATCCACCGCGCTTGCCTTCTCTCCACTCAACCTCTCGGGCTTGTTCGCCCTGCGTGTCCTTCCGCCTGAAGGCGGAAGCCACGGAGCCTCTCGGACCCCGGATCCCGGCAAGAATCACGCTACGGCGTGCAGCTCACCGCAGGCCCGTTCGTCTTCAGCTTCCCCGGCGAGCTCCAATTCACGATGTGATACGTGGCAGGTGTCGCGCCAATGTTTCTCACACCATGACAACTGTTCGACGCCTGGAACACTATCGAGCCTGGTCCGACCTTCGTCCATTGGCCATCGACGAGCGCCTCGAGAGCGCCCTCCTTCAGGATGAGGAGCTCTTCGTTCGCGTGCTTGTGCGGCGGATGCGATGCGAGTCCAGGATTCAGTGTCGTCACGTGCATTTCCAGCTCGTCGAGCGTGAGCGTGGGCTGGCGGACGACCTGCCGCGACTGTCCGACATCCGTGTTCCGGACCGGCCATGAGTTCCAGTCGAACACCGTCGATTTAAGGATCGATGCTGGCTTCTCCTGCGCGTAGGCGACGAGCCCCAGAGTCGCCCCGGCGGCAACGACCGCAATCATCACATCACGCCTCGTGATCCCTACCCTCATTTGTCTGCTCCTCCAACGTCCGTACGTTCCGTTCGCCGGCACGGCGCTCACAGCGGCGAAAAACTGAAAACGGGCGCATAATTGGCGCCGGCTCCAAGGCGAGCCGCGATCGGCGCACGAACATTTCTTATGCGCACATATCTTCAATCCATACTGTTTGTATTTGCAATCGCCTGCGTCGCCACCGTCCGGCCGCATGGCCAGGAGCCGGCGTTCGACCTGATCATTCGCGGCGGTCACATCGTGGACGGCACGGGTAACCCGTGGTTTGCCGGCGACGTGGGTATTCGCGGCGACCGCATCGCCGCAGTCGGCCAACTCACCGCTGCGAAAGCACGCCGTGAGATCGACGCGCGAGGACTAGTCGTCGCGCCAGGCTTCATCGACATGCACACGCATTCAGACCAGCCGCTTCTCGATGACGGGAATGCGGAAAGCAAGGTGCGTGGAGGTGTGACGCTCGATGTCATCGGCGAAAGCACCACGGTCGCCCCACGCGACGGCCTGCCCGAAGCGAAAGGATCGTGGACCAACTTCACGGGCTATTGGAACGCGCTCAAGGTGCAGGGCATCTCGATGAACGTGATCTCGGAGGTGTCCTATCAGCAGATACGGCTGGTCGTGAAAGAGTACAACCGAGGCGCCGCCAATCCCGCCGAACTCGAACGCATGAAGCAGCTGGCTCGGCGATCCATGCAAGAAGGCGCGTGGGGTTTGGTGACGCGATTCGAAAGCGGCGGTCCCGAGTATCCCGACGAAGTCATCGACATTGCGAAAGTCGTGGCGTCCCTCGGCGGCATCTACACATCACACATCGGCAGCGAAGGGATGCAACAGGACAAGGAGCTCGACTTTGCCATTCGCGTCGCCGACGAAGCAAGGATTCCGGTGCACATCTTTCACTTGAAGATTCGAGGAAAACCGAACTGGGGCACCGTCGGGCGATACGTTGAGAAGATCGACGCGGCACGCGGACGCGGGCTCGACGTCACCGCCAATCAGTATCCGTATACCGCGATGCAGCACCAGTGGGCCTCGTTCTTTCCTCTCTGGGCACGAGAGGGCGGTCCAGACAAGTTCGCCGCTATCCTCCGCGATCCGGCGCAGCGCGGAAAGATCAAGGCAGACAAAGATTTTCAGACCTGGGTCATGGAGCATGGAGGGTGGGACGGGATCGTGCTCGGCCGTGCGCGGCGGCCGGAGATCAAGAAGTACGAGGGGATGCGCATTGCCGAAATCGCCAAAGCTCGTGGCGACGAGGACCCCGCCGACACGTGCATCGCGTTGATGTCGGACGAAGGCGGCACCATCTCCGGGATGTTCCACACGATGTCGGAAGAGGACGTGCGGACCGTGATGAAACAGCCCTGGGTCTCAATCGCCAGCGACGGAGCGGCGATCAATCTCGCCGCTGACGGAGTGCCGCATCCGCGCAGCTACTCAACCAACCCACGCGTGCTTGGCTACTACGTGCGCGAACAGAAGGTGCTGACGCTCGAAGACGCAGTCCGAAAAATGACGAGCCTCCCCGCTCAGATCCTCGGCCTGCGCGATCGGGGTCAAATCCGCGAGGGGTTCGCCGCCGATCTGGTCATGTTCGATCCGGCCACTGTACGAGAGACGAACTCGTTCGCACGGCCGAAGTCCTATCCGGTTGGCATCCCCTACACCATCGTTAACGGCACCGTCGTCATTGATGGTGGCAAGCACACAGGAGCGAGACCAGGGAGAGCTTTGATGGGGCGCGCGTTTACGTCCAAGCCACTGAACTCAGCGAATCGGGACTAGTCCTCGCCCGTGCCCTTGAACTGATCCTCGCTATCGGCAAACAGGACGTTGAAGCTGGTGAGCGATCCGTAGCAGCCGGTGATGTAACCCTGCAGCCGGACCTTCACGTCCTCGGGAAGATCCGTCGCATTAATCTGCTGCTCGAGCGTCCGCAAGCGATTTCGTAACATGACGACTTTGTGGAAGAACGATTCGATCGGCCAGCTCCTCTCCTGCAACCCCGGCGTGCCTGGGCGCAGCACGAGTGCGCCGCCGCGCCATCTCTCGGCGGGCGTCACGCTCGTCAGGCCCGTTTCCTCGCGGATGATTCGTCGCAGCAGCAGCTCGAAATCGATGCCGGCCGTCTGATCGGGGCTCACTGGTGGTGCCGTCCTTTCACGATCGCTGACGAGGGGAAATGGCTCGCGCGCTGGTCGCGGCGCGCGCGCGCGTGGTGCAGCCTCACGCGGTTCGTCCATTCGAGGACCGCCGCGATAATTGTGTTCGCTTCCGCAGTAGCCGCAGGCGACGCGAATCGGCCGTCCCGCCGCGTCTGCGGCAATCACCGTGTGGCGGCGATCCAGCTTGCACGCACGGCAGTGGTCGTCGATCGAGTCCCCGGCACGATACGCGCGTTCGGGCATTCCGGCGATCATAGCTGATCGAGTCAGCCGATCCGACGTCGGCGGCGTCTAATCTCACATGCGATTACCCATGCCGGCAAGAGTGCGTGCGGCGCTGCTCGCGGCCTTAGTTGTCCCAACAATCGCCTATTCGCAGCCCCCCACGATTCAGCGTGGTGAGGACTTCCCGCTCGAGGACTACTCCGTCTGGCTGTTCGTGGACAGAGGTCTGAAAAGTCAGGCAGCAGATGTTCAGCTCGCGAAAGACCCGGAGAGCCCGGAGGCCATCCCTCTCCTGCTCGATGTCGACCGCACCGGCGACGCGCTCACAGTGCTTCGGCGCATCGTCGATCGTCGGCCCGAACGAATGGGCGCCGCGTTCAAGGCGGCATCGACGAATTGGCACCGTTTAGTCGACGAGGGACGCGGCTACCCGGCGGTGCTTCGCGAAATCGCCGCGAAAGCACGGCAGCGGCTACGCGAACTTCCGCGCGAACAAGCAGCCGAGGCCACCTGGTATCTGTTCTTGCTCCCAATCCGGGTTCCGGGCGAAACACCGGCGCCGTGGCGCGATCAACTGCCTGCGTTCATCAGCGAGTACGCCGGCACGGAAGCATCTCTGCTCGCGGAGCTGACGATTCTCGATGACGGTGGAGATATCCACGCGCGCATCGTCGCCCTCGAGGCATTCGCGCGGCGTCATCCTGGTACGATCATCGGGGCACAGGCGCTGTGGACCGCCGGCATGCACCTTGGGTTCAACGCCCGTGAGCCCAGCAGTGCCGACCCCACCGATCGCTTGCTTCGCATCGCTGCGCTCACTCGCGAATTGCAGAGCGGCGCGTATCCGGACTGTGAATGGGTCCGGCGCGCGCCGCAAAACGTCTTCGGGTTCTTCACCTCCGAACCGCAGTACGCGAAGGAGAATCTGCCACGGGTCGTCGCCGTACTTCGCGAGTTCCTCCTGAAGAACTTCGAGGTGGCGCCGGTGAACCCGCTCGCCAGTGGAGCTGGCCTCGTGATCGCCACCAAGCTACCGCCAATTTTCGCCGCCGGCGGAGGCGACGCGGTGACGGAAACCGACCGTTTTCTCCTCGATCTCGAAAAAGCCGTCGATCAGCCAGCGGCGGTGCGTTACGTCCGAGGAATGTGGTATCGGCAACTCGCCAACGGCGCGAAAGACGTGGAGAAGCAAAACGAGTGGCGGCTGAAGTCCGACGCCACGCTGCTTGATCTCGCGCGCACCGGAACGGGTCTGAACAACCGAAAGGCGCTGGCTTCGCTTGCGTCAATCAGTTTCAAGGAGAGGAACTGCGACGTCGCCGTAGAGCGCTACCAGGAATACGTATCGCGGTTCCCTGAGAGCGAGTGGGCGTGGGTCGCCGGCTTGCGCGCCGGACAATGCGAGCAGTTCCTCGGCAACTGGGCTAAAGCGCGACAGGCATACGAATCTGTGACGGCAGCGCGTCGCGCACCGCCGCCGGCGCTCGTGCTCGGTCACACGTTTGCTGGACGGGCATCAGAAGCGCTCAACGACTTCGAGCGCGCTCGTACCGCCTATACACGGGCGGAACGTGCGTGGGAACAGCGTTTCGCCGATCCCTACTTCGGCACCTATCAGTTCCACACGCGGCTGGACGAGGAGCCGTGCAACGGGTGCGATCCACGGAGCAAAGCAGATGTTTCGAGAGAATGGCTGCACCGGCGCACAACACAGCTGAGGCGATCGCGCGCCGTGCCCGCGGGAACGCTCCTCGAACGCGGCCGGTTCATGGTGACCGAGGGCATTTGGCGCAGCGCGATCGCGCCGCTCACAGACTTCATTCGGCTGCATCCTGACTCTCCGAGCGCTCTCGAAGCGCACGAGCTGCTGACCCGTGCGAAGCTCGAAATGGTGCTCCTTCGAGCCGGTCCTGAAGCCAGCGAAGACGAGAAGCGCGCCGCACTCACAGCGCTCGAATCGCTTGCCGCGGAACCCTACGGCTTCAGTGTGTTCGCGGCACAGATCGCGCGGGCGACGCTTCAGTCGATCGTCGGTTCGCCAGACCGTGCTTCGGAGTTGATGTCTGAAGCTCTGGTTCAGTGGCATCAACACGGTGTCGATCTGTTCGCGAAACGTTCTGCCACCGCGCTACAGCAGGACATCATGGACATCCGAGATGTCGTGTTCAATCCAAATGTCAACTGGCCGTCAGATGAGTTCAGCCGCTTCCGTTCACGTGACAGCCCACCTAAGTTCTTCATCGTCACCCCCGAGGTGCGCGTGAAGCTGCACGACGACTCCGTCGTGCACGTCGAAGCCGCCTCACGGCTATCCGCGAAGCCAGGCGCGGTCCTGCTGGACGAAGAGCAGATTGCCGTCCTCGAACGCATTCTTATGAGCCTTGGTGGAACGAAGCAGCGTGTACACGTCGAGCACATTGAAAAGTTCTGGAACCGCTTCTTCACGATGGGCCCCGGTCACTGGGGTGGATGGATCCTGCAGACGTTTCCGATGGTGACTGAGGTCACGTTCATCGACGCCCCTCGCACCCGCGGCGCGGCGAGGATTCGCAATGGTTATCAGGGTTCGACGCAGTTGCTCACGAAGGCCGACGGTACGTGGAAGGTCACTGGCTCGAGCGGCCACTGGATCGAGTGAAGAGCTGCAGTCTGGGGGAACGACTCAGCGCGGGCTCGTCTAGACTTCTTCCCCTTGGGGTTCTCGCTGTAAAATACTCCAGAGCCCATGCGGCAGCCGTCGCGTCCGCTGATTCGGTTGCTCATCGTGGCGGTCCTGCTGGCAGGTCTGCTGCCCGGGGCGTCCGCTCTCCACGCCGCGATTGTCGACCCGCAGTGGGTAATCCTTCCCGACGTCTCACTCAACGGATTCGCGCTTGCGCGACCGCTGGCTGACGAGCAGCCGGTCTCACGTCGCGCGCTTCTTCCCTCACGAGCACCACCCGCCCTCTCGTTCGCGTAAGCAGCATCCAACCTGTTTTCTTGCGAAGGAGAGTGTCATGGACGACGCATCTGTCCGTCCGGCTGCCGGCGTACGGAACACGATCGGATTTCGCCAGCGAATCAGGCGGTTACAGGGTGCGCCCATTCAGTTCGACTTGAGCGCATTCGAAGGCACGTTGGCCGCGATCAACCGGCTCGAGCCCTCGCTCACCACTCTGCCAGACCGCGCGCTCGTCGAACGGTGGCGCGAGCTGCGCGACACCGTGGCGCTGAAGAGCCCGACGACAGACGATCGCACGCTGGCTTTTGCACTGATCCGCGAGGTGGCGTCGCGAATACTCGGTCAACGCCCTTTCGACGTGCAGATCGTGGCCGGCCTCGCACTCGACGGCGGCGCCGTCGTCGAGATGCAAACCGGCGAGGGCAAGACGCTGACCGCCGTCATGCCAGCCGCGCTCATGGCACTGACCGGCCGCGGCGTGCATGTACTCACCTTCAACGACTACCTGGCCCGGCGCGATGCCGCGTGGATGGGTCCCGTGTATTGCGCGCTCGGGCTGTCGGTTGGATACGTCGATCACCACATGACGCCGGCCGAGCGGCGCGCCAGCTATCGTGCCGATGTCACGTATGTCACCGCCAAGGAGGCCGGATTCGATCACCTCCGCGATCTGCTCGTCCTCGATCCGTCAGACCTCGTTCATCGGCCCTTCCACGCCGCCGTCATCGACGAAGCGGACTCCCTGATGATCGACGAAGCGCGGATCCCGCTCGTGATTGCCGGCAGCGTCGACCGCGGTGCATCGCAGGCGTCCGAGCTCGCTCGACTCGTTCGGTCGCTGACGCCGGGCGTCCACTTCACGATGGACGAGCACGGACGTGACGTCAACCTGACCGAGTCAGGCATCGAGCTCGTCGAGGGAACATTCGGGTGCGGCAGCCTGCACAGCAACGACAACTACAGGCTGCTGACCGAGATCAATTGCGCGCTCCATGCCCACGCGCTGCTCCGCCGCGACGTCGACTACATCGTCCGCAATGACCGCATCTCGATCGTCGACGAATTTACCGGACGCGTCGTGGAGGATCGTCACTGGCCCGACGGGTTGCAAGCGGCGCTCGAAGCCAAAGAAGGGCTCGAGGCGAAGACGCATGGTCGCATTCTCGGGTCGATTACACTGCAGCACTTTCTGAGACTCTATCCACGTCTCAGCGGCATGACCGGAACGGCGCAACCCGCGGCCGACGAACTCAAGCAGTTCTACGGCGTCGAGGTCATCGTCATCCCGACGCACCGTCCGATGATTCGCGTTGATCATCCCGATCGCGTCTTTGCTCATCGCGATGCGAAGGAACTCGCACTCGTCGATGAAGTTGTACGAGTCCATCGCTCTCAGCGACCGATGCTCGTCGGCACATCAAGCGTCGAAGAATCGGAACGGATTGCCGACCGCATGCGAGCTGCCGGCGTCGCTTGCCAGGTCCTGAATGCGAAGAACGATGAAGCCGAGGCGCAGATCGTTGCCGATGCGGGTGCTCCGGGCGCGGTCACGATCTCCACGAACATGGCCGGCCGCGGCACGGACATCCGGCTCGGCGGCCGTGATGAAGCCGATCGCGACCGTGTGGTCGCGCTCGGCGGACTCTATGTGATCGGCACGAATCGCCACGAGAGCCTCCGGGTCGATCAGCAACTGCGTGGCCGAGCCGGCCGCCAGGGCGATCCCGGCGAATCACGGTTCTTCGTCAGCCTGGAGGATGATCTCCTCGTTGGCTACGGCATTAGAAACCTGATTCCTGAGCGCCTGCTCGCGGAGGTGAGCACCACGCCTATCGAGAACCCGTTGGTACGCCGCGAGATCTCGAGGGCCCAACGCATCATCGAGGGTCAGAATTTCGAGATACGCCGCACTATCTCCAAGTACACCGCCATGGTCGATGAACAGCACCGGCGCATGATGGAGCGGAGGCAGGCCGTCCTGCACGATCGCGAAATATCTGACATCTGGGAGCGACATCCCGACCGGCGTCAGCCGCTGGTTGACGCCGTCGGAGCAGCAGCGATGATACGCGCCGAAAAGCTCGTCCTGCTGTTTGAGATCGATAGGGCCTGGCGGGATCACCTCGCCCTTTGCGCGGACCTTCGCGAGGGGATCCATCTCGTCCGTCTGGGCGGTCAGGATCCGCTCACGTCGTTCTCGACTCAAGCGATTAAGGCTTTCTCGGATATCGATGACCGGATTGACGAGGCCGTAGAAACCGCACTCACAAAAGTTCGCGTGCGTGACAACCAGATCGACCTGGAGGCACTCGGGATCAAAGCGCCGGGATCGACGTGGACCTATCTGATCAACGACGACCCGTTTCGCGACCGTATCGGCGCGTTGCTGACAGGTCCAGGCGGTGCGACCGTCGCAATCTACGCGGCAGCGATGATGATGCCTCTGCTGGTACTGTGGGGGGTGATTGACAAGTACTTCGGTAAGGGGCGACGTCAGCCGCGTAATTAGCCGGCGTGGCGGCTGGTCCCCTTAGCTGTTTTTACTTCGATGGCGCCAGGTTTTCCGTCAGCTCGATATAAGTGCCCCCACAGGTCGGTGAGAAACGCGATCGCTATCGTCGAGTTCGGGATCCGCCCGTACGGCCGGTCGAACTTTTGGCCAGCGGCTTCGAGCTTCTTGCAGAACTCCTCCAGGTTCTTCACCTCGAAGCCACTGTCGTCAGTGCAGTCGCTCCATCCTGACTGCCGGTTGCTGTGACTCCGCGGCGCCACGGAGCTCGATAGTCACGCCCTCTGGCGAAGTGAAGAGAGCGCCCAGCTTGCGACCCGGTCGCCTTTCTATCGCGTCATCCTGTGTTCGCCGTTCCTTGACAATTGAATATCCGCCTTTGCTCAGTGGTTGGAGGCAGGGGTGATGTTCAGGCGGCGGACGATAGAATACGCACTTGCCGCACGGGCCGACTCCGCAAAGCGAGGTGTGCTTGGCGATCCTGGGCTCTTCCCGCGCAGCGCCGCGACGCCGTAGCAGAGACCGACCCAAACAGCTCCGATTGAGAATGACGTCGCGATCCAAACAATCGCAATCTGAAGCACCGTACTAAACATGGCATTCCTCGCTGCTGAAAGGACACCGCCGTCCCTGTGTTTGGGCGGTGGGACAGCAAGAGATGGACCGGGCGTTAACTTGTTGATAGTTGACGAACAGTCCTTGCCTGGCTGGCGGGGCCTAGACGAAGTTCTGGCCGCTCGCAGATTTCCTGACGAGCGTCAGGCGAACAGCCGTTATGAACTATTCGGAGGTGGACTCGATCGTCCCTTGGCAGACGGTGGACACTAGCGTTCTTCGTGACCGGCGTATAGCAGCAATCGGCCGACGGCGCAAGGAACGGCAAAGATCCGCACCAAACCGCACGAGATGGGATCAGTTCGAGGTTCCTCGAAGCCGATCAGATCACCGCCATGCGCCGATCGGCTGTTCGCATCTTCGAGCGCGCTGGTGTCCCACGATCGGTTGCGATGTTGATCGTCGGTCACAAGACGGAGTCGATCTATCGGCGCTATGCGATCGTCGATGAGGCGATGCAACAGGAAGCGGCAGCACGCCTCGATGCCTGGGTGGCTGCACCTCCGGAGCACCATCGACTGCCACCGTCACTGTTCTCCGTCGAGGTAGTCGACTCCGCGGTCGGGTCACCGGGTGAGTCCGGCAATCCGACACCTGCTGGGAGGGGATTGATGCTCAGTGCGGCGTTACAGAGGGGTGGCAAAACGAAGACGCCGTACTAGAGGGAGCGAGTCTTGCGACGATTGGCGATAGCGCGGGGAATCTCGCCGATCAGGAGATCAAGATGCTAGATGAAGTGGAACTTCTCAAACGCCTCTACGACCGGTTCAACGCTCGCGACATGGAGACACTGCTGTCAGCGATGCAGGAGGATGTCATCTGGGCAAATGGAATGGAAGGCGGTCACGTCCACGGACACGAGGGAGTGCGTAGCTACTGGACACGTCAGTGGGCGATGGTTGATCCGTGCGTTGAGCGCTTCGATATCCGGGAAGGGCAGAACGATACGAATTCTCGAAACGTGTCGTAGGGGGCTGAGCGCGCGGGACACGTGGGCAGTGGACGAAATGCTCCAGCAAGCCGCCTTGTTGGCGACTGCGGCGTTTCGCATTCTACTCGGCCACTTCCCCGGGCACTACTATAATCACGCCGGTTCCACGCGTGGCCCTCACACCAGGCGCTCGCCTCGGCCCGTACGAAATCACCGCCCAAATCGGCGCAGGCGGCATGGGCGAGGTGTGGAGCGCCACTGACACGAACCTCGGTCGGCAGGTCGCCATCAAGGTGCTCCCCGAAACGTTGGCGTCTGACGGTGAGCGCCTGACGCGCTTCGAGCGCGAGGCGAAGACCCTCGCATCGCTGAATCATCCCAATATCGCGATCATCCACGGTCTCGAAAAGACCGACGGCGTCCGTGGGCTGGTGATGGAGCTGGTCGAGGGTCCTACGTTGGCGGAAAGAATCGCCCAAGGCCCGATTCCGGTTGATGATGCCCTGCCGATCGCGCGCCAGATCGCCGAGGCGCTCGAAGCTGCGCACGAGCAGGGCGTCATCCATCGCGACCTCAAGCCAGCCAACGTGAAGGTGCGCGACGACGGCATGGTGAAGGTGCTGGACTTCGGACTGGCGAAGCTCGTCGAGCCCGTCGGGACGAGCGCGGCCGCCGGCGTGGCGACACTATCACCGACGATCACGACGCCGGCGATCACGCGGATCGGGGTGATCCTCGGCACGGCCGCGTATATGAGCCCTGAGCAAGCAAAGGGCAAGCCGGCGGACAAGCGGAGCGATATCTGGGCGTTTGGATGTGTGTTGTATGAGATGCTCACCGGAACGCGAACCTTCGACGGCGAAGAGATCACCGACGTGCTGGCCGCGGTCGTGCGGGCTGAGCCCAATTGGAGCCGGCTCCCGGCGAACACTCCAGCGGCGTTTCGGCGATTGCTGCGCCGCTCGCTGGTGAAGGACCGCAAACATCGCCTCGCCGATATCGCCGACGCTCGTCTCGAGCTTGACGAGATCGCCACCAATCCGGCGGCGGATAACATCGTCCCGCTCGTCATGCCATTCTTCCGGCGACCATGGTTCTGGATAGCGATCGCACTGGTGTCGGTGATGACGGCCGCGACAGCGGTTGCACGCATGATCCTCGCGCCGTCTACCGACGCGCGTATTGTCCGATTCGACATCGCTTCGCCACCAGGAACCAGGATTGAGGCCGCTGCGCCTCTCTCTCCTGACGGCCGCTTGCTCGCATTCGTCGCGCCGACGGCCCAAGGCGTACCTGCGATTTGGGTGCGGCCGCTCGATTCCCCTGGGGCACACGCACTGCCTGGTTCGGAGGGTGCGACACGTTTCTTCTGGTCCCCGGATAGTCAGCAGATCGGCTTTTTCAGAGATGGCAATCTGTTCAAGATCGCCGTCGGGGGCGGCCAGACTCAGCTGCTCGCCAACGGACCCTTCCGCGATGGTGCTTGGAGCGGCCAGGGTCTGATTCTCGTCGGAGGACAGCAGGGCCGCGGGCTCCTACGCCTCCCTGAAGTCGGTGGTCAGCCGATCGCCGAAACCGGGTTGGACGCGTCGAGGGGAGAGATCTCTCACGACTATCCAGTATTCCTTCCAGACGGCCGGCACTATATCTATCTCGCACGGAGCACAGGGACGCCGGACGCATGGGCCACGTACGTAGGAACTCTCGACTCGAAAGAACGCCGACCGCTGCCGGGCATCCCGTCGTCGGCGGTTGCGTACTCTCCGACGGGCCATCTGTTGTTCATCCGAGCGGGAACGCTGATGGTTCAACGTTTCAATCTGGAACGGCTTGAATTATCGGGTGACGCGGTTCCTGTGGCAGATGGTGCGCGGGGGAGAAGCAATACGTTCTCGGTGTCCGCAAACGGCACTCTGGCCTTCCTGCGCGGCGCACCGCTGGAATCTCAGCTGGTATGGTTCGATCGCACGGGCAGACGACTGGAAACCGTAGGTTCGACGGCCGTGTATCGCAATTCCGCATTTTCCCGAGACGGCCGGTTCGCTGTTTTCGAGCGTGGCGCGCCATCCGATCTCTGGATTTTGGACTTTGATAAACAATTTCCGGAGCGGATGAGCATCGATCGGCCAGGGAACCGTTCGCCGCTATGGTCGCCGGACGGGCGGACGATCGTCTTTGTCTCCAGTCGCAACGGAGTAGAAGGCCTCTATGAACGAAGAGTCGGCGGCGTGAGTGGAGACAGTCTCTTGCGACAGAGCGGCGTGCCCATGGCACTTTCGGACTGGTCGCGCGACGGCCGTTATCTGGCCTATGCCGCCGGCGGGGATATATGGGCACTTCCGATGTTTGGCACGCGCGAGCCCGTCCAAGTCACCGCATCTCCGTTCTTCCAGGACGTAGACGCAAGGTTCTCCCCCGATGGTCGTTCGATTGCCTACGGATCCGATGAATCGTCTGGAATCACCAGAAGAGGCGAAGGTGACGTGTTCGTCCAGTCCTTCCCACAACGCGACTTCAAACGGCAAGTCTCCACCGCTGGTGGATTCGTGCCCCGTTGGAGTGCCGACGGTACAGAGTTGTTCTATGTCGCGCCAAATGGCACCCTGATGGTGGCTTCAATCACCGCGCGTGGTTCCACGCTGGTCACTGGTACGCCAAAGCCGCTGTTTCGGCCGGGCCTCGGTCAAGCGGATCTCGCACGCTATGATGTCTTCGCCGGCAACCGTTTGATGGTGAACGTCCGGCCGGACGCGAACTCGATGACGGTCATTGTCAATTGGTTCGAAGAGCTGAAGCGCCTGACGCCGACAAAGTGATCCTGACTGCGTTCCTTTCACCGTGGTCGCGGCGTGCCCCGGTGTCCACGATTCATCGGATGTGCGTCGCAGCAAACCATATGTGGGAAGTTCTATGTTCGATATGCAGCTATCGCTCGCGCAGAGGGGATCGGTAACGAAACGTCGCCCAGTGTCGACCGATGCGTCGCCCGCGGCAAACTCGCTGCATCGGGCAGAACAGGCTCAGGACGGGATCAGTCGGCCGGTTTTAGGGACTTCGGTGAACATGCTTCGACCGAAGGCCTCGCGAATTTCCTAGAATTTGGTGCCGGGGGCGGGAATCGAACCCGCACGGCCCGAAGGCCACAGGATTTTAAGTCCTGAGCGTCTGCCAGTTCCGCCACCCCGGCTCAATCTAGATTCTGTCAGATTGTTGAGTTCACCGAAAAGCGGACACAAAAAAAGAGCGGGAACGCATGGCGTCCCCGCTCACTCTATTCAGCACGCGCGAGCTGCTATCTCTCGCTGCCTCGGATGCGCTCGTTGCCTAGATTCCCCTGCCGCTGTCGTTCCTGGAGATCCTCTTCTTCCTCATCTATCTCGGGCGAATAGTCGTCCTCGCGGTTGCGCATGCGATCGTCGCGACTCGATGAATCCGACTCATTTCCGCTCCAGTTCCGGTCGTTCCGCGAGTTCCTCTAAGTGCTGTTCATGTCGCGATCTTTATTACGCATTCAGCACCTCCCCTGGTGGTTGATGCAAGGGGCGGTGCCTCGGCGGGAGCATGCTCTGCCGGTCTGCACCTCTGCCTTGACCTGAACGATCGACTCCATCTAAGTTACTGCTCACTCAACCAAGGAGGTCTCATGCGTCTCGGTGTCTTCCGGAACGCCATTCTCGCGCTCACGCTGACGCTTGCGTCCGCAGTTCCGCTCTTTGCGCAAACCGAAACATCATTAAGTGGAGGCGTCAACGGCCGCGAGTTGTGCGAACAGGCCGTCTGTGGCTCGGCGATTTTCGCCGCTGTATTCGCCGGACAGATTGACGGCAGGCCGGCCGTTGGCCTGGCGCTGGGCGGCATCCGGCACGAATCGCCGCTGCCAACGCCGGAGCACCCGTGCGTCGCAATCCTTGGCGGCAGTTGGTCGATCAGCACTTTCCGTCGAACGCTTGCCGGCACCGTCGGTGAGGAGGGCGGCACAATCTGTTACATCGATGGCGTCAAGTTTCTCGTCAACCTGACGATGAATATCACTCAAGGCGGAAAAGGCGATGCACACCTGACCGCGATTCTTGATCACGGGCCGTTGCCGCTTCCTCCGATCGTCCAGGGCGTCATCACTCAGTAGGCGGGTGCAGAAACGTGTGATCGAACAATGAAACTCGCTAGTGGGGCCGTCGTCGCCTGCATCACTGCGGTGCTGTGCTGTACGACGGCCACATCGCAGACCTCGCAAACGCACCACTTCACGCCGACGACGTTCTACACGACCTATTCATTTGCCCATCCGCCGGCGCTGCGGATCAAACCTGGCGACCGCGTGATCACGAAAACCATTGATGCCGCGGGAACCGATTGGAACAACAAGGCGGTTTCGCCCGGCGGCAATCCACAGACCGGTCCTTTCTACATCGAGGGCGCAGAGCCGGAAGACATGCTCGTCGTCTCGATCGAAAAGATCGAACCGAATCGGGCAACCGGATACTCCGGCAGTCTGCTGGCGCCGTACGCGACAACCCCGCAGGCGATTTTGGCGCGAACGGATCGTGAGAGCAAGCGGATGATCTGGAACATCGATAAAGCGAAGGGAATCGTGTCGCTGGACTCGACCGATATCACTCCGTCGCACCTGGAGCTCCCGCTCAAGCCGATGCTCGGCTGCATCGCGGTTGCTCCCGCTCGCAAGGAAGCCATCACCGCCATTACCCCCGGCGCGTTCGGCGGGAACATGGACTATGGGGGGATGACTGCCGGGGTCAAGTTGATGCTCCCGGTCAACGAACCGGGCGCGCTCCTCTTTGTTGGCGATGGACACGCGCGCATGGGCGAAGCGGAGGCCGCAGGAACCGGCGTGGAAACATCAATGGACGTCGAGTTCACGGTGGGTTTGGTGAGGAAAAAGAGCATCGCGTGGCCGCGCCTTGATACCGATACTCACATCATGGTGCTCGGCAGTGCGCGGCCGCTTCTCGAGGCCTTTCAGCTTGCCACCGCGGAAATGCAGCGCTGGTTGATGAGCGACTACGGGTTCTCGGAACGTGGCGCATCCACTTTCATGGGGCAGGCACTGGAGTACGAGATCGCCAATGTCGTCGATCCTAACTTCACCGTCGTTGCTAAAATGAGGAAGTCGTTGCTGCCGCGGCGGTGACAAAAAGACGCGAGCGAGCGGAGCGAAGCGAGTCGATGCTGCGGCAAGGCAAGGCCGCGTCGAAAGATGCGAGCGAGCAAAGCGAAGCGAGCCACCGGAGCGGAGCGGGGCAAACGGTCCCCGCGAGCGACGGTGTAGGGGAGTCCGAGGGATTAGAAAGACCAGAATGGGTCCAGGCCGGTCTAAACGTTATGTGACGGACTTGCTGCGGAAGACCGCCGCCACCCTGCTGTTATTCGCTGCGATGCTTTGGCCTGCGTCCGGCGCGGCCGCGGCGCAGGAAACCGACGACCCGCCCGGCTCAGTCGAACATGTAAAAGCTGCCCTCAACAGGACTCCTTCACAAAGCCTGAGATTCGACGCCAGAATGCCCGCGCCAGTTGCAACCTTCAGGGTATCGGTCGACGAGCGCGTCTTCGGTCTGTCGATCGTGGACCAGCTTCGCAAAGAGTTTGAGTTGACGCCATTGCAGAGGCAGTCCGCAGAGTGGAGATCGAAGTGCTGCGGGATCAATCTTCTGACCTTGGCGGACGGCATCGGAAAAGCCGTTCGACAATGGAAGGAACAGCGCATCCGCGATCAAGTTAGCCGCGAGTTGGCCGAAGTGATTGCCGCCGCTGAAAGGTAATCAACGAGCTCCGGGCTGCGGACCCGGCCCGGGAGGCACAACGAGACTGACCCGCTTACCCGTTCGACGATGACGCCGTGCGATAGGCGCATCCGGCAACGACAACCATCACCGGAAACAGAAAAATCAGCCGCTTCATGACAACCTCCAGCGCTGAGCGTAGCGATCCAGCTGTCAGGAGTCGTGATTTGGCGGTGAAGAAGACTGAATAATCGTGATTCGCTGCTGGCTTCTTGGCTGCTGGCTGCTGTCCGCCTTCGCCGCAGTCGCGGCTTCGGCGCGACAGCTTTCGCCTGGATCGACCGCGAAAGCTGGCTGGGCATTAAACTGGACGGATGCTGACAGACGACGAGTTGATTGCAGGTTTCGAGGCAGCCACGCTGCCGGCCTTCCCGCACGCAGATCACGTTCGTCTGACGATCGTCTATCTCACCCGTCATGGACGTGAAGAGACGCAGCGGAAGCTGTTCGAAGGGCTGCGCCGTTTCGCTGGCGCGAAAGGGGTTCCGGAAAAGTTTCACGTGACCATGACAATCGCGTGGCTGGATCTCGTCGACGACGCGATGCGGCGGCATCCTGAGGCACGGGATCTATCAGCGCTGGCGATGGCGTGCCCGGAATTGCTCAATCGTGATGCGCTCCTCCGTTTCTACACCGCCGAGCGGCTGTTGAGTGACGAGGCGCGGCAGCAATGGGTGGCGCCAGACCGTGGCCTACGCATCGAAGCCACGAATCAATCCAACTCCTCAGCGGACGGACTGGCCGAAACCGAACGCATATAATCGCCGCATGGCGAGTGCCGATCCGATCACCGAATTCCTGAATGCCGTCGAGCGTGCGCAGGCGCATCAGGTGGACACCGCACCGGTAGTCCTGGCAACCGCTGATCCGAACGGACGTCCCTCCGCGCGGCTCGTTTTGCTTCGAGGCGCGGACGCCAGGGGCTTCGTGTTCTTCACGAATTACGACAGCCGCAAGGGACGTGAGCTCACCGAGAATCCGCATGCCGCCCTCTGCTTTTACTGGGCGTCGCTCGACGAGCAGATCCGAGTCGAGGGGCAAGTCAGCCGCGTCTCTGCCGAAGAATCCGATACATACTTCGCGGGACGCCCGCGAGGAAGTCAGCTCGGCGCGTGGGCCTCGGATCAGAGTCAGGTTCTTGCCTCGCGCGAGACGCTCGAGGAAAAGTATCGCGAAGTTGAGCGGCGATTCGATGGACAGGGAGTGCAACGGCCGCCGTTCTGGGGCGGCTTTCGCCTGGTTCCCTCCCGCCTTGAATTCTGGTATGGACGCCCCGATCGACTGCACGATCGCGTGCTCTACATTCGCGAAGCGAGCGGCTGGCGAATCGAGCGGCTCTATCCATGATTGCTTCGACGTGACATTCAAGCGCGCGCTCGGGCGTTTCGACGTCACGATGATCGTCATCGGCGGCATCATCGGATCCGGCATCTTCATCAATCCCTACCTCGTCGCGCAGCGTCTGGATAGCTCTGTACTCGTGCTCGCTGCATGGATTGTGGGAGGGACGATCGCAGTGGCAGGCGCGCTCAGTTATGCGGAGCTTGGATCGCTGTTCCCGCGAGTCGGCGGGCAATATGCGTATCTTCGCGATGCGATTCATCCGATGGCTGGCTTCCTCTACGGATGGGCGGAGCTTGCCGTCATTGAAAGCGGCGCGGTCGCCGCAGTCGCGATCGTCTTTGCAACTTACACGCTGCGGCTGGTTGGACACCCGGACGTGTCACCGATACCGCTGGCAATTGCCGCACTGCTGATCCTGTCGCTGATCAACGTCCTCGGCGTGAAGCCCGGCAGCCGCGTGTTGAACGTGCTCGTGATCCTGAAGATTGGCGCGCTCGTGGTGTTGATCGTGTTCGGCCTGTTTGCGCCGGGGACACCTGGTTGGTCGACCATTGGCAAGTCCACCACGCTTGCTGACACGTCTAGTGCGATCGCATTCGGAGCCGCGCTGGTGCCGATTCTCTTCGCCTACGGAGGATGGCAAAACGCTAATTACGTCGCGGAAGAAGTAGAAGATCCGAGCCGCCAGCTGCCCGTCAGCATCATCGGAGGGACGATGGCCGTCGTGGCGATCTACGTGCTGGTGAACGTCGTCTACCTGCGCGCGCTCGGACTTGAGGGTCTTGCCGCGACGATCACACCCGCCGCCGACGCAGCGCGGCACATGTTTGGATCGCTCGGCGATCGATTCGTCACCGCCGCGATTGCCATCTCGACGTTCGGGTTTCTCGATCTCGCGATTCTCGCCCCGACGCGGGTCTACTACGCGATGGCTGCGGACGGATTGTTCTTTCCCGCGCTCGCCCGATTGCATCCGACGTATCGAACCCCTGCGGCCGCCATCGCGGTGCAGACGACATGGTCGTGCATCCTGGCGTTGAGCGGCAGTTACGGTCAACTGCTCAATTACGTCGTGTTTGCCGATTGGATTTTCTTCGGGCTGACAGTGTCAACCGTTTTGGTGTTTCGACGAACCGTGCCGGTACGTCAGCGTCCACTGATGGCGTTTCGCGCCCCGGGATACCCCGTGGTGCCGGCGCTGTTTGTTGCGACAGCAGCCGCCATTGTCCTCAGCGTCGTCTGGGCCGATCCTGAAAGCGCATCGCGCGGCGCGCTGCTTCTCGCGGCCGGCATTCCACTGTTCTACTGGTTCGTGACGCGAAAGAAGAAGGCCTCATCAACACTGCATCCGACACTGTAACCATGCTTCGATTTCATGCTCCGTACATGGAGTGGGCGAAGATGCGTCCCGCCGCGCGGCTCGATCTCGCAGGCTCCAACATTTGCGCGTGTTCGATCGACGAGCTTCCCGACGTTCGCCAAGCGATCGCATTCGAAGGCAACAATGAGAACGGCTACCGTCCCCTTCTCGAAGCCATCGCGCTCCGGTACGGGGTTGCCCCCAACTGCGTGACCACGGCGCAGGGAGCATCAGGTGCAAACTTTCTCGCCGTTGCTGCGCTCATCGAGCCGGGCGACGAGGTGCTGGTCGAGACACCGGGCTACGATCCGTTGCTTGGCGCTCCGCGGCTGCTCGGCGCGCGCGTCAATCAGTTCGAGCGGGAATTCGCCCGCGGCTTCGGCCTCGATCCGGATCGAATCAGACGCGCGATGACGCCGCGAACGCGGATCATCATCATCACGAACCCGCACAACCCGAGTGGCGTACTTGCGGACCCTGCGGCGCTCGAGGAGATTGGTGAGATCGCGCGACGCAACGGCGCGTACGTTCTGCTCGACGAGGTGTATCTCGATCTTGCGGCAGCTGCTGCGCCGGGAGGTACACCCGTCGACCGGACCTTCGCGGCGCGTGGCGAGCCGTTCGTCTGCACGAATAGCCTGACGAAATCGTATGGGCTTTCGGGACTGCGATGTGGGTGGATCCTGTCGTCCGCGGAAGTCGCCGAACGCATTCGACGCACGCGCGATGTGGTCGATGGAACCGGTTCGATTGTCGCGGAGCGGCTCGCGGTCGTCGCGTTCCGTCATCTCGACCGCCTGGTTCAGCGCTCGCTCGCGCTGCTCGAAGCCAACAGGCCAATCATCCGGAGTTTTCTCGAGTCACGAACGGACCTCGAGTGGGCACCATCGGCCGGCACCGTGGTATTTCCGCGGCTCAGGGATCTCGCAGACACGACGGAATTCGCAGAACGGCTGCTCAGGACGCGCGATACGGCCGTGGTGCCGGGCCGGTTCTTTCAGGCGCCCGCGCATCTGCGCATGGGCTTCGGTGGCCCGACTGCGACGCTGCGTGAAGGGTTGAAGGCCGTCACGCAGGCGTTGGATGAGATCCACGGAGTCTAACGCTGTCGGGATCCGGGATCCGTTGTCCGGGATCCGGGATCCGTTGTCCGGGATCCGTCTCTGACTCGCTGCACTCGTTTGGCTACGACTTTCTCCGAATTTCGCATTCCAGATCCCGCACAATGGAGCCCGACACGCGTCAGTATTTCACCGTCTGCGCAAACGTCGGCGGCTTGCGATGTTTGGTCGCCTGCTCGTACGAGTATGCCAGGCTTATGAGCTTGGGCTCGCTCCACGCGCGTCCAATGAACGACACGCCAACCGGTAGTCCACGAACAAATCCGGCTGGCACGGTGATGCTGGGATAACCAGCAACCGCTGCGGGCGTCGAACTGGCGCCGAGAAAGTGATCGCCGTTGATGAGATCGATCGGCCACGCCGGACTGCCGGTCGGCGCAACGATCGCGTCGAGCCGAAACTTCGTCATGACGGCGTCGATCCCGAGCGTTCTCGATCGCGCGCGGCAGGTGGCTAGAGCTTTGCGATACGCCGGCGATGTCAACGGCCCCTTCTTCTCAGCTCGGACGAGGAGCTCCTGCTCGAAGTACGGCATCTCGCGGTCACGCTCGCGGATGTTGAACGCGATGAGATCTTTCAGCGAGTGCACCGGCGCGGACGGACCGCGCGAAACGAGATACTTGTTGAGACCCACCTTGAACTCATACAACAGGATCTCGAGCTCGCAATCGTCGAGACGGTCTGCGGTGGCGATATCGGCCGGATCGATGATCGTGGCACCCTGCGCCTTCATGTCGGCGATCGCCTGATCGATCATCTTGTCGGTCGCCGGGCTATAGCCAAAGAAGCGCTTCCGCGCAACACCGATGCGGGCGCCCCGAAGGCCGTCGACTTTCAGCGCTGCCAAGTAATCGGCAGACTTCGATTTCGAACCGACCGTAGCGGCGTCCGATGGATCCGGACCCACCATTGCTCCGAGAAGGATCGCCGCGTCGGCGACGGTCCGCGTCATGGGACCAGCCGTATCCTGGGTGTGCGAGATGGGAACGATGCCGGTGCGGCTCACCAGTCCAATCGTGGGTTTGATTCCGACCAGCGCATTCGCTCCTGACGGACACACGATCGATCCATCGGTCTCGGTACCGACGCCAATCGCGCTCAGATTCGCGGCAACGGCGGCACCAGTTCCCGAACTCGATCCGCACGGGTTCCGATCGAGCACGTAGGGATTGGTCACCTGGCCACCGCGCGCACTCCAACCGCTCGTCGATTTGGTTGACCGGAAATTCGCCCATTCACTCAGGTTGGTCTTGCCGAGGATCACGGCGCCGGCGGCACGCAGCTTCGTCACGATGAAGGCATCGCGCGGGGCCGGGACACCTTGGAGCGCCAACGAACCAGCGGTCGTCATCATTCGATCGCCGGTATCGATGTTGTCCTTGATGAGAACCGGGATGCCATGCAGCGGTCCGCGCACGCGGCCGCTCTTGCGGTCAGCGTCGAGCGTATCGGCAATCGACGGCGCATCCGGATTGAGTTCGATGACCGATCGAAGTGTCGGACCGTTGCGATCGACTGCGTTGATGCGCTCGGTATAGAGCTGGACGAGCCGTCGAGATGTGTATCGTCCGGCAGCCATCGCGTCCTGCAACTGGGCAACCGTCATCTCTTCGAGAGGAAACGAAGCGGTTGTTTGACCGCTGAAGCGAGATGCGAAGAAGATGATCAGGAACGAGACGACAGGCGTGCGCGGCATCCGCGCATTATGCACTGAGTCGATCGACGATCGCGCGCCAGGTGCGCGCGGCAGGCGTGCTGTCGGTCGTGAGCGTCGCGCCGCACATCACCGCGCCACCGGCTTCAGGATGGCACCACACGCTTTCGACCGGGAGTTGCAGACCAATGCCTGAAATCTCGATCTCGAATGTCGGCGGCAGCAATCCGCCATCGGGCACTTCGAGGCGCAGCCCTCCGTAGCACACATCAACGACCGCTGCCGGACGGCCATTCGCGGTGACACGAAAGCCGCCGACGACTCGTTTGCGTGGCCAGCGCCGCTGACGGCGTACGTCGCCGAGACACCGGGCGACGGTTTTCAGGAATTCAACCGGCTTGATTGGCTTGCGAACGAACTGCGCACCATATCTCCCGGCTTCCACTTCCATCATCGTCTCTTCGTAGCCGGAAATGATGATCAGTCCCATCTCAGGCCGATCGCGATAGGCCTGCCGGACCAGATTCAGCCCATTGAAACCGCGCAGCCGGATATCGGTGATGAGCAGGTCGAACGTTTCGGCTGCCAGCAGCGTCTTCGCAGACTCGTAGGTCGTCGCCGGGGTGACGACATACGCCATCTCGCGGAGCATTTCGACGATCCCGTCAAGGGCGGAATCGTCGTCGTCGAGGACGAGGATTTTATAGGGCAATTTCATGGTTCGCTGAGGAGCGACACGCCCGTTCTGCTTCAGACCGGGCAAACCCGGTGCCGATGAGTCGGCATCATCAACTCTACGCCAAATGGCGTTTTTTGCGTGTTTATATGGTCTTTCCGGCGCGGATCTGTAAGCCGTCGGAAAAGTCTGAAATCCGAGTCAATGGATCACGGGGCGGGCCGGACCGGCGGTCGCGATGGCCCGGGAGATGAGTGAATCGAGCCGCTGCTGGGGAATATCGAAAGGGCCGGCAACAGCCGCACCCATCGGGATCTCGAGCGCGATGACCACGCCGCGATCGGTGGGTTCGACGATCCAGCTGAACCCGCGGAGCGCGACATGACGTTCATTTGAGCCGGGATTTTTCGCGCGATCGATGGCGAGGAGCATTGATTTCAAAACTGCATCGACATCAAGTTCCGTCCAGCCGGACGGATCGCTGCCATCGTGCTCGAGTCGTTCGGCAACGGCCGTTTCGCGATCGCGGAGAACGATTTCTATGTCGTAGACCATAACTTCGAACTAAAACTGAGACTAAAACTTAGAACCACAACCAAAACGGAAAACTCAAAACATGAAACTTATCATCATTCACTCTAATTCTCTCGCGAAATCCTGTGCCGTCGTGACCGGCTGCCGGCAGGTGAAGTCGCGGCAGACATACGCTGCGGCGCCACCGCGAGCGGTCATTGCCGCCGTAAACGGCAACAGCTTCGACAGCGTTTCGCGCGGAATATTCGGCGCAACGGGAATCAGCAGAGCGAACGGCAGATAGTGACGCGCAAGTTCTACCTTCAGCGCCCGCGCCGAATCACCATCACCCACAATCACGACCTGAGAGTGGCCCGCATACCATGCAGAGAGCGCGCATAACATCATCGGAATCGAACGCGCCGCCGCGCCGATGCGCGGGCCGTATCGTGCAATCGTCCGCTCCGCGCGCTGCCGCATATTCTCGTCACCCGTCAGGTTCGCGAGTGTCAGCGTATTGAGCGCGGAGATCGAACTAGCCGCCGGCTCAGCGCCGTCGTAGTCCTCTTTCAATCGCAACAGCACGGTCGGGTCGTCGCCCGTCGTGCTGAACCATCCGGATTCTGTTTCATCCCAGAATTTGCGGTCCTGGTCCGCTTGCAGGGTGATCGCCCATTCGAGCCAGCCGGCGTCGCCGCTTGACTGAAACAGTTCGAGCAGTCCCCAGATCAAATACGCGTAGTCTTCCGCGTACCCGGGGATTGCCGCGTCGCCGTCGCGGTATCTCCGGAGTAACCCCGCATCGGTCCATAGCTTCGTTTTGATAAACGAGGCGGCTCGCAGCGCACAGTTCAGGTACTCGGACGATGATGGCCGATCGGCCAGCACGCGGGCGGCGCGGGCGAAGGCCGCAATCATCAACCCGTTCCACGCCGTCAGGATCTTGTCGTCGAGATGAGGGCGTGGACGTGTCGATCTGACGCTCATCAGTCGCTGTCGGATGCGGCCGAGTGCTGCGACGACCTGATCGGGGGTTGCGCCGCTGCGGATCGAAATCTCTTCGATGGACTGGGCGGTGTAAAGGAGGTTCTTGCCGGTGAACTCCCCTTGCGGATCGTGCGGTGCGTTTCCACCTGCTTCGATACCGAACCGCCGCCGTGCGACGTCAGCGTCCTCACCTAATACGGTGCCGAGTTCCTGATCCGACCAGATGTAGAACGCCCCTTCCGATTTTCGGGCTTTCGGATCGTCGGCATGTTCGGGGGGAATGCTGTCTGCATCTTCGGCCGAGTAGAATCCCCCGTCCGAATCGGTCATGTCACGCCGGACGTAGTCGAGCGTGTCCTCAGCGACGGTTGCATAGAACGGATCTCCGGTCGCCTGGGCTGCCTCGAGATAGGCGAGAACCAATTGCGACTGGTCGTACAACATTTTCTCGAAATGCGGAACGCGCCAGTCACCATCAACCGAATATCGATGAAAGCCGCCGCCGATGTGATCGCGCATACCGCCCAGCGCCATCGCACGAAGGGTCTCCGTTGCCATCTGCAACGCGGAAGACGAGCGTGCGTCGTCGCCTCGGCGAGCGTGCTCTCGAAGAAGAAAGAGCAGCTCTGAAGGCCGCGGGAACTTCGGCGCATCACCGAACCCTCCGCGACGCCGATCGAACGATCGATGGAACTGGTCGATCGACTCCTCGAGGGCATCGGTCGACGCGAGCTCGGATTCAGCGCGCGGCGAGCCATCGGTCGCAGTCACGGCTTGCAATCTCTGAAGTAGTTCTGCGGCCGCCTCCTCGACCCGTGTGCGATCGTGTTTCCAGACGCGCGCCAGTTCACCGAGCAAATCGGAGAATCCCGGGCGGCCCCATTTCGACGCCGGCGGAAAATACGTGCCGCCGAAAAACGGCTTCAATTCCGGAGTCAGGAACACGGTCATCGGCCAACCGCCCGAGCCGGTGGTGGCCTGAACGAACGACATGTAAACCCGATCGACATCAGGCCGCTCTTCACGATCGACCTTGATCGACACGAAATCATTGTTGAGCAGCTCGGCAATCGCCGGGTTCTCGAACGACTCGTGCTCCATCACGTGGCACCAGTGGCACGTCGAATACCCGATGGACAGGAATATCGGTTTGTCCTCGTGGCGGGCTCGTTGAAACGCCTCAGCGCCCCACGCGTACCAGTCAACCGGATTCGTTGCATGCTGGAGGAGATACGGGCTGCGCTCACGCGCCAGTCGATTCATGACTTCACTCACTGCGGCGCTTCCTTCCAGCGCCTCGCTCGGGCCGCGGGCGCTAACTCACTGCGGCGCCTCCTTCCAGTGCCTCGCTCGGGCACTATGCGCCCGTGAGAAACGCCATCACCAAGCGATCGCGATCCTGCGGCCACAAATACCTCTCACTGTCTGGCAGGCTCGTCGGCGGCGACGATCGCGAAGCGGTGATGAAAACAATCGCTTCGCGCCGTTCGGCCCGCTCCTCGGTGCGATCATGCTCGGCTATTTCTGCAATCGCCGGATCGTCGCTGGCAGACCAGAACACGACGCGATCGGCATCGATCAGTGAACCCGTCCGTGCCAGGTCCGCTGCGCGTCGCTGTTCGAAGTACGTACTCCCGCGTGTGAGCAGATCGACAAGTGAACTGGGGGCTGCTGTCTCTCCTCCGCTGATCAGGAGCGTTCTCATCTCCTCATCGTAGCAGGTTGTAGAATCCTCCGAATGCCTTCTGTCCAGCTTCGCATCGCTGTCTTGATTGACGAGGGCTTCGACGACGATGAGTTTTCCGCGATGTCGGCGCAGTTCGAAAACGCCGGCGCGCGAGTGGTGATTGTGGCGCCGTTTACCGGCCGCCTCTATTCGGGACGGCATGGGCGAGTCGACACTGCATGCGATGTGGCCGTGCGCGGAACGCGTGCAGCGATGTTCTCGGCGATCGCGATTCCAGGCGGCTATTCGCCAGACCGGCTCCGCATGCGGCACGCATTCCTCGATCTCATCCGGGATGCGCTTGCGACGAATGTTCCGATCGGCGCGGTCGGACATGGCCCGCAGGTGCTCATCTCGGCCAATGCCATCAAGGGCCGGACGATCACCTGCTGGCCTTCGATCGCCATCGACGTCAAGAACGCAGGCGGCCTCTACGTCGACCGGCCCGTCGTGCAAGATGGCGGCATCGTCACGGCCAGAAAGATCGATGACATCGGGCCGTTTGTGGAAGCGATCCTCCGCTTGGCCCATGCAGACTCACGATGAACTCAGTGGCGACTGTAGAATCACCGTCGATGCAGGGCGACTTTGCCGTCCAGACTTCCGGCCTGACTCGCACCTTCGGTAACTTCCGCGCGGTCGATGGAATCGATCTCGCCGTCCCGGCCGGCAGCTTTTATGGATTTCTCGGACCAAACGGCGCCGGCAAGTCCACGACCATCAAGTGTCTCACCGGTCTGCTTCGCCCGACCGCGGGGACGATGAGGATTCTCGGCGTTGATCCTGCAGTGGATTCTGTCACCGTCAAACGCCGCATTGGCGTCGTCCCTGAAGACCTCGCGCTGTTCGATCGGTTGACCGCCGAGGAGACGTTGAACTTCGTCGCGCAAGTGCACGGCATCGATCCGGCGACGGCGAAGCAGCGTTCCGCGGATCTCCTCGATCTGATGGATCTGAAGAGCGCCGGCACCACGCTCGTGACCGACTTTTCGCACGGGATGAGGAAAAAGCTGTCGCTCGCGGCCGCTCTCTTGCCCGCACCGAAACTGCTCTTTCTCGACGAGCCGTTCGAAGGCATCGATGCGGTTGCCTCGCGTCAGATCAAGGATCTGCTCTTGTCGTTTGTGGCGCGCGGCGGAACGATTTTTCTGACCTCGCACATCCTTGAAATCGTCGAGCGACTGTCCACCCATATTGGTGTCATCTCGCACGGAAAACTGGTCGCGCAAGGGCGCATCGACGATCTGCGATCCGGCGCCGATAGCGGCAAGACGCTCGAGGAATTGTTCATCGATCTGGTCGGCGGTGAGGCGAAGTCACACGCGCTCGACTGGATCTAGGCACACATGCTGAGAACTCTCCGGGCATTCGCGTGGCTGCGCTGGCGCATGCTGATCAATTCCCTGGAGAACACCGGCGCGCGCGACACGGTCGAGCGGTTCTCCATCGCGATCGAAAAGCTCGGCCCGATCATGGCTGCAGTGTTAATGGTCCCGTCCGCGCTGATCCTCGCGGCGGCGTCGACCGCGAGTGGAATCGCACTCGCACGCGGCGATCAGCACTCGCTCTTCTTCGAGGCCGCGCGTTACCTCTTATTCATCGTTCCCATCGTATCCATCTTTGGTCCGCTGCTGTTGCCGGCAGCCGATCGCACCAATCCCGTTCGAATGCTCCTGCTTCCCATCCCTCGCCGCACGCTTTACGTCGCGCAATCGTCGTCCGCCTTCGGCGACATCTGGGTGCTGCTCATGTTGCCGATCGTGTTGTTTGTCCCCGTCGGCCTCTTGCTCGGCGCCGCGTTCGTCGCGGCGTTCCTGTCGTTTGCCGCTGGCGTGCTGCTGGTGCTCGTGATCGTTGGTCTGACTGCACTCGCGACGAGCGTGCTCCATCTGCTGGTACGCGATCGGCGACGCGGTGAGCTGTTGGCGTTGCTGTTCATCGTGATCATTCCGGCCGCAAGCATGCTGCCGGGGCTTCTGACCGGCCTTCGTCATGCGCCGGGTGCCGAACAGCGATCCTCCGCGATCTCTACAGTGCCCGAGTGGATAAAAGACACCGGTGTGCGCGCGTTCGCGATGTACCCCCCCGAGGCCTACGCCCGTTCGACACGCAGTGCGGCGTCCGGTGATCTGATGACGGCGGGGGCAAGCCTGGTCGCACTGCTCGCGGCGGCACTCATCGTTCATGGCATGGGGATGGCAGCGTTCGCCAAGGTTCTGGCATCACCGGGCTCAACGGGTGCGCGGCGCGCGGTGCCAACACGCGCGGCTTGGGGTCGGACGCTGCCCGGACTGTCGTCGGGCGCCTCCGCCGTCGCGCTGGCGCAGCTGCGGCTCGCTCTGCGCACACCGCGCGGCCGTTCAATCGTCTTGTCTCCGGTCGTGGTTACAGGGATCTTCGCGTTCGTCGCGCGAAACCCCATGGCCAATTTCGATTCCGGCCCCTTCTCGTTCAGCACCGGCCTTTCGATCGCGGGGTTCGCGTCATTTGTCGGTCTGCTTGCCGTCTTGCCGGTGGCCATGAATCAGTTTGCGATCGACAACGCCGGGCTGACCCTCGCACTCCTCTCGCCCCTGAGCGATCGCGAGTACCTTGCGGGGAAAGCTGTGGGAAACGGCCTCATTGCGGCCTTGCCTATTTCACTCTCGTTCGTCGTGGCGCTCTTGCTGCTCCCCGGGGGATCGCCGGCCCTGTGGCTTGCGATTCCGCTGGGCCTCCTTTCAACCTACTTTCTCGTCGCGCCCGCTGCCGCTACTCTTTCGGCACTCTTTCCACGCGTCGTCGATCTCAACAGCATCGGCCGCGGCAGCAACGCCCACGGGCTCGCCGCGCTGCTCGGGATGATCAGTGTCGTCGTTTCCACGTTGCCCGCCATGCTCATCACATTCGCAGCTTCAGCCTGGCTGCACAACACGTCGCTCGTGCCAGTTCTGCTGCTGCTCTGGTGCATCGTGAGCTATGGCATCGGGCGGGTGCTGTTCATCCCCGCCCGGCGCATCTTTGCGCGGCGGAGGGAGAACTTGGCAATGCTGCTCTGAGACGCTGGATCAGTGATAGTGATCAGTGATTAGTGATCAGTGATCAGTGATTAGGGATTCTCTCCGCCCACCACCACATGCCAAGCGCGGTCAGGAGAAGACCTGCAGCCGCAATGTAGGTGTTAATCGCCGGCGCGATCCGTCGCGCGACCTGTGTGCTCATCAGGGACAACCCGGCCCATGCGTCAGAAGAGGCGGACACGACGCCACTGACGTCGACGAGCGCAAGCACGCCACCGACGACAATCAGCAGCGCCACGAAGATGGCAACGTTGAATATAAGGTCGACATTGCGTTCCATTCGCCATCGTTCGCGCCGCACACGGTGAAGCACCGCGGCAACGAACCGATCGGGGACCGGTGGTGGTTGATGCGCGACGAGCGCCGCTTCCAGGCGACGCGCCGTCGCGAGCATGAGCGCGCACGACGGGCATGTCTCGAAATGCCCACGCACGTCCGGCGTCGGCTCGAGTTCCCCCGCCGCTATCGGCTCAATCAGGTCGGCGACTTCCCTGCACATCATTGGAGCAATTCCCGTAGACGCCGCTTCGCGCGGTACAGGTGCGTCTTCACCGTGCCCACCGGAATGTCGAGCGCTTCTGCCAAGGCTTCGTATTGCACGCCGTGGAGATAGTGCGCGGCAATAAGCACCCGGTAGTTCTCAGGAAGCTGCGCGATCGCCTTGTCGAGTCGATCGCGGAGCTCGAGTTCGGCAAATGCCGCGTCGTCGCGCCCCGGTTCGCGGATCGGCGACGCCGACGTCTCCTCCCGCCTGTGGCTGCGATCCTGCGCACAGACGTTGGACACGATCCGGAAGATCCATGTGGAAAGCCGGGCCTCACCTCGGAAGTATGGAAGGCCGCGGTAGATCTTCAGGAAGACGTCCTGCGCCAGATCGTCGGTTCGCGAGCGATCGGCCGTCAATCGCCAGACCATGCCGTAAACGAGATGTTTGTACCGCTCGACGAGTTCGCCGAAAGCGATGTCATCGCCGGTCCGACACCGCTCGATGAGTGTCTCTTCGTCGAGGTCGGCCATTCGCCAACCCTATTAGAGTCGGAATGCGCCCGATTTGTTTCACGCCTGCCCTGAGCTTGTCGAAGGGCCTGCCCGGAGCTTGTCGAAGGGCCTGAAACAATTCGTGGTGCCGGCCGGTCTAATTGTCCCAATCGCCCTCTCGTCAAGAGAGCTCAGGGACGTGGCAGCGACGCCGGGGCAGGAGACACTGGAATATGCAGGACTTTGCAATTGTGATTTTCGTGGTCGTGACGATCGTCGCCGGCGTCGTCTTGATGGTTGCGGCGATGAACAATCGACGCAAAATGCGCGAAATGGAACACCGCGAACGGCTGGCGATGATCGAACGCGGCGTCGTGCCGTCGCCGGAAACAAATCCGGCGGCCTTTGAAGCCGCAATTGGTGACAGCGTCAAGGATGACGATCGGAGCCAGCGGTATCGGACCGCCGGAGTGCTCCTCATCGGCTTCGGCCTTGGATTGATATTCGTGATTGGCGTGGCGGCCGGTGTGCCGGACGTGGGTCTGGGTATTGGCGGGGCGTGGATCAGTCTCGGCGCTGCTTCGCTGGTCAATTACTGGTTGATGTCGCGCCGCCGAGTGCGTTGGTCTCCGCCTGCGCATCGGCCCGACTCCCCACCTAACATCGCACCGTAAAGCCCTGCCGTTTCGCGGTCGGGTTGCTGTGTCGGGCGTTACACACGGGGGGCGCAGTGGATGGGTGATCCGCTTCCAACTCGACCGGCCGGATGTCGAGTTTCATTCACATCTGCCGCAAAAATCCCTCAAAAACCTGTCATTTTCACGGTTCTCCGCTGGCACCGCGGTTGCTCTAAGAAAGTGTGTCGGGCGGCTACAGCGGCCCGGCCAGCCGCTCCGGTGTTCCGCTGGAGCACCCGCCCTTCCAACAACTTCCTGCCTGGCTGCAGGGAGGGTCGAAAAGACCTCCCTGCCCCGCCATGTACATTCAGTTGTGTCCAGTTACCAGTCACCGGTTTCCAGTTCCTACTCGATTCGGTCGGCACGCGTCTTACAGCGAGGGCAACGGAATTGGGAACTGGACACTTCAGAGCGTCGTTCGCGGCGTCGACGCGGCGGGAATTTCCTCTGGGCGTCGGCGGCGCAGGCGTGCATAGGCGGCCGTCAGTTCAGCGCCGTACAGCAGAATCACCGCGGAAATATAGACCCAGACGAGGAACACAACGACCGCCGCGATAGAGCCATGAACGCTGAAGCGATTCAAGTCACGGACGTATCGCGAGAAACCGGCAAGCGCGACGTGCCAGAGCAGCCCCGTCAACACAGCGCCAACCCAAACATCTCGAAACCGCACGGCGGCATTGGGAACGAAATAGAAGATCAGACCAACGAGGAAGATGAATATGACAGTGCTCGCTGACTTGACTGCCCACCCTTGAAGTACGAGTAGGGCCGGCGCGCGCGTCATGATCACAGCGAACCAATGAGCCTCCGCGACGTTGATCGCGCTCACGAGCAACAATCCGACCAGCAGAAGCAGGCTTGCGGTGATGAGCATGATGAACGAGATCAACTTGTGCTTGAGATAGCTCGGCTGCTTCTCGACGCCCCACGCGTGATTGACCGCCGAGGTAATCGCACCAAAGACGCCCATCGCCGCCCACACCATCAACAGGCTGCCAAACACGCCGAGCCTGATCCGTGCAGACTGCATCGCGTGCAGCTGCGTGTTGACGAATTCGAATTGCCGTGGAAAGTACCGAAGCACGAAGTCGAGCACCGATGCGCGATCGATGTCGTTGTCGGTCACGCTGGCGAGGATCGCCAGAACCAGGAGGAAGAACGGAAAAAGTGACAGCAGCGAATAGTAGGCGATCGATGACGCGAAGGTGAGATTGTTGCTGTCGTAGAAGCTGGTCACCCCCCGCCACATGGCAAGGCCAGTCAGCCGGATTTCGGCGAACGCGCGCATCCACGCGCGGCGGACCCATGGAAGCCGAGTGACCGGCTCGGACTCCCCCATCGCTCGCGCACTCACGGCGCCATCATATCGCGGTGGTAGGGCGCTTCCGCGTGCGTCCGTGCTCTTCCGTGGTCTAGGATGCGGTCGGTAGCGCGGTAGCGCGCGACGCCGGCTGCGCGGACGCTTCCCACCCGGCGCGAATCTCGTTCGTGAACCACGCCGGCAGCATGCTGGTCATCGCTGCCAGACTCAATTGCCACGCGAGCGTCCGTAAGCGTGGCGTTTTGAGCACGTAAAAGGCGGCGCCGACTGCCGCAGTTCCGATGACGACGTTGGCAAGTTTTTCCGCAGAGGTTTGAGTCATGGGCGTTCGACGATCGAAAAAGGGAGGAACGGATGCGACCGGCGGTGCGACGTCGGACGTCGCACCGGGGTCTGCCTCGCACCCTCCGACTACCGCTCGGGTCGTCCCGAGCGAAGTCGAGGGAACGCCGTTAGCCGCGATTTGTGGAATAGCCGGTTCCGACACCCGACATCGAGCCGGTCTGACTTCCGGTCGTTGACGACGGTGTCCCTGGACCTGTCGAGCCGGTGTTGCTGCCCATACCGCCGCCCGAACGGGCGCGCTCATACGCCTCCTTGCCGCGGTCGACGATCTGGCTCACCTTGTCCGACGCCTGCTGATACGTGTCGTTCGCCTGGTTGCGAAGCCGGCCCGCCTGTTCACCCAGCTGATTTCGAAGCTCAGATCCGGTCTTTGGTGCGAAGAGCATTCCCAAGCCTGCGCCGAGCACCGTGCCCGCCAACAGACCCATCAGGAACGATCCGCCGCCGTCTTCCCGTTCGAAGCGATCATATTCGTATGCCATGCACCCTCCTGTTCGCAGTTTTCGATTGCCGGCGCTCTGCCGGCGGCCATCGTCCGCGTTACACGCGCCCTGCTGCGGACACCGGCTGCTCGTGATCGCCCTCGTTACTGAGCAACGAGGTGATCACCGCACGAATGCCACGCAACACGCCGACAGCCTGACTGACTTTGTCCCGGACGGACCCTTTCACCCGATCCGCCGTCTCATCCACCCGGTGAATCGTGCCTGAGATTGCGTGATCGACACGCTCGGTCTGTTGACTCACCCGTGCCGTCACCGTCTTCACATCAGCGAGAATCGCGTCCGCCTTTTCCCGGAGCGGCGCAATCTGTCGCGTTTCGAGATCCTCCACCAGCTTCATCACGCGACGGTACATCATGAACCCGCCGACGCCCATGCCGATTAGCAGGAGCGCTTCAAGCACACTGACTCCCGCCATGATGCCGAGGAGAAGATTCGTTGTGTCGAGATTCCCCATCGATCCTCCTACGCTGACCAGCGGCCCTGGGATCCTCCGCCGGCTACGTCGTTCAGCGATCGCCATCCTTCGTTGGCGACGTTGCGCGCTTTTTCGACCGTGCCACGCACCCGCGTGAGCTCGCGCATCACATCGTCGAGCTTTGGCTCGATCTGATCGCGGACGCGCCGGCCGCCTTCGGTCAAATACAGCCAGCCCCAGACGCCGCCAAGTACGGCCCCCAGGCAGGTCGCCATCAAGACTCGCGATCGCTCATCCACGTTTCCTCCTTGCACTCACGTGCGAGTTGTATGTCGACAACCCACAATCGATCTATCAAATGACATGCCACAGCTAGCCCACGGCCGGGGTTGAAATATCGACGAGATTCCGCGTTTTCCTCTATGAATCCTTACATGGCTGACGTAGGAACGAACAGCGCGAGGGCCACTCCGTCCCAGCGATTTCCATCAGGGCTGTCCGACGATTCCTGTCCCATCGGCATCGAGGCCACATACGCAGGATCGAGAGCAAACTTGGCAACCAGGTAATCTCGCACCAGCTGGCACCGACGACGGCTGGTAAGAAATCGCTCATTGTTGGTCGGGCCCTGGGCGTAGCCTTCGATAACAAAGGGGCTATTTCTCGGATAGCGGACGAACTGCGACATGGCTGAATCGAGCCGCGCCTGCCCGTCGGCCGTCAGCCGCTCGTTTCCGTTTGCGTCAGTCTCGAACAGAACGGCGGCGCGAACCCAGATACGCAGGGCCCGCCGCTCGCGCGTTTCGAGGGCACCTTGACGATACTGCTCGACGCTCAGTTCGTCGAGATCGAAGTACCCGCGTCGATTGAAATAGCCGCGGAACAGGAAATTGTGTTTCAGCGCTTCGGTATTCTCCTCCAGGTCCTGCATGGCATCTCTCGCTGACGCGAGAGTCTGCTGGAAATCACCGCTCACTCCCTTCAAGGGTCCGTTCTCGCCACGAAGATCGGCAACCGCTGCTTTCGCCTGTTCACTCGCTTCCCGTAGACTGGCGACAGCCTGTGCGGCGTCGGCGGAGATCTTCTTGACGCTCGTGTACATGGACTCGTCAGTCAGCAGCTTCCCGACGGTACCTTTCCCGTCGCGCAGGCCTGCAACGATCGCGTTCAGATTGCTACTCACCTTTTGAGTCGAGGCCATGATCTCGCGAGCTTCTGACCCGATGTCGTTCATCAGATCCTGCGCCTCGTTGGCGGTGTCGGTCACCGAAGCGAGTGCACCGTCGATGCCGGACTTGAGATCCACAATCGTCGTTCGTATCAGGTCCACCGTATCGCTCATCCGCTGGAGCATTTCGGACAGTTCGAAGGCTTCCCGGCTCGGGATCGTGCCAAGGGCGGGGACGACCTGGGCCTGGTCGGTGCCCGGTTCAATTTGGATGAATTTGTTCCCGACGAGACCGTCTGTCTGAATGGTGGCAAGGGAGTCGACGCGCAGGAGTTGATGGAAATCTTCGCGAACGCGGAGCTTGACGCGAAAGCGCGCGGACGGGCTGGCCGGCACCTGGATGGAGGCGACTTCGCCCGCATCCATTCCACCAACCCGCACTTTGCCGCCATCTTCGAGCCCGGCGATGTTGGCAAACTCGGTGTAGATCTCGATGGATCGATCGAAGAGCATGCGGCGGTCGCCGATCAGAAAGAGACCGACACCAAAGAGGAGCACGCCGCCCAGGACGAAGGCACCGACGGCAGCAGCGTGTCGATTCATGGATGCTCTACCCTGCGTGCTGCGACGTCATGAATGCGCGCACGAGTTCGCTTGGATGATGGTCGAGTTGCTCTGGCGTGCCATGCGCAATGGCGCGTCCTTCGTGCAGCATGAGTAACTCGTCGCCGAGTCGACGCGCGCTGAGCATGTTGTGCGTGACCACGACCAGGGTGGCGCCTTCTTGGTTCTTCATGTCGACGAGGAGCGCATCGATCTCTTCCGAGGTAATCGGATCCAAGCCGGCGCTCGGCTCGTCGACCAGGAGAATCTTCGGATCGAGCGCCAGGGCGCGTGCCAGACCGGCGCGTTTGCGCATTCCGCCGGATAACGCGCCGGGCATCTTGTCGTAGTCCGGTTCGAGCCCGACAGCTGCCAACTTCTGTTTCGCCCGTTCCCGGATCTCAGCGTCGCGAAGCTGCGTGTGCCGCCGCATCGGGAAGGCCACGTTTTCGCCGACCGAGATCGAATCGAAGAGCGCGGCACTCTGAAACAGAAAACCCATCTTCTTCCGCACTTCGGACAACGGTGGTCCACTGAGCGCACTGATCTCGTCGTCGCCAATGAACACGCGGCCGCTGTCCGGCCGCAGCAGGCCGATCATGTGGCGAAGGGTGACGCTCTTCCCGGTGCCGCTTCGTCCCATGATCACGAACCCGCCGCCAGCCGGCACGTCGAACGTCACATCGTCAAGGACCTTTCGTGTGCCGAAGACCTTGGTCACGTGATCCATTCGTACCGCGGCGGATCGGCGCGTCATCCGCCTGCCGCCTTGGGAAAGATGAAGAAGATCAAGCGCACGAGCAGAACATTCGTGACGATGATGAGAATCGAAGAAAGGACGACAGCCCGCGTCGACGCGCGCCCAACCCCTTCCGTTCCCGACTCGGTGTTGAATCCAAGGTACGACGCGGTCGTCGCGATGATGAACCCGAACACCATCGTCTTCAGTGTCGCCGGTACGTAATCGGTGATGTCGATAAGTGTGAACGCGCGCTTCAAGTACAGATGAAAAGGCATCCCGGTCGCCGTCGTCTCTGCCAGAAATCCGCCGAGCATTCCGGCAAAATTCATCACGGTCGTCAGGATCGGCACGGCGATGACGCAGGCAATCACGCGCGTGACCACGAGATAGCGGAAGGCATCGACCGCCGACGCTTCCAGCGCATCGATCTGCTCGGTCACACGCATTGCGCCCAGCTCGGCGCCAATGCCCGCGCCGATGCGCCCCGACAGCAGCAACCCCGCAGTCAGCGGTCCCGTCTCCCGCACCAGCGCGATGGCGAGACCAGCGGGAATCATTGATTCCGCGCCGAACCGTTCGAGCGAGGCACGCGTGTGCATCGAGAGCACCACGCCGACCGCCACGCCGGAAACCGCAATCAGCGGTGCCGACCTCAACCCGAGTTCATACATCTGGCGAATCGTCTCGCTGACTTCGAACGGTGGCGTCCACGCCAATCTCATCGCCTTGAACGCGAAGAGCGCCGCGTCGCCGACTCCAGCGAGAAACGAAGTCGCAGGCGTACGAACGTCCATCAGGATGAGTCGCTGCAAGGCTCGCGCCGATCGGACGTATGGACGGGTTGGCTCTGCGGATTGCGCGCGATTACTACACGGAGGCGACCCGACGTGCAGCTGTCTTACTACCGTCTTGGATCTCGTGCTTCTTCATCTTGCTGTACAACGTCGGACGGTAGAGGCCCAGTATTTGCGCCGCTTCCTGCTTGTTCCAGTTCGTGCGCTGCAGTGTCTGCAGGATAGCCATGCGTTCGATTTCGGCAAGCGTCCGGTGCGGTGGAATGACGAACTCAGTCGTCGTCGTGTTTTCCGTCCGCAGCGACTCAGGGAGATCGTTGACCGTGATTTCGTTTCCTTTGGCCACGAGCACGCCTCGCTCGATCACGTTCTCGAGTTCGCGGACGTTGCCGGGCCACCGATGGCGGATCAGCACGTGGTACGCGGCCGGCGCGATCGTCTTCACGCCGCGCTGATGCCGCTGCCGGTACTTCTCGAGAAAGTGTTCGCACAGAAGCGGAATATCTTCAGTGCGTTCTCTGAGCGGCGGGACGCGCAAGGTAATCGTGTTGATGCGGAAGTAGAGATCCTCTCGCAGCTTGCCGTCGCGGAGCGCGGCATCCAAGTCGATATTGGTCGCGCAGATCAGACGGAAGTCGACGCGGACGATCCGATCGCTTCCAATCGGGCGATACTCGCGCTCCTGGAGCACACGCAGCAGCTTGGTCTGGAGATACGGCGGCATCTCGCCGATCTCGTCGAGGAGCAGCGAACCGCCCTCCGACATCTCGAAGAGACCTTCCTTGTCGGTTGCGGCGCCGGTGAAGGCCCCCTTCTTGTAGCCGAACAACTCTGATTCGATCAGGTCCTTCGGAATGGCCGCGCAGTTGATCTTGATGAACGGACCCTTCGCCCGTTTGCTGTTGTAGTGGATCGCATTCGCGATCAGCTCTTTGCCAGTTCCGTTCTCTCCCTGAATGAGGATGTTCGCGTCGCTGCCGGCGACACTTTCGACGAGTTCGAGCACCTCGTGCATCTTCTTGCTTTTACCGATGATGTTGCCGAAGCGGAACTGTCCCTCGAGTTTCTGCTTCAGCAACAAATTTTCGCCAACCAGATCGCGGCGCTCGATGGCGCGCTCGAGCATCTGCAGGAGCGTGTCCGGCTCGATTGGCTTTTCGACAAAGCTGTGCGCTCCGGCCTTCATCGCTTCGACCGCTTTCACGACGCTGCCGTGCCCGGTCACGACGATGACCTCGGTGTCGGCATGGATCTGCTTGAACTTTCGTAACAGTTCGAGACCGTCGGCGTCCGGCAGCATCATGTCGGTTACGACAACGTCCGGCTTCCAGGTCTTGAAAATCTCCTCTCCGCGCGTCCCGATCATCGCTGTGCGGACTTCGTAGCCCTCGTGCTCGAGAAGAATCTTCAACCATTCGATCATCGAGGGCTCGTCATCGATCGCAAGCACTCGGTTTCGCTTTTTCATGGTCATAAGCTGCCCCGTCAACCGCAAAAGGTGGCTGGCACCTTTCCGGGAAAGGTGCCAGCCACCTTTCCGGATTTATGGCCGCCGGGCTATTAGCACGACGGCGAAAACAGCCGTGCATCAATACACGACCGAATCAACCTCAAGCCAATAAGTATACACATTTACGATTCGCCGTCCACTGACGGACACTTGTCATGAATAACTACACAACTTCAGCAGGGTTAAGAGCGGTTTCACGGCGATGGGCACCACAAAGGGTGGCTGGCACCTTTCCCGGGAAGGTGCCAGCCACCTTTTTCGGTTTATGGCTGCCAGCCGTGGCGCCCGATGAGCGGCACGAACACGCAGGCTTCGTGCTCCTGCTGCTCGAAGCTATTGCCGAACCGGTCGATGACGGTCAGGTGTTGATAGCCTGAGGGCCCGACAGGCAGGACCAGGCGCCCCTTGTCCGCCAACTGCGCCTTCAGCGACTCAGGAATGGAAGGCGCCCCGGCGGTGACTAGAATTCGATCGAACGGAGCTTCCTCCGACAGCCCTTCCGTCCCATCGCCGACGCGGATACCCACGTTGGTCAGCCCGAGGAGTTCGAAAACCTGCTCCGCCATGCGCGCAAGCTCGGGGTGGCGTTCGATCGTAATGACCTGCTTCGACAATCGCGACAGGATGGCAGTCTGATAGCCCGATCCGGTTCCGATTTCGAGCACGCGGTGCTGCGACTCCGGTCCGAGCAGCTCGGTCATGATCGCGACCATGTACGGCTGGGAAATCGTCTGACCGCTCGCAATCGGGAGCGCCCGATCCTCGTAGGCGTGGGGTCTCTGATCGTGAGGGACGAACAGATGTCGCGGCACATCGCCAAGCGCCTCAAGGACCCGCGGATTGCGAACCCCCCGCGCGGCAATCTGACGCTCGACCATCTGGACGCGCCGCTCGCGATCGTCCATAGCCACATTCTATCGAGCGCGTGCGTGAAGGGACAGCTGGACCACTCCGCCTGCCGCTGGGTCTCGTTCTATAATCCGCGCATGCCCGATCCGACTCGAACACCGCCGCTACCGGCCTCGCCGCCGCGGGCAACATCCTGCTCGTCGCCGCGAAGTCCCTCGAATGACGCCGTCATCTGCGAACGTTGCGGTGCAGAGATGTTCCGGATGCACGCGGTCTGGCGGTGTCCACAGTGTCGGTATAAGACGGATTGTTGCGGATGGTGACTGAATCGCTAATCACTAGTCACTAATCGTGAATCCTTGAATCACGAATCCTGAATCACCGAACCGGCGGATCCCGGGTCCCGGACAACGGATCCGGGCTCCGACAATCAGCAATCTCCGCAGCCTCACTGATGGACACGCTCGAGACACACGTCGATACGAAGTCTCCGCTCTTCCAGGCGAATAAAGATCGGATGGCCGCCCTGGTGGCGGAGCTTCGAGAGCGGCGGAGCGTTGCCAGCCAGGGGGGCGGCACGAAGTACCTCGAGCGGCATCGCGCGCAGGGAAAACTTCCCGTCCGCGAGCGAATCAATCTGCTGTTGGATGAGGGTTCGTCGTTCCTGGAACTGTCTCCGCTCGCCGCGTTTGACATGTACGACAATGAGGCGCCGGCGGCCGGTCTCATCACCGGCATCGGCCGCGTATCCGGACGCGAAGTGCTGATCGTGGCAAATGACGCGACGGTAAAAGGCGGCACGTACTATCCATTGACGGTGAAGAAGCACGTCCGGGCGCAGGAGATCGCGCTCCAGAATCGGCTCCCGTGCGTCTACCTCGTTGATTCCGGTGGTGCCTTTCTTCCGATGCAGGCGGAAGTCTTTCCCGATCGGAACGACTTCGGACGCATCTTCTTCAACCAGGCGCGGATGTCGGCCGAGAGGAT
>DASTVZ010000058.1:0-30211 GCA_035758845.1 Vicinamibacterales bacterium
GTTGCTGCGCCGTGCTCTCGTAAATGTGCACGATGAATCCAACCAGCATCAGCAGCGCGGAGATATCGTGAAGCACGTAGCTGATGGCCACGACGACACGCCCGAACGAGCGCGGAAACCACAATGGAAGACCAGTGAGCACGAAGATCACGGCGCAGGCGGCAATGGTCCAGAAGTACATCTTCTGACCGCCATTGAAGAACCCGACATCTTCCGCTTCGAGCGCCTCTTCGTTCGAGACGTACGATTTGATTCGCTTGATCCATCGCGAATCGGCCGGGGTCCAACGCATCGGATCGAGCCAGTTGAGCCACTGCAGCGCGAAGAACACGACGAAGCCGAGGCTGAACCAGGGATGGAGCAATCGGGTCAGCGGCCCGCCGCCGAAAATCGGTGTCAGCGCGTGGTAGAGCCACGGTGTGTAGAGCGCAAACCCGGAAAGAAACGCGAGCAGGAAAAAAATGGCAACCGACCAGTGCAGCACACGCGTGTAGACAGGATGTCGCACCAGCTCGTTGCCGTGAACCGTGGTTCGCCCGTGCGCGTTGACTCGCCGGCGCGCCTCGTCGTCAAACCGATCGACCGCCGTCGTCATTTGTCGTGCTCCCCTGGCAGCGGCGGCTGCGCCTCTTTCGGGCCTTCGGCAATGTAATGGAAGAACGCCACTGGCGCGGCCAGAAGAGCAAGCAGCAGCCCGACTGGTTTCGCGACCGACTTCCACATCGTGAAGGTCGGCGGGATTCTCGGATTCGCCGGCAGGCCGCCGTACATTTCCGGCTTCGTGGCATCGTGCAGAACGTAGATCACATGCGTGCCGTTGACTGACGATGGATCGTAGACGCCGGCATTCTGGAAACCGGAATGCTCACGCAGCTGCGCCACGCGCTTCTCTGCCAGTCCAAGCATGTCGACCTTCGTGCCGAACTTCAAACACCCCGTCGGACAGGCCTTGATGCACGCCGGCTCGAGGCCCTGTCCCACACGATCCGAGCACAGCGTGCATTTGTAGACTTTCTTCGTCGTCGAATTGAATTTTGGAATATCAAACGGGCATCCGGTGACGCAGTACTGGCAGCCGATGCAGTTCTCCTGATTGAAGTCGACGATACCGTTGGTGTACTGGACGATCGCGCCGTCGGCAGGACACGCGCGAAGACACCCGGGATCCTCGCAGTGCATGCACTGGTCCTTGCGCATCGTCCACATCAGCGAGCCGTCGTCTTTTGGATGCTCGTCGAACTTGATCAGGTTCCAGAAGTTCCACGCCGTCGACGGCATCGTCTGATACGTATTGTCGAACGTCGTCTGCGCGAATGGCATATCGTTCCATTCAACGCACGCGACCTCGCACGCCTTGCAGCCGATGCACGTCGTCACGTCGATGTACTTGCACACCTCCTCTTCGCGGTGCGCGCCGGCGCCAGGCACTGCACCGGAGTGGCCTGAGATCGCTCGAATCTGTAATGTTCCGCTCGGCATCGTGATGGCTTTTATTACTTTGCGCTGGGGCCCCACCCCCAGCGCCTGCCAGCCCTCGCCCTCGGCTCGGGCCGGGGGATCGCAACGTCCTGCCACTTAGTCAACGCGTGCTACGCTTTCTCCACTTTCACCAAGAATCCCTTGAACTCCGGCGTATATGCATTCGGATCCACGACCGCCGGACTGAGCACATTGACCGGATGGAGATCTGTCCGTCCAGCGTCCTCGGCAATGCCGCGATAGCCCCAATGAATCGGGATACCGATCTGGTACGTCTTCTTGCCATCAATCATCATCGGCTTGATCCGATGGGTGACCATGGCTTTTGCGACATACGATCCACGCGCGCTCGACACCTTGAGCTTGTCTCCTCCTTTGACCGCGAGATCGTTGGCGAGTTCCAGCGGGATTTCGACAAATGGCTCGGGCACGAGCTGCACGTTCATCGGATTGTTCTTCGTCCAATAGTGATAGTGCTCGGTCAGCCGATACGTCGTGCAGATCACGTTGAACCCGCTGCCTGCGTCCCCATACTTCTCGCCCGACTGCGTCGGTTTCCTCGCCACCGGGTTATTCGACTGTTGCGGATGCAGCGGATTGGCGATCGGACTCTCGATCGGTTCGTAGTGCTCAGGGAAAGGCCCGTCATGAAACGCGGTGAGCGGTCCAAACAGGCGGCCCGTGCCCTCCGGATTCATGATGAAGGGGCCCATGTGATCCGCCGGCTTCGAGTCCGGCTTGAAATCGGGAACATCGTTGCCGGCCCAGCGGCCAGCCGTTTCATTCCACCAAACCTGACGTCGACTCGTGTCCCACGGCTTGCCGGATGGATCGCATGATGCGCGGTTGTACAGCACGCGTCGATTCGCCGGCCACGACCACGCCCAGTTCGGAAAGATGCCGAGACCCGATGGGTCGTCGGTGCCGCGTCTCGCCATCTGATTTCCAGCTTCGGTCCACGAACCCGCATAGATCCAGTTGCCGCACAGTGTGCTGCCGTCGTCCCGGAGAAAGGAGAAACCTGGCAGCTGCTGACCAGCCTTGATCACCTGGCCTGTCGCCGCATCCGTCACGTCGGCGAGCGCCTGGCCGTTCACCTCTCGTGCGACTTCCGACAGCGATGGATTCAGCGGTTTTGTGTACGGCCATCGCACGTTGAGAATTGGATCCGGGAACTTTCCCCCGTCCTTCTGATACAAGTCGCGGACGCGGATGAAGATCTGCGCCAGGATGTCCTGATCCAGGCGAGCGTCGCCCGGCATCGGCAGTGCCACATTCTTCCATTGCAGCCATCGCGCTGAATTGGTAAAGCTGCCGTCCTTCTCGGCGAAGCCTGCGCACGGTAATCGATACACGGTCGTCTGTATCTTCTTCATCTCGTCGGCGGTAGTACCGGGCGCGCGCCAGAATTCGCTCGTCTCGTCCGGATAAATCTCGCCGACGACGAGCCAATCAATCTTCTTGAGCGCGTCGATGTTTTTCCGCGTGTCCGGCCCAATCTGCACACCGTTCATGCCGATCGCGAACATCCCCTTGACGGTCCCTTCATGCATCCCGTTCCAGATCTCGGTCCACGAGTAATTGCGATCGATCTTCGGCAGGTAGTGGAATGCCCAGTCGTTCTCCTTCCGTGCGGCGTCGCCATAGAGCGCTTTCAGCAGCGAGACCATGAACTTTGGCGTGTTCGACCAGTAGTTAAACGAATCCCATTCAGCCGGCTTGGACGGAGTTGGGGTCGTTCGCTTCAGGTAGGTCGCGAGATCGACATCGTCGGGTGACGCCATCTTGAGATAGCCGGGCAGAACGTCGAAGATGCCGGCCATGTCGGTCGCACCCTGGATGTTCGAGTGGCCGCGGAGTGCGTTGACGCCGCCACCTGCGCGCCCGACGTTCCCCATCAGCAGTTGGAGGATCGCGGCTGCACGGATGATCTGCGTCCCGAACGTGTGCTGCGTCCACCCGACCGCGTAGATGATCGTCGCCGCTTTCTTCATGTCGCCGTCCTTTCGGATCGACGTGAAGAGATCGGCGGCTTTCAGGAACTGATCCTTCGGAATTCCGGTGATCCGTTCCACGACCTCCGGTGTGTAGCGTGAGTACTGTTTCTTGAGTAGCTGAAACACGCACCGCGGATGTTGAAGTGTCGGATCGTGCGCAACCGTGTCAGGAAGTTTCGCCGTAGTCTTTGCTCCCGCCGGACCGCCCGCCTGGTGTCCTCCTCCTTCCGGCTTCGGCAGCTCGTGCGACGCCTGACCCGGTGCGGCTCCGGTGCCGGAGCGGGACGAACCACCGCTCCCTTCATAGTTCCAACTCGAGCGATCGTAGGCGTGTGTGGATGCATCGAAACCGGAAAACAAGCCGTCCTCGGGCAGCTTGAATCCTTCCTGCACGATGAAGGACGCGTTGGTGTAGTGAGCAACGTAGTCGCGCGCGATACGTCCTTGTTCGATGGCGTAGTTGATCACGCCGCCAAGAAAGGCGATGTCGGCTCCGGCGCGAATCTGCAGGAACAGATCGGCGTTCGCAGCCGTCCGCGTCAGCCGCGGATCGACGACGATCATCTTGGCGTTGCGTTCGAGCTTTGCTTCGACCGGCCACTTGAAGCCGCACGGGTGGTTTTCGGCGGGGTTCCCGCCCATGATCAACATCATGTCGGTGTTCTTGATGTCGATCCACCCGTTAGTCATCGCGCCGCGTCCGAATGTGGGCCCCAAACTGGAGACCGTAGGCCCGTGTCAAACCCGGGCCTGGTTTTCCAGGTAGCAGACCCCCAGGCTGCGCATCGTCTTGACGACGAGGTAATTGAATTCGTTGGTATCAGTGCAGCCGCCGGTAAACGCGATGCCCTCACAACGGTTCACGACCCGACCGCGATCGTCGCGTTCGACGAACGTGTCGTCGCGGGTCTTCTTGACGCGACGTCCGATCTCGTCGAGCGCCTGATCCCAGCTGATGTCTTCCCAGCGATCTGAACCGGGCCGTCTGACCTGAGGTTTGAGCAGCCGTCGATCGTTGAGGATGTCCTGTTGAAGCGATGCGCCCTTCGGACAGAGCGTGCCGCGGTTGATCGGATGATCCGGATCGCCTTCGACATGGACCACCTGTGCGATCGCGTTCTTCGCTTTATCCCCGAGCGTATGGATGATGACGCCGCAACTGACCGAGCAATACGGACAGGTGCTTCGCGTTTCACTCGTCCGCGAGATCTTCAGTGTCTTGGCTTGCGCGTAAACCGGTGTGACATCGAACCCGAAGGCAGTGAGCGTTGCGCCTCCGGCAAGGGTTGTCTGGATGAATGCTCGACGAGAGATGTCCATCACCAAGCCTCCGATCACCCGATCGACGGAACGATAACATGATTCTCACGATGTCCGGGATGCGTGATCCGGGATCCGGGATCCGTAACCCGGGCGTAATTGGAAGAGTGCATCTGACTGAAGTTGGGTTGGAAACCGGCCAACGGATCCCGGACAACGGATCCCGACCGATTACAGTCCGACAAGGTTCAACTCGATCTTTTCGTACCCTTGCTCGCGCGCCCAGATGTCGAGCGCCGCGCCTGCAACTTCATCGACAAGGGGCACTGCAAGGCCGAGTCGCGTGAGATCAACGGTCTTGAGATAGTGCCGGCATGTCTCGCACGCATCGACGCGAAGATGATCGTATTCGGGCGAGTGAAAGTAGCCGAGCTTGTGCTCGTTCTCCTCACCGCAATGCGCACACAGCACGCGACGGAATGGCCAGACCGTCAGGCACGTGGCGCAAAGCAGCGACCGTCCTCCTCCCTCGAGCGGCCCGCCCGGACCGTGCAGCACCGACAGCTGCGGGATCCCGCCGCAAAACGGACAGCGGTTCTCCGCCATCGTCAATTCGCGGTCGATCGGCATCACGCCGGCGTCAGCGAGAAACCGTGCGTATGGCTGCAACACTGCCTTGGCGAAGAACTGCCGATCGGATGGACGGTTCCAGCAAGCGGTAAGGAGATCGTCGATCTGCTTTTGTGGACCGTCGAGGAGCCGGCGCGCCTGCTTTGCGAGCAGCTCAGGGCCGGCAGCTGCAATGGAGCCGAGAAACGCGGCGATGCCGGGCCGCAACAACTCGATGTCGTGAGCGAGCGCGCCGGTCGGAGGACCATTTCTGTTGGGAGTCAGCCCGACAGCGAGCACCCTTTGCAATCCCAGCAGAGCGCCGTAAAAGGCCAACAACGGTCGAACAGCGTCATCGGCACTGGCGAGCTGCTGAGCGCGTTCGATGCATCGATCCCATGATTCACGCATTTCGTACTGGTTGTGAGACGATACCGCAACTTCCATACGCCCGTGCGGTTCGGAGGAGGCGCCATGACGATCTCGTTCCGCCAGCTTCGTCGCGTTGCACTCGGGTTTTCTTTTGTCATGTCGGCGATTATTGTTCTTTCCGTGTCAGACGAAGTAAGTACTCAGACCAACAGCAAAGAACCTCGAGCCATCCCTGCGCGCAATATTCCCGTGCCCAATACTGTCAGCCCCGAAATGCAAACGCTGATCGCGGGGGCGCCAGCCGGTAACTGGAACAGCGCACCCACAACTACAGAGGAGTGGAAGACGGTGGCCGCCCCTTCCGCCGGCCGCAATCTGCCGGCACTCCGGGAACGGCTGGGCGTGAAGACCGAAGCGATCACGGTCAATGGTGTCAGCGCCTTCATGGTCACGCCCCAGGTCATTCCGCCGGAGAATCGCAACCGCTTACTCGTGCATATGCATGGCGGTTGCTATGTGCTCCAAGGCGGCGAAGCGGCAACCAGCGAAGCGATCTACATGGCAGGCTTCGGCCACTTTCGCGTGCTGTCGGTTGATTACCGGCGGCCACCCGACGCGCCATACCCCGCCGCCCTGGACGATGGCATGACGGCGTGGAAGTGGGCGTTGAAGTCGACCGACGCGAAGAACATGGCCATCTTCGGCACATCCGCGGGTGGCGCGTTGACTCTCTCGATGGTTCTGCGCGCGAAGCAGGACGGACTGCCATTACCTGCCGCGATTGCGCCGGGCACTCCAATGTCCGATTTGACCGGAACGGGAGACTCGTTCGCGACCAACTACATGGTCGACAACGTTCTGGTCGGAAGCGATGGTCGATGTGACGCGATGGCCCGCCTCTACGCCAACGGCCACGACTTGAAGGATCCCATGCTGTCGCCCGTCTATGGCGACGTGCGTGGATTCCCGCCGACGATTCTGACCACCGGCACGCGCGATCTTCTGCTCAGCAACACGGTGCGGGTCCACCGTAAGCTGCGTCAGGCCGGCGTCGTCGCGGAGCTGCACGTTTACGAAGGACAATCACACGCGCAGTACATGCGGGACGTGAATGCGCCGGAGACGAAGGAGGCGTTTGAGGAGATCGGGAAGTTTTTCGATCGGCATCTCGGAAAGTGAGACGCGCAGAACACATCAACGGCGTTCACTGTCACGCCGCGATCCCATAATAGAGACGGAAAAGGAGAAGGGAGAACGGAGAACAATCTCTCGCAGCGTGACGGTGAAGGCCCTTGATTAGTTAGGGATTCGCGACTCTCAAGGTATCGAGGAGCTCTCTGGCTTCCCGTTCTGTATCATCCGGCGAGCGCATCCCCTTCAGGCTGGTTCGCCGAAGGCCCGCCGCCCGCGCCTTCCAGCTTTCCTCACGCAGCTTGAAGTACTGATCGGCGTCCGCGACGAGCTTGGCTTGTTCGCGGGGAACGTGCTGCAACTCGCTCAGGCGAGTCTGTGCGGCGCGAAGTTCCGGCAGGATCGACCGTTCGATGACGGCGACGAGTTCCTTGATTGTCATTTGGCCGTTGGTGAACTCACGCACCGCGCGGTCGTACTTACTCGCCGTCTTGTCTTCGAGATCGGCAATGCGCGCGATCTCGGGACGGACGTCGATCACCCCGCGCATGGGAATGCCAGCGCCGATGACGACAATGACGATGGCCGCTGTGATAGCGAGGGTGCGCTTCAACATCGGCATGGCAATCGCCAGCCGTGGCATCGCTTGTGCGGGTTCCCCAAGCGGTTGCGCCTCCGCGCCGGACGTGGTCATCGCTTCTACGACAGTCGGCTTCGCGAGAATGAAGCCGTAGATGAGTCCGACGACGAGACCCGAGAGCTCGAGGACGCCAGCATGTCCGGCGCCGAAGCTATACAAAAAGAACAGAGCGGCTGGCCCCGCAATCTTCAGAAGCGTCGTGCGCGGCACGGTGAACGGTGATGGCGTGGCCAGCCCGGTAAAAAGCATGGTCGCGAACATTCCGTAAATCGCGAAGACACTGGCCGAGCCGCCGGCGGTTACGACGACTGGGTGCAGCAGCACGCTGACGACGCCGAAGAGCAGTCCGGCACCAAGATACGCGTTGGCGAACGCGAAGGACCCGTAGAACCGCTCGGTCATCAGTCCGATTTGTGCGACGCCGAGAACGTTCACGAACATGTGCACGAAACCGCCGTGCACGAACATCGACGTCGCCAGCCGCCACCATTCGCCGTTTGCCGTTCGCGTGCCGATGCTTGCGCCCCATCCGACGAGAGTCGCGGGATCGGCAAGCGAGCCAGGGGCGGTCAACATGCAGACGAAGATGCCAACGTTCAGTGCGAGGACCGTCAGCGTTGCGAGCGGACGCGGCATCCGGGCGGCAAGGGCGGCATCGAACGGTGTGGGAGCGGGCCAATATCGCGCGACGCCCCCCCACACGTTGTCGAAACGGTCAAGAACCTCCCGCCGGACTCGATCACGTTCCTTTGGTGTGGTGAAATACCAGACGGCGGCCAGCAGCACTACGAGGGGGAGGACACCCATGCTGAAGAGCGTCTCAAGACGTGTGCCACCAAACGCGCGAAATTGTGGCCAGATTTCGTACCTCGCGCCGGGATCAGTGATCAAGACTGAATTATTGCGACGAGCCCTGTAATCGTTCGGCTCGCTTTGGCTCCTGGCTTCTCGGCGGTTGGCGGTTGGCGGTTGACTCCCAAGACTTAAAGCCAGCAGCCAGCAGCCGACAGCCAGACACTACTTCTTCCCCTTGTCCGCCACTGCCTTCTGCCAGTACGCCTGCTGCCCGATGTACGACTTCGTATCCGGCATGTTCGCAAGGATGGTACGGCGCACGTCGAGGATGTCGATCTTTCCTTCCTTCTCGTACAACAGCTTGCCATCGGTGCCGATCACCGCCGTGTAAGGGGTGCCGGGCTTCCAGCGGCTGCCCCACGCCGCCTGTAGACCGGCCACGTCAGCTGACGAGAACTGTTTGTTGGGACTCGATGCGTACTGCTTCTTCAGAAACGCCAACACTGCCGGCGCCTGCTCGGGAGAATCTGTCGACACGGTGACGAAATCGAAGGCGCGCAACCGATACATCCGGTAGGTGGTTTCGAGATCGAAGAACTGATCGGCGCACAGTGCGCAGTTGGTCGACCAGAAATTCACGAGGAGGACTTTGCCCGTCTGGTTGGCACGAAGCTTCTTCAAGTCCTCGGCGCCAACCATGTCGACGTTCACCGGTTCGGCCTTGATCTTCACCCACTCCTCTTCGACGCCGCTCGCCTTCGACATCCATTTCGTCGTGCACCCGAACGCATTCGTGTCGGTAACCGGGACAGGCTTACCGGCCAGCATGGCCTCGAGCGCATTGCGCGCGTCCTGCGTCTTCACGAGCTCTTCGCGCTGGTTGTCGTCGACCCGCCCCTGATACTGAAGCTTGCGCGCTTGATCGAACAGATAGATGTGCGGCGTCGCCACGACGCCGAACTTGATCGAGACCGCCTGCGTCTCGCCGTCGTAGAGATACGGCCAGTCGATGTTGCGGTACGCCTTGCGGATCTTCATTTCCTCGAGCGAGTCGCTCAGGTCGGTATACCCCAGCTCGTTCAGGCGAACAGACTTCGGATTGTTCGGATTGATCGCGACGAATGCGACCCCCTTGTTGCGGTACTCTCGGTACAACTTTTCGATTCGCCCTTCGTACAACTGCGACACCGGGCAGTGGTTGCATTCGAAGACGACCGCGAGAATCTTCGCGCTCTTGTAGTCGCTCAGTTTGTGAATCTTGCCGTCGACCCCCGGGAGCGCAAAGTCGGGTGCGGGCGACCCGATTGAAAGAATCGGATGCTCGAGATCCGCCGTGATCCCGCGGCCCCTGGCGGGTGCCTGTTGCGCCTGTCCGAGATCCACGATGCTCACACCCACAATGGCAAGAGCGGCCAGGAACAACGCTCGTCGATCGGTTGAGAGGTTCATGAAATCTCCTGTCGCAGGCCTGACCAGCCTCCGCTAAAGCTACGGCGGTCCGCCGGAGCCTTGGCGAAGGCGAAAGCGCTGCACTACGGATGAGTAATGTAGCGCAGCCCTCGAGGGCTGCCTATGAATCATTGCGCAGACCAGTGCGCCTGCAGTCCCGGGTGCTCTTTGTCGTCGGGCAGATTGGCGAGAATCGCCCGTCGTAGCTTCGTAAAATCCAATTCGCCGAGTTGCTGGAACAACACATCGCCGTTCGGCGCAATGAGGACGCTGAACGGGACGGCTGCAGGCATCGCCGGATCGAAGGCCTCCTGCAGACCGAACGTATCAGGCGTCGCAAACTGCAGGTTCCTGCTCGACGCATGGTTCTTCCTTAGAAACTCCATCACCTTCGCTTTGTCGGCTGGGTCGTCCGACGATACCGACACGAAATCAAACCCACGCGGTCGATACATTCGATACGTCGTCTCCAACTCGGGAAATTCGGTTACACATGGTCCGCACCAGGTCGCCCAGAAATTGACGAGGAGGAGCTTGCCAGTGGGGTTGGGCCGCAGTTTTTTCAGTTCGTCCTCGGCCGCCATCTCGAGGGTGACCGGCTCCGCGTCAATCTTCGTCAACTCCTGCTGACGCGGCGACGTGTTCGATACCGGCTGTATCGTGCAGCCGACGACCGCCGTTCGTTCCTCCGGCACACGCGCACCGGCGAGCACCGCATTGATCGCATTCAGTGCGTCGTGGGTTTTGACGAGCGTCACATTGACGTTGTCGTCGATTCGTCCTTCGTATCGCAGCTTGCGCTGATCATCGAACACAAAGACGTGCGGCAGTCTCTCGACGCCGAACTTTGCCGCAACCGCCTGGGTGTCTCCGTCGTACAGGTATGGGTACTGGATTCGCCGATGCTCCGCGCGAGCCTTCATGTCGGCGAGCGAATCGCCGACGTCCGAGTATGCCAGCTCGCTCAACGGTATCGCGTCGGCGCGCTCGCTGTTGATGGCGACGAGCTGCACACCTTTGCTCCGGTAGTCTTCATCCAGCTTACGCAGACGCGCTTCGTAGAGTTGAGCCGCCGGGCAATGATTACAGGTGAAGACGACCGCAAGGACGCGGCTCGACGCGTACTCGGCCAGCGAATGCGTCTTGCCGTCGATACCGGGGAGCGAGAAATCGGGTGCGGGCGACCCGATCGCGATCGCGCGATTGCCGCCGCCGCACCCGGCCACACAGAGCAGCGAGAACAAGAGCCATCGGCGCATTCGACCGGTATATTATCGCGACCGGACCCTGTCCCGTGCCGAAACGAGTGTTCATCTTCGTGGCGCTCTGCTCTCTCTGTGCGAGCCACGCTGCCTCAGCCGCTCCACGGCTCGACACGATCCTGAAGCGCGGATTCCTGGCCTGCGGGATTGAACCTCAGGTCCCAGGCTTTGCCGAGGTCGATGCACAAGGCCGTCACCGCGGTTTCGACATCGACGTGTGCCGGGCGATCGCCGCCGCCGTTTTCGGAACGGCTGACAAAGTCAGGTTCATCCCGGTCGCGAATGCCGCCGACTTCCTGAAGAGTGACGAGATCGACGTGGTCTCGCGTCGACTCACCTGGGAACTCCGGCGCGAGGGAGCGCTGCCACTTCTGTTCGGCCCGATCACGTTCTACGACGGCCAGGGATTCCTGGTCTCGAAGTCGCTCAACGCGCAAATGATTCGACAGCTCTCTGGCGTCGACGTCTGCGTCGCCGGCGGGACCAACTTCGAATTCAACGCCGGTTCGTACTTTCAGACGCATCAACTCGCGCTGAAGAAAGTCGTGCTCGAATCCGCCGGAGACTTCCAGGCAATCGCCGCGGCGTTGGCGAAGGGAAAGTGTCGTGTCTACACTGCGGACGTTTCGGAGCTGGCAGCCATTCGGTCACTCCTTCCGAAGCCAGCTGACTTCGCCATTCTCGACGAGCACATCTCACGCGAACCGCTCGCTCCCCTCGTTCGCCACGATGACCCGCACTGGTTCGTCATCGTCCGCTGGACGATCCTGGCGCTTATCCACGCGGAGGAGCTTGGCGTGACGTCAGCCAACGTGGATGACATGCGCAAGAACGGCAGCGTCGATGTGCAGCGTCTCCTGGGTGTTGTCGCGGGGAATGGGAAAGCTCTTGCGCTTCGCGAGTCGTGGGCCTACGACGCGATCAAAGCGGTCGGCAATTACGGCGAGATGTTCGAAAAAAACATTGGCCGCGGCAGCCGTATTGGACTGAACCGCGGCCTCAATCGTTTGGCGCGCGATGGCGGGCTGATGTATGCACCGCCGTTGCGGTAACCGGCTTATTTGCCTGCAGGCACCGGTTCCATCACGATGTTCTCGAGCTGAACGGCGCCGAGCTTGTTTGGGATTTTCGGCGCGGACACCATCTTGTACCCCGCCTTCGTGATCGTGACCTCGATCTGACCTGGATCGATCGTCTTGCCCAGTCCCTGGATTGCGCGCCCGACGTCAGGGCTTCTGAAATGGCCGGGGCTGTCGTTGCGAAACGGAAAGTTCATCCCGACGTTTTTCGCCGAGACGGTGATCATCAACTTGTCGAGCACGTTTCCCTTGCTGTCCTTCACGTGGCCGAAATAATAAAGGACCGCCGGGCCGTCGCTCTGCGCGTTGAAGAATTCGACCCCGTTCGCGAGCGCTGCCGCTGACGTGAACAGTGCCAAAACTGCAATCGCAAGGAGTCGGACTTTCATGACAGCCTCCTGAGTGCACATTTTGCCACACAGAAATGCGAAATCCTAACGACTCAGCCCTCGTGCCGCCTCCCGCTTCGGGAACCCATTACCCGAAATGTGTTGCGTTTTGAGAATCTCAGCAATAGAATCCGCAAACTCAGCCATGGAACTGCTGGGAGGGGACGCGTCAGTCAGACGCGTTTGCCACCTGCTCGTACGCAACGCATTTGCGAAGGAAAGGGCGACATGAGAAACGCGCTATTGATTAGTGCTGTGCTGACCTGTGCGGCCGCGATTGCCGTCGGTGCGAGCACCGGTTCCGGCGCCCCGCAGGGGCAACTTCTCGAAGGCAAACGCCTCTTTGAGCAGGCAACCTTTGGCGGCAACGGGCGGACCTGTCAGACGTGTCACAGTCTCGCGACCGGCACCGTCTCTCCCGCCGATGCCGAGAAGCGAATCGCCAAGGACCCGAACGATCCTCTCTTCGTCCATGACGGAAGCGACGACGGTCAGGGACATGGCACGTCGCGGATGCGGCACGATGCAACCGTCTTGATGACGATTCGCATGGCTGATAACGTTCAGCTCGCGGACGACCCTACAGCGAGGACGGTCGTTATCGCGCGCGGGATTCCAACGACATTGAACACACCGGCGTTGGATCCCATATTGATGCTGGATGGCCGCCAGCCGACCCTGGAATCTCAGGCCAGCGGTGCGATCCAGGACCACGCGCAAGGCGCAGTTCCAGACATTGCGGCATTGAACGCGATCGCCGCGTTCCAGAAGACCAATGCATTCTTCAGTTCATCGGAGGTCCGCCGATTCGCGCTCGAGCGAGGCGCACCCCCGGTATTGCCAGAAGGGGAGACCGAATCGGAAAAACGCGGACGACGTTTCTTCGAAGACGTGCCGCCGGACCCGACGGACGGATTGAAACCCGGACTGTGCTCGCACTGCCACAGCGGGCCGCTACTGAATCAGACCAACGAGTTCGCGAAGCTGTTCATACCGTCTCCGGCGCCAATTCCCGCCGGACAACGTTTCATCAGCGTTGGCGTCTCGGAGTTCCACCGAGCAGGTGAGCGAGAGTTCATTTTCAACAAGGACAAGTCGGACGAATTCCACTTGATCAGTTCTGATCCCGGACGCGCGCTGATCACCGGCGTGATTCCGCAGAACGATCCAACGCTCGAGCACGTGAACGCGTTCAAGATCTCGGCACTCCGTGGAATCAGCCGCACAGCGCCGTACTTCCACGACAACTCGGCCAAGACTCTCGAGGATGTCGCGGCGCACTACGCCCGGTTCTTCGACTTCGTGACCGCCGGGTTCATCAAGCTCACGGCGCAGGATCAGGCGGATATTGTCGCGTATATGAAGCTGTTGAATTGAACGCTGAAATTGCTGATTGCTGAATGCTGATTGCTGAATGGGCAGGGTCTGAAGACCGCGCCATTCAGCATTCAGAATGCAGCATTCAGCATTTCAGTTCTAAGCTCAGTAAAACCACCTGCGCTCATAAACAATGATCACGATCAGCAACGCCGCGGGAACTCCCCACACCCACACCTGACCGATCCGCTCGGCCATGGACCGCGGCACGATGAGCGCGGCGACCGAGCTGATCACCGCCGCGCCGAACAACCAGCTGTACCACAGGATCGCGGGGCCAGCTTCTTCGAGTGGCAGATCTTCTCGCGAAAAGGATTTCAGCACCGGGTAATAGCGAAAGAGTGCCGTGTGATACCGCTCGCTCCAGAAGAACAGTCCCATGTAGGCGACGCCGAAGACGATCGAAAACACATTCATTCGGGCCGACGGCATCACGGGAACAACCCCTTGATGTTGTTCAGCAGTTCACCGACAACGAAACTCCACCACGCGACGAAGGCGAGGATCCAGGTGAGGTACTTGCGCGTGTCGGCGCGCGCCGGCAGCAGTGGAGGGCGCCACGCGAGCCAGTACGCGGGCAGCAGGCCGAACGCAACCGCCGCAAAGTGCTCCTTCGTTTCAAAGACGCCGTTCGCCGCTCGTAACTGAAGATCCTCCAGCGTCGGCCGCACCTCGACGCGATACTGTGGGTACAGCAAACCACCGAGCACGACGTTGGCGAAGAAGAGCAGCACGGTGACGTTGGTAAAGGTGGGCGAATTCACGCCGCGGAAGCGATCGACGAATGAACGTCCTGGTGCCGTAGGCCTGCGGGCAACACTGAACGACTGATGCGTAATCGCGCCGAGCAGTGCCGCGCCGACGAGCACATGGAGAACGAGTAAGACTTGAATCATGTGAGCGATCACTGAAATTGCTGATTGCTGATTGCTGAATTGGCGCGGTCTAAAGACGGCGCCCTACATCCTTAATGCAGCATTCAGAAGTCAGCATTCAGCATTTCGGCCTCAATCAGCAATCAGCAATCAAAAATCGAAATTTTCCGCATTCTACTTGGCCTCCAGCACTTCAGCGGCCGCCCGCTCGCCCGATTCCAGGGCTCCCTGCATCCATCCCATCCACGTCGAGGTGTGCTCGCCGGCGAAATGGACCCGTCCCTCTGATTTCGCAATCTCCGGCATGAACGTCGACATCTGCCCGGGATGAAAGACGGCGAATGCGCCGCCTGCCCATGCGTCCCGGACCCAACGATACACTGAGCCCGTCTGGAAGGACGTACGAACCGCCGGAAAAGTACGGCCGACAATCACCAGGCCGTGTGCGATCGCGCGGGCGCGCGCCATGCCGGCGACGTTTCGACCAATCTCGCCGCCGACGGTCGCCCCGAGGATGCCGCGTGTGCCTGCAAGATCGTAGGTGCAGTCCCACATTTCGGCGGGCGCATCACTGCGTGCCGTGCCGCTCAGTCCCTGCTGCTGCCAGAAACTCGTGCGGCACTGGAAAAGCAGACGCGTCGCAGGAAAATACGGAAGCTCCGCGATCGCTCGCGCTTTCTGTTCTGAAAACCGCGGCTGGATATCAATCGCGCGCAAGGCCGCAAACGGAACGGTCAGAATCACGCGGCTCGCACGCACGGCTTTCCTGCGTCCGCGCTCCAGGTAGTCGAGCCGCACCGCGCCATCGCTCTGGTCGATCCCGACCAGTGCCGCGTTGTAGCGGACGATCGCGCCCAGCGACCGGGCCATTGCGCGCGGCAGTTGATCCATCCCGCCATGGATCTTGTAGAACTGATTCACATTGTGCAGCAGCGCAAATTGGCGCAGCACGTAAAGCGCCGACAACTCGCGCGAGTCGCCGCCAAGCGTCATCAACCTGACCGCACCGTCCGATGCACCGCGCGAGCGCAACCAGTCAGGCCACGTCACCTGATCGTAGCTGCGCCACCTCTCATAGGCATCAGCAGACGGCTTCACCTCGCCAATGTCAGACGGCAGATCCGTGACGTAGCGCTGCAACAACGCCGCCTGTGTCAGTCCGTCTTCCTCTGGTTTCAATCCAAGTGTCGTCGTCGCTCTCTTCAAGTCGTCCGGCAGTCTCGCCGTCACGTTCCCAATCGTCACCAGCGCGGATCCATTCAACGATTCGAACGGCACGAGATTGAGACTGTACTCCTTCGCGAGCTGCACCACCGTTTCGTGCAGAGGCGGAATCCGTATCGCGCCGGCCTCCGCGTAGAGACCCTCGGCGAAGGGAGCGCGGATCGTGTAGACGCGGCCGCCGGGACGACTGCGCGCTTCGAGCACCACGACTGGCGCGCCCGCCTTTCGCAACACCTCCGCCGCGCGAAGTCCCGCGAGGCCTGCACCGACGACGACCACCGGATCGGTCGCAGCGCCACGCGCCTGCGATCGCAGGACGAATGGAGAGGCCGCGGCCGCCGACATCCTGAGGAAGGATCGGCGATCTATGGCCCTCGCGGCGCGACGCGTCCCGGACGAGTCCAAAACCGTCATGCGTGATTACTTTGGCGGGGGCTCGAAACTGATCAGCGTCGACGCCGGAGAGGTTGGCACGACCGGCCGCAGGTAAGGCAGCCCCGAGGAGACGTGACAGGAGTGGCAGGCTTCGAGTGCGCTCTTGTAGGAACTGACAAATGCGGCGTGATCCTCGTCCTCGACCGCAAGTTGCACGGCCGCGAAAGCGCTCATATCAACGGCGGTAAAGATTCCTCTCACGTCAACCGTTTTCCCGTCGGGCAACTGTCTCACCGGTCGCAGAAGGACGGTCCACCGCATTGACTGCCGTGCTTCGCCAATTAGATATCGCGCGAGTGTCCAGTGCTTCTTGTCGGCGGCAAACCACAGGTTGCTCCAGTGATATCCCACATCGATCATCGAATGGGACTGCGTCGGGACGATGCTCTTGAGGAATGTGACATCGGCGGCGGCCGCGCCCGTCGGAGCCTGCTGCTGCGCGGCTGGCGCGGGAACATTCCGCGTCATCCAGTACTCGACCGCCATGCCACCGATGATGGCTCCGAGCACGAGCGCGACGAACACCGCCGCCTTGTTCATTTCTGCCGCGACAGCGACTTGATGTAGTTGACCATGTTCCAGATCTCCTCGTCGCTGACGCGCCCATCCCACGGCGCCATGAAGAAGTCAGGACCGATCCCTTTCTTCACGACCGTAAAGATCTCGCCGTCGCTCGAACCATGATCCCACTTCTCGTCGGTGAGATCCGGAGGCTGATTACCGCCGCGATCTTCGATGACCGAGATCGTGATGCCACCCTTTGCGTCCTTGCCGTGACAGCCGGCACAGAGGGTCTGATACTGCTTCTGTCCCGCAGCGATCGACTCCGGCGTCGCGGCGATCGGGTTCTTCATCTTCGCCGCTTCAGGATCACCCTTTGCCGTCGCCTGCCGTGCGATCACACCTGCCGTAAGACACACGGTTACAAGTACGAGCACGAGGGGCCTGTGACGGCTTTGAAACCAGTTCGAATTCACTTCGCCAACGGATCCGGACGCATCTGGAAGTGGATCGCCATGCTGGACTTTCCTTTCCCCCCTTCGTTGTGCCAGGGATTACGGTTCGACCAGCCTGTCCAGAGACCTCTGCCCTTCCAGCCTGCCTTCGGATCGTCGATGCGACCGTTGACCGATTTCGCGTAGAACCCGAGCGGATACGGAACCCGGAGCACGACCCACTTGCCGTTGACGAGCGCGAGCAGCGCACCCGAATCGTTGCCGGTCGCGATCGGTACGTTCTCACCAAGGCCGAGCGAATTGAATTTGTCGGACCAGTTGTAATAGTTCGAATCGGTCGCCGCCGCGTCCGTGTTCCCCGGGTAATTCGGTCCAGGGACCGTGTAGAGCGTCCAACCTTCGGGGCACAATTTTCCTTCCGCGGCAGTCGGACCATTCAGTGGTCCTTGGCACTTTCGACGATCGAAGCTGGCAAGGTGGCCGCTGGCAAGCACCGTCCAGGCGACGCCGTCGCGATCGACATCCATGCCACGCGGCGAGAATCCTTGCGCCGAGGCCTTTGGTTCATTCCACGGCACCATGTAGATCTCCGCCATCGCCGTCTCCGGCGGATTCGCGCCGGGATCCATGCGCACCAGCCCGCCCGGGAAACCGAGGAATGATCCCCAGACCGAGTTATCAGCGGGGCTCGGCATCACGCCATAGAAGCTGGAGCCAATCCGCTTGTCCTTTGCGGGATCGACTGGCTCGTTGGGCTCCACGTAAGCGTCACGCTTGCCGTTCCCATTGGTGTCGACGATGAGCGGCACCCAGCCCTGAGCCTTGCCGGCATCGTGCGTTTCATCGAGGACCTTCGTATTCACCCAGCCGACGAGACCGCCGCCGCCGCTCCAGATCGTGTTGTCAGGATCGTTGTCGAAGTTCAGGTGGAACGTGCTGAAGCACGTGTCGACGATTTCGATCTTCTTGGTCTTGGGATCGTAGACGGTGTACTGACGTCCGCCGCCTCCGCGTCCTCCGCCGCCGATTGGATACACCTTCGCCGATGGATTGCTCGATCCTTCCTTGCAGTACGCGGGAAGTTCCGCCGCCGTCCGGGTTCGAGTCGTGTTCCACACGCGGCCCTTCTGATCGATCTCGTTGCTGTGGCCGCTCGTCACCTGGTTCCAGATGATCTCTTGACCCCAGTACGGCGATGGATTCGGCATCGCTCCGCCCGGTGGATTCAACTGCGCCTGCGGATTGTGTGGAATGTCGACCTGGGTCCACGAATTCTTGACCGGATCCAGGATGGTCAGGTGATCGGACGAGTTCTCGTGCAGCCCGTACACCGGACCGTAGGGCATGACTGTCGGGTTGCGCTTGTCGCTCGCGATGACGTCGTGGAAGTACTCGCGCGGATCGGCCCAGTCCCACTGCGTGATCACGAGGTTGCGCTCCGGGCCCTGCGGCCGCGGCGGCGCTTCTTTCGGATACTCGCCAGCGGCGATGCGATCGGTCCAGTCAGCGAACATCTTCAGGGCGCGCTGACGACCGAGCTGGCCCATCTGGTTATCCATCTGCGAGCCGTCGTGTCCCGACGCGACGCGGCGCGCCCATGCAGCCACGGACGAGTCGAACTTGCCGAGGCTCGGAGGAATCTCACGCGTCGCCTTGTTCCCGAGCTGATGGCACGACATGCAGCCGTCCGTCTTCACCTGTTTCAGGAATTCACCCTGGCTGCGGCCAGCGGTGGCTCCCTGCTCCTGGATTGGAAACTCGCTCTTGTCGGGAATCTTCAGCAGCGAGAGCCAGTAGTTGGCGGGGTAGTACTCGGCCGCCGCGCGCGGGTCCGGCGCGATCACCGCGGTGAGATTCAACGGCTTGCCCGGCGTCGCCTGCACCTTCGGCGAATCAACCAGGCCGTACCCTCTCACGAATACCTGGTAGGTCGCTTTCGGTAAATCGGGCACGACATACCGGCCGCGGTCGTCGGTGACGACGACGCGAATGAAGCCGGTCGGCAATTCTTTCGTTTCCGCGACAACCCAGACGCCCGCTTCCGGACCTTTACTGCTCGTCACCACGCCGCCGATGTCGTCGCCATCGATCGGGACCGCATTGCCCCCCGCCTGCCGCGCCCCCATCATCGTCACGGACAACGCCAGCACAGCCGCGCCACAGATCCCCGGATAGAAAAGTTTTCTCATGGGCGAAACTCCGGTGAGTCAGACAGGATCGATTCGGACCCTCGCGTTGGCCGCGGCGCCGAGAGCGCCACCAAGCGTGCCGAGAATCAGGGCAGGAATGACCATCATGATGGGCAGTATGAACACTTCACCCAGGCCGCCGCTTCCATTAATTGCGGCAAGGGTTCGCCCATCGTGAAAGGCCGCGAGCATGGCGGCGGCGCCAACCACGCTGACGATCGCGCCGATGATTGCCGCGACGGCCGCGGACATCGTGCCTGAAGCCAACGAACCGGATCGCCACGCAGACCAGAATCCGGTGAAGAGAAGCAGGCCAATGCCGACGTAGGTCGAGATTGCGGAACGAACCGAGAAATCCTGTGTCGGAACAAACCAGTCGAGCGCGGTTCTGGCAAGGAACGCTCCTCCGAACAGCGCGCCCCACACGAAATCACTCCGCTTGAGGATGCTCATAAACGTGGGAGTATATCCTCTCTAAATCCTGCCGAGATCCGTTTTCCGGGATCCGGGATCTGAGCAGCCCCTTTTGCCTTTTCCCTTTTCCCTTTTCCCTTTTTATTAGATGCTATGCGCCAAACCGGGAGGCATTCACGCATGACATCCCTCTTGAAGCGAGTCGGCGCCGCGAGCGGTCTGATTATCATGGGTTCTGCTGGATTTCTTCTGACGACAGCGCTGACCGTCAACGCGCAGTCTCCAGGCGCGTGGAAACCGCTCTTCAACGGTATAGACTTTACCGGCTGGACAGTGACGGGGGGCGGACGCGGACGCGCCGCGGGCCCTGGCACCCAGGCCCCGGCGACGCCGCCGGCACCGGCTTCGACCAAACCGGAAGAGCGCGGCTGGAAAGTGGACAACGGCATCATCACGAGCGTGCCGCCTCCCGAAGGGCAGCGAAGCGGCAGCCTGACGACCGTCGACAAGTTCAAGGACGTCGAGCTCGAGTTCGATTTCCAGCTGGCAGAAGCCGGCACCAAGTGCACGCCGAAGCTTGGAGAGAAGCAGGCGAATCTCAGCGAAGACAAAACGTGCACATTCAATAGCGGCGTCACCCTACGCACCGCCTATCAACTGAATCTCGGACGTCGCGAAGCCGGGGAATACATCGGCATCGTGGTGCATCGGACGACGCCGCAGGCGATTCGGGGTAATGTCCTTTGGCTGTCGTCGGGTGACTGTGGCAGCAAGCCAGGCTATCTCGAAGACTGCGATCAGTTCCCGGCGATTCGCAAGAAGGGGGACTGGAATCACGTGCGCATCTCGTTCAAGGGAACGCATCTGCAAGTGTGGTTGAACGGAAAGCAGATCAGCGACGTGACCGATGACCCGACCGACCCCGCGGAAGCAACCTGGAAAGAGGCGGCGCCAATCACCTTCCAGTGGCCGCCGGCCGGTGAGTCGGGCGGATTTGCAGGAAGCGTCAAATACAAGAATATTCGGGTACGGGAACTGTAACGAACGATTCTTGTCAGTTTTGAGTTTTTGGTTTTTGGTTTTGGGTTTCTAGTTTTTGGTTTTTGGTCGCAGTTTTTGGTTTTTGGTCATAGTTGTTGGTTCCTCGTTTTTAGTTGGTTTTTGTTTGAGGTTGGAACGAGAACTTGAAACAGAGACCTTAAACCAAACCTAAAACCAAGACCTAAAACCAAAAACGTAAAACTGAAAACCGACATTTTCAGGTTTTTTGAATTCAAGTTTCTTGAACATCCGTAAAAGAAGGAGCCACCGATGGCGGACATATCACGACGAGACTTCTTCAAAAAGGCAGGAGCGGATGCAGCGGTTGTTGGAATCCTGACCGTAACGGCTGACAAGCTCTATGCGAATCCGCTGGGGCTTCCGATCGGGAGCCAGACGTATCCGCATCGCCAGATGATCGTCGACGGAAAATTCCCTGACCTGCTCAAGACGCTGAAGGAGATCGGCGTCGAGCGCATCGAGCTGTGCTCCGCGCTCGGCTACAAGGAATTTGCCACCCTCTCGGATGCCAAGCAGACGAAGAAGATCATCGCCGACCATGGCCTCAAGTGCGAGAGCGCCCACTTCAGCATGACGGAGCTTCGAAATACTCAGGAGAAAAGTATCGAGTGGGCAAAGGAGATCGGCATCACCCAGATGATCACGGCCACCCTCGGCATGCCCCCCAACCAGGCGCCGGTGGACATGGATTACGTGAAGAAAGCCGCCGATGAATACAACAAGATCGGCGGCGTCGCCGCAAAGGCAGGAATCCAGCAAGGTTTGCACAACGAAGGCTTTGAGCTGGCGATGGTCGACGGCAAGCGTGTTTATGACACGCTGTTCGAGCTGCTCGATCCGAAGCTCGTGAAGTTCCAGTTCCAGATGTCGACGATTTCGTCAGGGCTCGTCGGCGCCGATTACTTCACGAAGTATCCAGGCCGCTTCATCTCGATGCACGTCCAGGACGTCGACATGAACGCGCCGGTGCCTCCTCCACCACCACCGGATCCGAATGCGCCGGCGGGGCGCGGACGCGGACGAGGCGGACGGCCGCAGAAACCGGTGGGTCAGGGAACGATCGACTGGGTCAAGACGTTCAAGGCGGCGAAGGTCGGCGGCGTCAAGAACTACTTCGTCGAGCAGAGCATGGAGTTGACGAAGGAAAGCGTCGCGTACCTGAAGAACCTGAAGGCATAACCATCTGCCGCAAGGAGCCGGCGATGAATGTGATCACGAGACGTGAGTTCTTCCAAAAGACCGGAACGGGCGCCGCGGTCGCCGGGTTCCTTGCCGCGGGCGGACTGAAGCTGCAGGCCAGTCCGCTGGGGCTCCCGATCGGGAGCCAGACCTATCCGCATCGCCAGCGGATCGTCGACAACGACTTCGCCGGACTGCTGAAGGACATGAAGGCGCTGGGCATCGAGGTCATCGAACTCTGCAACCCGACCTACAACGAGTACAAAAACCTCGCTGACGGGAAGCAGACCAGGAAGATCCTCGACGACAACGGGATGAAGTGCATCAGCGCACACTTCCAGATGAACGCGCTGCGGAACGATCACGCCAAGCAGATCGAGTGGGCGCAACAGATCGGCATGACCCAGATGAGCACGGCGGACCTCGGCGGCAGAGTGGTGAACGGCGTCACCAGCATCGACGAAGTCAAACGCGCGGCCGATGAATACAACAAGATCGGCGCCGTCGCCAGAAAGGCCGGCCTGCAGCAGGCACTGCACAACGAAGGTTTCTGCAACTCGAGGCTCGAGGATGGGCGTCTGACGTATCCGGTTCTCCTCGAGTATCTGGATCCCGATCTGGTGAAGATGCAGTTCCAGATGTCGTCGATGAGGACCGTTGGCGATCCGATCATCTACTTCGCCAATCACCCCGGCCGATTCATCTCGATGCATCTCCAGGGGGTGGACACGACGCAAGGCATGGCGCCGTCGCGTGCCGGCCAGTTGACGGTCAAACCGACGCCCGAGGAGCTGGCAGCCGCCGCCGAAGGGCGCGGGCGCGGCGGGCGCGGCGGTGGCCGCGGCGCGGGCGGTCAGGGTAGCGGCGGTGGGCTCGCCCTCGGCGAGGACACGGTCGACTGGGTGAAGGTGTTCACGAACGCCAAGACCGCCGGGGTGAAGAACTACTTCGTCGAGCAGAACTGGGAGCTGACCGTCAAGAGCGTCGCGTTCCTGAAGACTCTCAACGTCACGTAACGATTGCTGATTGCGGATTGATGATTGCAGATTTGGGTGATTGCTGACTGCCGATTGAGATTGGCGACTGCGGATTGAGATTGCGGACTGTCGATTGGGGCGCCAGTGCTCAATCGACAATGGGCAATCTCAATCCACAATCCGCATTCAGAAAATCAGCAATCCACAGTCCGCATTCTGCAATCAGACGGTAATCGTGCGCGCCCGCGCAACGATCTGCCAGCGCTCCTCGGCGCGCCCATTCCTGATCACTACTGCCTCCTGGTGCAACGCCACTGTCGGACAGATGTGCCACGGGATGCCGTACAGCGTCGAGCCAACTCGATAGTCACCCGCGTGCTCAGTTTCGATCGTGAGATGTTCCTCACTGTGACCGGTGGCTCGAGCGTCGGGAAGACTGAGGAACTCGACTCGCGGATGCGGTCCCTCTGACGCGATCGCCTTGTGCCCGAGGTCCAGGCACAGAATGCGATCCGACGGTTTGCTGATGACCCGAGTCAGCACGAGGACCGCCGGGAGGAAGTCGAGATCGGGCAACAGGGTTTCGTAGCCGAGATCCCAGAACACGCTCGTGCCGGGACTGCACTGCACTCCCGATCGCTTCGCGTGAATCGGAAACGTCGGCGTCCCACCGGCGACGATCAGCGGAACCTGGAGGCCGGAGTCGACGAGCTGTTTGCGGACCGATTCGAGCTGAGCGAATGCCGCGTCGCATGCGGCGGCGCGGCGCGCCAGATCGCTATCGCGAATGTGGCCATCGTAGACATGGAGACCTGCGGCGCGCAGTCCGGGGGATCGCGCGATCAGCTGGTAGAGCGCGACAGCGTCAGGCCCAGGCGCGATACCGGTACGGTGCATGCCGCAATCGAGATCGAGAAAGAGGTCCAGCGTCACGCCCGCCGCGGACGCGCCTCGCGAGAGTGCCTCGACTGCCCCGCGATCGTCCACAAGAGCCGAGAATCTCGTCGACGGAAACTTCTTCACCAGCTGAATGAGCCGTTGAACGTTCGGACCGACCGGCTGGTAGGCCAGCAACACATCAGGGACAGAACACGCCGCGGCAACCTCCGCTTCCGCAATCGTCGCGCACTTGTATTTCATGATGCCCTGCGCCATCTGCATGCGGATGACCTCAGGCAGCTTGTTCGTTTTCATGTGCGGCCGGAGACGATCGACGCCGCCGGCAATCTGAATCATCCGGCGGATGTTCTCTTCGACGCGGTCGGGATAGATCAGCAAGGCCGGCGATGCCACGTCGTCGATGTTGCTGACTTTGTACCAGTCGGTGCGGGTGGAAGTTTCAGTGGTCGTGGTCATATCGACAACCTGTCTGCATTTCTTACTGGCGTGGGGCCCCACCTCCACGCCTTCTGGCTCGGCAGCTTCGCGCCTCGCGGGGGCAGTCGCCACATTTTGCTTTTAGTGAGGCACGAACTCTTCAAACACGTACGCATACAACATCGCAATGATGCCCATGACGATCATCAGCAGGATGCTGTGCTTGATCGTAAATCGAAAGAGCCGACTCTCGTCAGCCGTTGTCATTCCCGTTGCGGCGACGGCGACGGCGATGCTCTGGAGTGAAATCATCTTGCCGACGACGCCAGCGGCGGAGTTGACCGACGCGGTCAACACTGGATTGATGCTCAAGGCATTCGCCGTCACGACCTGCAGGTTGCCGAACAGCGCATTTGCCGAGGTGTCGCTGCCGGTGAGAAAGACGCCGAGCCACCCCAGAGTGGCGCTGAAGAACGGAAAAGCCCAGCCGGTCGCCGCGAGCGCCAGTCCCAGCGTTGAGGTCATCCCAGAGTAGTTCATCAGATACGCGAGTCCGAGCATGCAGGAGATCGTGACCATCGGCAGCGCCAGTTGCTGGAAGGTTGCCGTGTAAGTCCTGGCAAATTGCCGCGGGGATACCCGGAGCATCAGGGCAGCGAGGATGGCCGCCGCGAGGCACGCCGTACCCGCTGCGCTGAGCCAGTTCAGTTCGTAAACAGCGGCATATGGCGACGGTTTCGCGGTCACCGGCGGAATGCGGGTGATCGCGTTGTGAAGCCCGGGCACGAGCAGCCCGTTGAGAACCGTGGCGCTCTTCGGCAGAAATGCCGGCCAGAGGCTATCTGTCCATCGGTTCATCGCCGCCTTGATCGTTGGTGCGCCAAAGACGAGCACGCACGCGACCAGCAACATGTATGGCAACCATGCCGCGACGAGTTCACCGGTCGAGTGCGAGCGAGGAGCGGCGGTAACCGGCGTGTCTCCGTCAAGCCTGAGAATGCGCGCGGGCTGCCACATCTTTAGAACGAGGACCATCACGCCGATACACGTCAGCGAGCTGGCGATGTCGGTCAGCTCGGGTCCCCAGTAGTTGGAAACGTAGAACTGCATGCCCGCAAACGAGACGCCGCAGGCAATGATGGCTGGCAGAACTTCGAGCGCGCGCTTCGGACCGCTCATCACCACTATGAGGTAACCGGGGATGAAGAGCGACACCATGGCACAGAGCCGGCCGATCATCGCGCTCAGCGAAAGCAGCGGCAACCCGGTGATGTTGGCGAGCGTCGTCACCGGTATCCCGAGCGATCCAAATGCGACAGGCGTCGTGTTGCCGAGCAGACAGATTCCGGCAGCGTAGAACGGAGAGAAACCGAGCCCCGCGAGCATGGCACCGGAGACGGCAACTGGCGCGCCGAATCCCGCGGCCCCCTCGATGAACGCACCGAACGAAAACGCGACGAACATCGCCTGAAGCCGTCGATCGTTGGTCAGGCCACCGACGGAGTCTTTGATGATCTCGAACTTTCCGGTGTCGACGGCAAGCCGATACAAGAGGATCGAGCCGAAGCAAATCCACGTAATGGGAAAAATGCCGAAGGCCGCGCCGAAGATGGTTGACATGACCGCAAGTTTCAGGGGCATGCCATAGGCGGCGAGCGCGACGACAAACGCTGACGCCAGCGCGCTCGCGGCGGCCATCCAGGTGGGCTTCCGCAGAATCCCGAGCATCGAGAACAAGACGACGATAGGAACTGCCGCCGCCAAAGCCGATACAGCCAGACTGCCGCCTACGGGTTCGTAGTTGTGCTGCCACATGTGGCGGGAGTTATATCAAAAGGGAAAAGGGAAAAGGGAAAAGGGAAAAGGATTTTTTGACAAATCGCGGATAATGACGCGGTTCTCGGCCGTTCGTATCAACAGAGGTGTGCCAGGGATGAAGGAGCCTTTCTTGCGCATGCCAACTCGCACGCTGTGGTTCGTTCTAATCGCCGCGATCGCGTTGGTCGTAGCCGGTCCACGTCCATCGGCGCGTATCGATGATGCACAAAACCCGGCAGCCGGAACGCCACCGGCACAAGGACGCGGCCAAGGCGGGCGCGGCGAGGCGGGGCGAGGGGCGGGAGGCAATCGCGCGGGCGGACCGGGCTTGAGTGATGCGGCGAACGTCGGCGGGGATTACGGTCCCAAGGCGCCGGTTGTCGCGTTGACGCCGGAAGAACAGGTAAAACGATTCATTCTGCCGCCCGGCTACAAACTCGAGTTAGTGCTGTCCGATCCGACGATCATCAGCCCCGCTGTGATGGCATTCGACGGCAATGGCCGCCTTTACATCGCGGAAGAGCGCAGCTACATGCTCGATGTCGATGCCGGCCGGCAGCACGAACCAATCAGCCGCATCAGCCTGCACGAGAGCACGAAACGCGACGGCGTCTTCGACAAACACACACTGTTTGCCGACAACCTGCTCTTCCCGCGAATGATTCTCCCGCTCGACAAGGGCATTCTCACCAACGAGACGCATTCAGACGACGTGCTGCTCCTGACCGACACCAACGGGGACGGTGTCGCCGACCAGCGCAAAGTCTTCTACACGGGCGTCGGCAACGGACGCAGCGGCAACATTCAGCAGGCGCAGAGCGGCTTCGTGTGGGCGCTCGACAACTGGATCTACAGCACCTACAACCCGTTTCGATTCCGATGGACGCCGCGCGGCATTTTGCGCGAACCCTCCGGCCCGCCGGGAGCCGAGTGGGGCATGTCGATGGACGACGACGGGAAAATCTGGCTGGTGAACGCGGCTGGCGAACGTGGTCCCGCGAACTTTCAGATTCCGATTCAGTACGGCGCGTTCCTCGTGAACGATCAATGGGAAACGGGGTACGAAATTCCTTACCCGGCCCCCGGCATTGGCGATATGCAAGGTGGGCTGCCGCGCGTGAGGATGCCCGCGGGCAGCTTGAGTCACTTCACATCGACAACCGGACCCGAGATCGTCCGCAGCGATCGCTATCCCGCGGATCTGAATGGCGATCTCCTGTTCGCCGATCCGGTGGGGCGATTCATTCGCCGCTCGAAGATCGTCAAGACCGAAGGGCTCACGCAGGTCCGGAACGCGTATCCCGGATCAGAGTTCATCATCAGCAGCGATCCGCTGTTCCGCCCGGTCAACATCAAACAAGGACCGGACGGCGCGATCTACATCCTCGACATGTACCACGGCATCATCCAGGACGCGAACTGGACGGCGCGCGGCACGTATCTCCGCTACAAGATTCAGCAGTACCAGCTTGACAAAGTGATCAACCACGGCCGCGTGTGGCGGCTCCGCTACGACGGTGTGCCCGCTGGCGAGGCGGAAGGAGGCGGCGGTCAGCCGGCCGTGCCGCCGATCGAACTCGGTCGAACCTGGCCGCGCATGAACGACGAACCCTCCGCGCAGCTGGTTTCGCACTTCACCAATCCGAATGGCTGGTGGCGCGACACGGCGCAGCGGTTGCTGGTGTTGAGACAGGACAAATCCGTTGTTCCCTCACTGCAAGAACTGACGCGGAGCTCGAACAACATGCTGGCGCGGTTCCATGCGATGTGGACGCTCGAAGGACTCGGAGCACTCGATCCGGCACTGGTTCGCGAACAGATGAAAGATCCAAATCCGCGCATGCGTATTCAGGGGATCCGCGCCAGCGAGTCGCTGTTCAAGGCGGGCAATCGATCCTTGGATGCCGACTATCGCGCGTTGACCAAGGATGCCGACACCGACGTCGCGATTCAGGCCTTGCTCACGCTCGGACAGTTCAAAGCCGCCGACCTCGCCGACATCGTCCAGGCGACGCAGGCGGCCAACAAGGCGCGCGGCATTAAAGAGATCGGCGATTTCCTGATGCGTCCCGCACCTGCCGTCGCAGGGAGCGCAACGATGAGTCCCGACGAGTTGAAATCGATCGAGGATGGGAGCGCGACTTATCAATCGCTCTGTTCCAGTTGTCATGCGGCTGATGGACGCGGCACGCCAGTCGCAGGCGGCGCGCCCGGTGCGATGATGGCGCCGCCGCTGGCGGGATCCCCGCGGGTCAACAGTCACCGCGACTACGTCATCAAGGTGCTGCTCAAAGGACTGACGGGGCCTCTCGGCGAAGGCTCGGAATCGTCGGCGGCGATCATGCAGCCGATGGGGACGAACACCGATGCGTGGATCGCGAATATTGCATCGTACGTGCGTTCGAGCTTCGGGAATGCCGGCGGCATCGTCACGACTGCTGACGTCGCCCGTGTGCGGGCCGCAACTGCCGGACGCAGAAATCCATGGACCCTGCGCGAGCTGGAACCAACACTGCCGCGGCGAGTGGAAACGGCAACGTCATGGAAGTTATCGGCAAGTCACAACCCTGATGCCGCGGCATCCGCGTTGACAACCCGCGGCTGGACGTCGGCGACACCACAGACGTCAGGCATGTGGTTCCAGATCGAACTAGCGCAGCCGGCGATGCTGACCGAGATCGAATTCGATGCACCGGCTCCACCAGGCGGACGCGGCGGCGGCGCCGGACGAGGTGGCGGGGCGTCGGCAACGCCGCCGGCGCTGCCCTATCCGCGCGGGTATCGTCTCGAGCTGTCGATGGACGGCGCGAAGTGGGGTAAGGCCGTCGTCGAAGGGAAAGGCACCGGCGGACACACGTCCATCACGTTTGCGCCAACGCGCGCCAAGTTCGCGCGCGTCACGCAGACCGACACTGTCGACAATGCGCCGAACTGGGCGATCAGCAATCTGCACGTCTACGAAGCAGGTCAGGGACGGTAAAAGGTGGCTGGCACTTTTCCCGGAAAGGTGGCTGGCACCTTTTTTACCAGGCCGGGTTTGGAGAGGATCAAGAGCTCGCCGCCATTGGCGCCTTTCGTAAAAGGTGGCTGGCACCTTTCCGGGAAAGGTGCCAGCCACCTTTTACGGGTTTTGCTCGGAGCGGCGCTCCCAGCAGTCTGCGTCGTCGCGGTGTCGGCGCAGACGGTGTTCCGCAGCACGGTCGACGTCATCGCCGTCGACGTCCAGGTCGTCGACTCGGATGGGAATCCGATCGGGCGTATCGGTCCTGACTCGTTTCAGGTTTCAATCAACGGCCAGCGCCGCAAAGTCGTGTCCGCGCAGTTCGTCGGACAAATGGCGACATCCGACGACCCGGCAGAGCCTCGGCCGCCGGAGGGGCGCGGCCGTACGTTCGTCCTCGCTGTTGATGCGGGCAGCTTTGAAGTCGGCGCCGAACGCGGGCCGATCGAAGGCGCCCAGAAGTTCGTACAGAACCTCGATGTCAGCGACCGGGTGGGACTCTTCGTCTACCCTGGAGGAACGCAAATCGGACCGACGACGCAGCGCGTGCCGATCTCGATCAGCCTCGGCCGCGTGACCGGCCAGAAAGATCCGCTGCGAACGCACTACAACCTGAGGCCATGGGAGATCGTCGACATCACGGCCCAGATGTCGAGTCCCAATTCGTTCCTGACGGCGGCACGAAATGCGCAGAACCCCACCGCAGATGGCGGGACCGCGGTGGAGAGGGATCCGGTCCTCAAGATCCAGGCTCGTGAGTGTCCGGAAGATCCTGACTGCCCCGCAAAAATTTATGCCGAGGGGATGGAACTCGCGACTCAGCTCGAGCGCCAGGTCATGACGAGCCTGACGGGACTTGAAGCGCTGCTACGCGCGCTCGAAAAAATTCCCGGTCGCAAGGCGGTCGTCTTCGTCAGCGCCGGAC
>DASTVZ010000087.1:0-74985 GCA_035758845.1 Vicinamibacterales bacterium
CCGATGAATCGGGTAGTACTTGTCGGCGTTGACCGGTCCCCGCTCGTCCACCGGATTGCCCGTGACATCGAAGACGCGCCCCATGACGGCATCGCCGACCGGCATCGAGATCGGTTGCCCGGTATCGGTCACTTTGAAACCACGCTTCAGACCTTCGGTTCCGGCCATCGAAATCGCGCGCACCCAGCGGTCGCCGAGATGCTGCTGTACTTCGAGCGTCAGCGACACCGGCAGATCCAGCACGGTGTAGTCCACTTTGAGTGCGCTGTAGATGGACGGCAGCGCGTCGGGAAATTCGACGTCCACCACCGGTCCGACGACCTGAACGACTTTGCCAGTGTTCATACCGTTCCTTCGCTGCAATTCACCAATTCACCAATTCCCCAATTCCCAGTCACTCTGCCTGTCCGCCCGCAATCTCCAGCAGTTCCTTCGTGATGTTGCCCTGCCGCAACTTGTTGTATTCGAGTTTCAAGTCCTTGATCAGGGTCTCCGCGCTGTCGGTGGCGTTCTTCATCGACACCATTCGGGCGCTCTGCTCGCTCGCCTTCGCATTCAGCAGCACGACGTAGAGATAGACATTGAGGTATGTGTCGATCAGGTAGCCGAGCAATGCCTCGGCGCTGGGTTCGAATGTCGGTTCGGCGGCGCTTGCCAGCGTGTCTTCCGATTCGGCCCCCGGAATCTGCAGCCCGGTAATCTGCCCGACGGGCAGGAATTCGATCGCCAGGGCCTCCTGCGTCAACGTGTTGACGAACCTCGTGGCGACGATCTGAACCTGATCGACTTCACCCTTCGCAAACATGTCACGCGCGAGAGAGGCGATCGCGCGTGCTTCTGCGAACGTCGGCGAATCACCATAAGCGAATTCGGCGGCCAGCTGACGCCCTGTCCGGGCGACGAACTGGGCGGCTTTGCGTCCGGCGGTGATGAACACTGTCGTGCGCTGATCGAATTGCGACGCGAGCCGGAACACGTTCGTGTTGAGTGCGCCACACAAGCCCTTGTCGGCGGCGATCAGGACGACCGCGCGTCTGCGGACCTCGCGGCGGTCGAGCAGCGGATGCGTAAACGAGTGCGCGTGAGCGGTCGCGGAGCGCTGAATCCGGTACAACAGCCGCGCAAAGGGCCGGGAATCGGTCGCTGCCTGTTGCGCCTTGCGCATTTTCGACGCCGCCACCATCTGCATGGCTTTGGTGATCTGCGCGGTGCCGCTGATGGACTTGATGCGGCGTCTGAGGTCGCGAGGGCTGTTCATATCAGCTGCCGGCTATTTTTTCCACGTCTGCTTGAACTGATCGGCGGCTGCTTTCACCGCCGCGGTCAGTTCCGGACTGAGTGCTTTCTGCTCGAGGATGTTCTTCAGCAGATCACCCTTGCGCGTCGTCAGAAAATCGGTCCACTGCGATTGGAATTCCTTGATCCGTTCCACCGGCACATCGTCCACATATCCGTTCTGGACCGCCCAGATGACGGCGACCTGGACTTCAACCGGGACGGGCTTGTACTGCTGCTGCTTGAACAGCTCGACGATCCGCTTGCCGCGGTCGATCTTGGCCTGCGTCGCGGCATCGAGTTCCGAGCCGAATTGCGCGAATGCAGCGAGTTCCCGGAACTGGGCGAGATCGCCCTTGAGTTGCCCGGCCACCTGTTTCATGGCCTTGAGCTGCGCCGCTGAGCCGACGCGCGAGACCGAAATGCCGACCGAGATTGCCGGACGGATGCCCTGGTAGAAAAGGTCGGTCTCGAGAAAAATCTGGCCGTCAGTGATCGAGATGACGTTGGTCGGGATGTACGCGGACACGTCGCCGGCCTGTGTCTCGATGATCGGCAGCGCGGTCAAGGATCCATTGCCGAATTGCTCACCGACGCGTGCGGCGCGCTCGAGCAGACGGCTGTGCAGGTAGAACACGTCGCCGGGATACGCCTCGCGTCCGGACGGCCGTTTCAGCACCAGCGCCACCTGCCGATATGCGACAGCGTGCTTGGACAGATCGTCGTAGACAATCAGCGCGTCCATGCCGTTGTCCATGAACCATTCGCCCATCGCCGCGCCGGCAAACGGCGCGAGATACTGGCTCGCGGCGGAATCCGACGCTGGTGAAGACAGGATGATGCTGTACTGCATCGCGCCTTCCTGTTCGAGCGTCGAAATAATCCGCGCGATCGTGGACTGCTTCTGTCCGATGGCAACGTAGATGCAATACAGCGGTCGATAACTCTTGTCGCCTGCGGCTTCCGCGGCCGTGTTGAGACGCGCCTGACTGATGATCGTGTCGATGCAGATGGTCGTCTTGCCGGTCGAGCGATCGCCGATGATCAACTCGCGCTGACCGCGGCCAATCGGAATCATGGCGTCGATCGGCATGATTCCGGTCTGAACCGGTTGACCGATCGGCCGCCGCTTGATGATCCCTGGAGCGAGCTTTTCAACGGGATACGACACACTGCTCTCGATCGGTCCCTTTCCATCCAGCGGCTCGCCGAGCGTGTTCACCACCCGCCCAAGCAGACCCTTTCCGACGGGAACCTGAAGCAGCCGCCCGGTCCCGCGAACCTCGTCCCCTTCCTGCAGCTTCGTGTAATCGCCGAGGATGATGGCTCCGACCTCGGTCTCGTCGAGATTCAATGCCAGGCCGGTGATTCCGTGACCGAAATCGAGCATCTCGTTGAGCATCGCATCGCCAAGGCCTTCAATCTTCGCGACGCCATCGCCGATTTCACGGATGACACCGACCGTCTGCCTGGCGGCCGCCGCCTTCGCGCCCGCGATTTGCTGTTCGATCTCCTGAAGCAGGTCAACCATGTGTTTGGGTCCTCGTTACTGATCCGGGGGGCTTCGCCCCGCGGACATGGCGCGCCTAGAATTGTTGGTGCCGGTCTTTTAGACCCGGACTCAAAGCCGCGATGCCAGTGCCGTCAATTTCGCGCGGATGCTGCTGTCGTACACGTCGCTGCCCACTCTGATGCGGATACCACCGATGAGCGAGGGGTTCTCTCCGAACGCCATTTCAAGCGTCTCGCCATACGTTCGGGCGAGACCCGTTTGAATCTCCTGGCGCAGGTTTTCCGTCAACGGCGTGGCGCTCTCGACGAGCGCCGTATGTCGGTCGTGCTCCAGCCGCACGAGGCGTTGAAAATCGGACAGCACGCGCAACGAACCGCGGTGTCGCGAGCGCGCGAGGGCCTGCGCGACCTGACGCGCCCGGTCCCCGTTCAACGCGCCATCGACGAGGCACAGGCGGAACAGCCCGCGCGCCGTGCGTTTCACTTTCTTGCTGGCTCGCATGGCTTCAACTCACCGCAAGTTGCAAGGCGGTCTCCTCGGCAAGGCGACGGTGATCGTCAGCCGTCAGAATCTTTCCCGTGACCGACGCCGTCGTCTGGACGACCAGCCGCCCGACCTCGTGTTTCAGCTCCGCCAGCATTCGCGCGTGGTCTCGTTCCGCGGCTTCCCGTGCGCGCGCCAGAATCTGTTCCGCCGAGGCGAGCGCTTTCTGTGTTTCTTCTGCCTGCACCCGCGCCGCGGCGGCGCGGGCTTCGTCGATCAGTCGTTTTCCTTCGTCGCCCGCTTTGGTGAGCACCGCCTGCCGCTCCGATTCGATGCGTGCGAGCTCAGCCTTGATCTTTTCCGCGTTGGCGAGTCCGGCGGCGATCTGTTGGCGTCGTGCTTCGAGGATCCGCAGAATTGGTTTGTACGCCAGCGCGTAGAGGACCCCGCACACGATCGCGAAGCTGACGCTCTGGGAAATCAGATGCGGCCAGTCAACGCCAAACGTGCGCGCGATCTCTCCGGCCTGGCCACCTCCGGCCGCGGCCTGCATCGCAAGAACCAGCATGGTGCTCACTCCATCGCAGCAGTCTTGATCCGGTGACTCCGATTACCGGACGAGAAACAAGGCATAAAACACGATGGCTTCGGCGAAGGCGATCGCGAGGATCGATTGCACCATGACCTTGGTCGACGATCCGGGATTTCGCCCGACTGCCGCCGAGGCTCCCATGCCGATCAGGCCGACGCCAATCGCCGCACCCAGAGCTGCCAGGCCGACGTGTAAACTTCCCGTCATCTCCTTGTCCTTTCTATGTTGATTCCGGGATCCGTTGTCCGGGATCCGGGATCCGAACCGTCTCTATCCGTGTTCATCCGTGTTCATTCGTGGCCCGTGTTCTTGCGTGGTCCGTGTTTTTCCGTGGCCCATGTTGATTCGTGGTCAATGGCCGTGTGCGACGCCTGGTTGCGGTTCGTCGTGGTGGCAAATGAGCAGCGTGAAGACGGCGGTCAGAAGCATGAACACCATCGCCTGCACCAGGCCGACCAGGAGCTCCATGAAATAGAACGGGATAGGCAGTAGCCATCCGAGTCCCGGAACCATCCTCGACATCGTTTCGAGCATGTTCTCGCCGGCGAAGATGTTGCCGTATAGCCGAAAGCTCAGAGAGATCGGGCGAAAGAGAATCGACACGATCTCGAGCAGTCCCGCGGCGAGAAACACGGCCGTCATCAGGATCTTCATGACTCCGGTCGCATCCCCCTTGATTCCGAAGAGTTCCTTCGCGACGCCGCGGACGCCCACTTCCTGAAGCGCCCAGACAATCCAGCAGGCGAAAAAGATCAGCGCCATTGCCAGAGTCAGATTGAGATCGGCGTTCGCGCCGCGCAGGAGTGGTTCCTCAATCACGAAACCATGCGAGCTGGGGTGACCCCAGCCAATCGTTCCAACACCCGGAATCAGGCCAAACCAGTTCGCCGCGAGAATGAAGATGAAGATGGAGCCGAAGAACCAGAACGTTTTTTTCACGAGGTGCGCGCCGATGATGCTCTCTAGCAGCCCATACAACCCTTCAATCAGCCACTCGAGCAGGTTCTGAGCGCCCGACGGCACCTGGTTCATGCTCCGCGTCGCGACGCGAGCGAACAGAATCAAGCCGAGTGCGACGATCCAGGTGACGACCATCGAATTGGTAATCGGGAACCCGAACGGACGCGCGATTTCGATGGCCTTCTGCGACAGGGTGTGTTCCGCGGGCTCTTCCGTCGCGGCTGCTCCACCGGCCGAATGTGTGTCCTGCGGAACGGCGGCAAGATTCCGGGTGATTCGCGACGCCGCGCCAACCGGCCCGGCGAGGCCCAATGCCACGCTCACGAGTATCGCGAAGCAGAGAACGGCGAAGAAGCGAATACGCACGGCGATGCACGACGGAACAGCACGGCGCATGCCACTGGCGATGCGAGTGCAAACCGCCGTGGGCTTACGAAACCATTGCCACGCTGCCCGCGCGCGGCCCACATTCGACGGAAGCCTGCTCCGCAATGCCGTAGGTTCTCCGTGATAGTGGAGATGCGCGACCGACGTCGGGCCTCGGAGTTCCTGCCAAACCTCTAACGTCACTTCGATCTATCCGACTGAGGACATCGCGGGACGCTGGTACGTGTGCTGCACGGCGTGCGCCTGACCTGAGAAAGGGAGCCAGCCTATGAGCCTGCGACATGTCACATTTATGGGGGTACTCTGCGCGACGTTCCTGGTAGGAACCGCGGCGATCTTCGCGCAGAGCGCGAAAGAGAGCTTTACGGCAACCGCAGCCGTGAAGGGCGCGGGAGGGGCCGCCGCGACTGCACCGGTCACGGTGACCGTGAATCACAAAATGTCTCCGGCCGAGGCAGACAAACTGACGGCCGCGTTCAAGTCGGGAGGCGCAGCCGGTTTGCGCAAGGCGCTCACCGGTGTCGCTCCGACCGGTTCGGTCACGGTCGGAGGCGGTAAACCGACTCCCACTCGGATTACCGTCGAACGAACGACCGAAAAGGGCCGGCTGCTGACGATCGTGACCGACCGACCCGTGCTGTTCCTCGGAGCGGGTGTTCCTGGGGCCAAGCCAAAGGCCGGTTATGACTTCGCCGTGATCGATCTCGAAGTCGACGCGAAGGGCGCCGGCTCGGGCACGATTGCCCCGGCCGCAAAGGTTACCGTCAAGGACGGCGCCTTCGTTGTCGAGGATTACAGCGGCGAGGTTGTGCGCCTAAGCAACGTCTCGCACAAATAGCCAGCGTGAAAGAGTTGGCAGTGAGACGCCACGGCATCGACACGTCCGTGCTGTGTCAGCTCGCGCTTGAAGTGTCGCCGACCGGTGTCCTCGTCATCGAGACGGATGGCACGATTGTGCTGGCGAACGCCGAGCTGGAGCGCCAGTTCGGCTACCTCCGCGACGAACTGGTCGGCCATCCGGTCGAAATCCTCCTGCCCGAGGCCGTCCGTTTCGGGCATCCCACTCTTCGGGAAGCGTACCTGCGGTCTCCCACCACCCGACCGATGGCGGCTGGCCATCACTTGCAGGGCCGGCGTAAGGATGGAAGCGATGTCGATGTCGAAATCAATTTGAGCCCGGTCGATACCGGAGAAGGTTTCGTCATCCTTGCCTCGATCGTGGATGTGACCGAGCGGCGGCGCGCCGAGCGTGCCGAAGCGGCCTCGATGGAGGGACAGCTCGAGTTCCAACGGTCAATCGCGGAACTGTCCGGGAAATTTATCAATGTTCCGGTCGACCACATTCCAGCCACGATTCGCGAAGGTCTCGGTCAAATCTGCGGCCCGCTCGGCATCGATCGCAGCGCCTTCTGCAAATTCAGCGCGGATGGAAGGTTGAGCGAGATTCTTGGCTGGGCAGCACCTGGTATTCCTGCTCTCGATGGTGACACGAGCGATACGCGGCAGTTCCCGTGGGCATTCTCCCGCGTGGTTGCCGGCGAGGTCGTTCACTATTCCTCGCTCGACGAGGTGACGGCGGGCCCGGAGCGCGAGACCTTCCGTGCCCTTGGGGAAACGGCGGTGATCCTGCCGCTGAGCGTCGGAGGTCAGGTCAAAGGTGCCGTCTGCTTCGCCTCGCTGGTACAGCGGACGTGGGTAGCGGCCGCACTGCATCGGCTGACGGTCGTCGCGACTGTTTTTGCCCAGGTCGTCGCGCGTCAGGAGCGCGAAGAGGCGGCACGCGCGGCGACCGCCGAGGCGCAGAGACTCAAGGATCAACTCCAGGTTGAAAATGTCTATCTGAGACAGGAAGCACGGGAGCGTCTCGGGCTCACGCGCATCGTCGGGCAGAGTGCGGCCGTTCGCCGGGTCCTCGATCAGATTCAGCAGGTCGCCGCAACCGATTCAACCGTCCTGTTGCTCGGCGAAACCGGGACCGGCAAGGAATTGTTTGCCACGCAGATTCATGAACTGGGACCGCGGCGGCATCGATCGATGGTCCGTGTCAACTGCGCGGCCATACCGCCAACGTTGATCGAAAGCGAGTTGTTCGGTCGGGAAAAAGGGGCCTTCACGGGAGCGCTCGCGAGGCAGATCGGCCGCTTCGAGATGGCCGACCATTCCACCATCTTCCTCGACGAGATCGGCGATCTTCCGCTCGACGTCCAGGTCAAGCTGCTGCGCGTTCTCGAAGAGCGCACGATCGAGCGGTTGGGGAGCCCGCAGCCGATCCGCGTGGACGTGCGGATCATCGCGGCGACGCACCGGGACCTCGAACGCCGGATCGCGGAAGGCGCGTTCCGCGAAGACCTGTATTACCGCCTCAACGTGTTTCCGATTCCTGTGCCGCCGCTGCGCGAGCGCGGCGAAGACATTCCACTGCTGGTATGGCGATTCGTCGAAGAATTCTCGAAGGGGTTTGGCAGACGCATCGACAGCATCGACAAGCAAACATTTGCGGCGTTGGCTCAGTATTCCTGGCCGGGGAATATCCGCGAACTGCGAAACGTCGTCGAGCGAGCGATGATTGTCGCGAGCGGTCACCGGCTGTCGATTACGCCGCCGCATTCCTCGCCCGCCGCGACGCGGCGTAGTCCGAAACTCGTTGACGTCGAGAAAGAGCATATCCGCGCCGTGCTCGAAGCGACGGCATGGCGCATTCGCGGCACGGGCGGCGCCGCCGATCGATTGGGACTCAAGCCGACGACCCTCGAAACACGAATGGCGAAACTTGGACTGAAGCGGCCGGGGCATGCCTGATGAAGATGAACCGCGTTCGCTCCGCCACCTCCGGGATGCCGTGGATCCTCTGGGGTGACGGGGATCCGTCTCGCGTCCGGCGATCCCAGGATTGTCTCCAAACGGTTGATCTCACAACGCTAAGCCGCAGCGACTTCGTTCGATCCGAGTTGGAACAGGCGATGCTACCCCGGCACGTCATGGTGCGGCTTACTGTCGCGCTCAGCGCTGCATCTATGCGCGGCGCCGACGATCTCCTGGAAGCATTTCATTTTCTCGTTGTCGGGACGCGGCTCGAACGAGGGTGTCTGGGTTGCTCCACGTGGATCGATCCGGATTCGACAGTGCATTACGTGGAAGAGTGGGCCACCGAAGAGGATATCCGGGCGCGCGTCCGATCGGAGCGGTTCACGTCACTGCTCTCGGTCGTCGAGTCCGCTCGGGAAGCGACAGTTCATTTCGATTTTGTGACCAAGACGCGTGGGCTCGAGTACGTGGCAGAAGTCCGCAACCAGAGCACGTGACCGGGCATCCGTGCAGGAGATCAGTGTGAAGTCATGAAACGAGACGAGTACGAGAAGGAGCTCGGCAAACTGCAGGTCCAGCTCTGTCACCTTCAGGACTGGATCAAACAGGAAGGTCTTCGCGTCGTCATCCTGTTCGAGGGGCGTGACGGCGCCGGGAAGGGAGGCACGATTCGCGCACTCACCGAGCGTCTCAGTCCACGAGTGTTCCGTGTCGTCGCGTTACCGGCGCCCTCAGACCGTGAGAAAAGCCAAGTCTACATGCAGCGCTACCTGCAGCAGTTTCCTTCAAGAGGAGAGGTCGTCATTTTCGATCGCAGCTGGTACAACCGCGCCGGCGTCGAACACGTCATGGGGTTCTGCACGGACAAGCAGCATAAGCGGTTTCTCGAGCTCTGCCCGCAGATTGAAGAATTCCTCGTCGATGGTGGGACAATTCTCATCAAAATCTGGATGGAAGTGAGCAACCAGGAGCAGAAGCGCCGCTTTGAAGCTCGAATCGAGGATCCGGTGCGGCAGTGGAAGTTGAGCCCGATGGACCTGCCGTCAAGAACCAAGTGGTATGAATATTCACGCGCGCGAGACGTGATGCTGAAGCACACGGACACGCGCAAGGCGCCGTGGACGATTGTCCCATCCGACGACAAGCGGACCGCGCGCCTGAACACCATCGCTCACATTCTCAACACCATTCCGTACAAGAAGGTGTCGCAGAAGAAAGTGAAGCTTCCGAACCGATCGACGAAGCACGCGTATGACGACAGCGCAGCGCTCAAGGGGCGGCGGTTTGTGAAGGCGCGCTATAAGTAGGGCTTCTCGCCGGGATCCGGTGTCCGGGATCCGCGAATCAATTCGCAAATCGGAAGCCGAGCTTGGCCAATAACTCCCTGTCTGCGCCAACGAAAACGAAATACTTGCCGTCGAAGTCACGCAGAGCCCGACGGTCGGAAACGAGATTCTCGAGACCGCCGGTATAGCCGACGTATCCCACAATCGCGATCGGCTCGCCCCGGGTCAGCGCGCCGTCCACTTCGTCGATATAGCGAGGATACCGATCGTCGGTGACCTTCCACCTCGCGATAACTCCTTCATCGCTGTAAAACGAAATCTGCCACTGCAAGAGCGCGTTCATCGAGTAGGCGTGGGTCGCACCGCGTGACTTCATGTAGTCGACGACACGCTGCAGCGTCCGAGCCTCGCTCGGCCGCGCGGCGTCGTTCTGCCACCACATGTAGGTGAATCGTGAGAACTCGAGGGTTGACATGGCCTCGAGCGCGAGCAGGATGACCGCGGCGCTGACCAACCGCCGGATCGAGAGACCGCGTCGATCGGCGAGATCGAAGAATTCGAATCCCGCGAGCAGGACGATTGGGGCACCGATCGACAGGAGATAACGCGGATGTCGCGACTCGAGAAGAAGCCAGTTCGCGACCAATGTTGCAATGACCGACATGAAGAAGACGTGCGCCCAGAAGTGATACCGCCTGCTCGCGACGCGATAAATCTGTGAGCCGATACACAACATCAGAATGGCGAGCCAGGTGATTGCAACGGTCGTGGTGAATGGTCCGGCGGTGATCGGGACTGCCAGATAATACGAGCCGGTCATATTCAGATAGAGCTGTCGCAGAAGCGGCAGCATCGATCCGAACAGGTCGGGATTTCCTGCGCTGGGTCGACCCCAGGACGGAACCGCGTTACCAATGACGAGTAGTTTCAGTACGCCGATCGCGAAGAGGACGACGGTCGTCCCGGCGATATACGACAATGCCGCGGGTGCATGGCGGCTCGAAAGAAGAAGAATCGCCACAATGGGCAGCAGGCCGGGCAGCCATGATGGCTGCGACAGGTAGACGACTGCGGTCAGGCCGCCGGCCGTCGCCCACCCCAGGTGACGAAGGTCTTCACGCGTCAGCAAATAGAGGATGGCACCGGTCGTTGAAAATGCCGTGATGTATCCGCTCCAGGCTTTCATCGAGGACACGGCCCACGCAGGCATCAGCACGAGCAGGAGTACGATCCAGAAGCAGCGGCGAGGACCGAGCGCAGGCGAGAACGCCAGAAAATAGAAGCACACCCCGGCAATCCAGACGGCAAGCATCGCGAGCTTGAGCGGAATGGCGCCGATGCCGAACAGCAAGAAGCTGGCAGCAGCAACTGGCGCCTCGACGATCGCGAGCCCGTAGTTCTGGCCGTAAAAGAACAGCGGGAACTGCCGGCCGTCGGCCAGGTGCTTGGCCATCAAGCCGAGAATGCACTCGTCGCCATCGGCGACGAGATTGTGTGTCAACAGTTGAGGAAGTCGGGAAATGACAGCAATCGCCGCGAGCGCGACGAGATAAGGCCAGGAGGGCACGGTGCGACTTGCCGCTGATCCGTTCGTGGCGCCATTTTCCCATGGGCGGCTCGGCCCCGCATGAAATACATCATCCGAGGTGCGTGCGTCTTCTTCCTCTTGTTCGCTGCCGCGCGCGCGGTCCGCGTTCCTTTCACCTACGATGAAGCCGCGTCCTACATCAGGTACATCGACACCAGCGTGCCCTCCGTCTTCGATACCAACCTGCTCTCTATTTTCAATTTCGAAGTCGCGACGAACCATTTCCTGAACACGGCGCTCACCAAACTGTCTTACGTCGTCGCCGGAGGAAGCGAGTTTGCCCTCCGGTTGCCGAACCTGCTTGGATATGCCCTGTATCTTGGTTTCGCCGCACTGATCCTGCGGCGTCTCTCCACTCCGGCGATCGCGCTCGGCGGATTGCTGCTGCTGAATCTGAATCCTTACGTGCTCGACTTCTTCGCCCTGAGCCGCGGATACGGATTGTCTCTAGGGCTGCTGATGGCATCCCTCTTCTTTCTGTTGCGGCGAATCGAGCAGTGGAAGGCGGGGCAGGTTGACAGACGCGACCTGTCATGGGGACTGGCGGCCGCGTGCGCTGCGGTCATGGCGAACTTCGCGTTGCTGAACGTCTACGTCAGCATGGTTTGTGTGCTGGCGATCGCCGGAGCGTTTTTCCATTCTCCCGCCGCCACTGCGCCCGACCCGCATCGGGATCGCGACGTCGCGCGACGGACCCGCGCGTTTCCCTGGTTGCCCCTGACCGTAATGGTGTTTATCCCGCTTGTTCTTTCCCAGGACATCGCGCTATCCCGATCGCTCTACGAGCCGCTCGTCGTCAGGCTGATCGGCCTTGACGGCGACGCGCTCGATCGCGCGCGGGTTGTGCGAATTGACATTCACGGACGCGAGTCTCTCATCGGCAGGAACGCCGGTTCAGCTGTTTGGTCATCGAACGGTCGCTCACACTTTCGCGGCTTACGAATCGAACTGCCGCTACAGGAGGCAGAGCGGCTGACGCGTATCGAGGCCATTATCGGTGCGCGTGCGTTCTCGTTCGATCCTCGGCTGACCGATGCCTGGCGCGTGCATGATGTTGGGCAGACGCGACTGTTTGAATGTTCGGACAGTCTTTCGCTTCGCAGATCGCGGGTTGCGACGTTCCGTTCTGTGATCAACTGGGCCGGCGACCGGACCTATGCGGTTCAACTGACAATCGCCAGTGCAGTCTCGCTGGGAATTCTCGCCATGTGTGCGGTGTTGCTGCGGCTCGCCGGCCGGATTGCCGTCCGCGCCAAGATGATTGGTCGCGGGGAATGGCGAGCGCTCTCGTCATCGGTTCTATGGGTCGCCGCCGTGGCTGGCACGCCGCTGTACCTGTTGAAAAGAAACTCGGAGCTCTACTTCGGGGGCACGCGCGGAGTCGTCGACGACACCTTTACCTCGGCGATCGAGAACTCGTTCTACGGAAGGATCTACAGTCCAGCGCAAACGGTGATGGTATTTGCGGTGATCGTCGGCATCGTCGCAATCTTCTTCGTTCTGCTCGCGCTCGCGTATCGTCGCGGCCGTGTTTCGGCGCTCGCGCCTGCCGGGTCATTGCTCGCGATCCTGACGATTACATCGTTTTCACTCGCGGCACAGCGACTCTTGTTCGGCACCGTGTATCTCGTTGGGCGCACGGCGCTCTTCTACATTCCGCTCTTTGTACTGTTCTTTACTTTTACGTGCGACATCCTGGCGCGGTCCGGCCGAGTGGGAAGAATCGTGTCGATGTCGTTCGTATTTGCCGCAGTCAGTCTCGGACTATTCCATTTTTCCCAGACGGCGAACGTGAGATACGTCTACGACTGGAAAGACGACGCGAGCACGAAGTCGATGCTCGAGGATCTGCGGCCGTTTGCGACAGGCGGACCAATAACTCTGGGTGTCGCGCCGGGTTTGGTCCCGGTCGCGGTCTATTACGCGCGCCGATCGCCGGTACCGATCGAAGTCGTCGCCGTCCCTGCCAATCGCGTGGTCGATTTCATGTATCTGGAAGACCGTGACGTCCATTCCGGTGACGTCGTCAGCCGATACTCATTGACACATACGGCCCTAGTCCGCGTGCCGCATTAATTACTCCGAGGGGCTGCGCCCCTCGGACTCCCCGACACGCTCTGTCGCGAGCCGCTTCGCCGGCTCGCTCCGTTCGCGTGGCTCGCTTCGCTGCGCTGGCTCGCGTCTTCTTTCGTACCTCGCCGCTGATGGGAGTTTGTTCGGCGAGATTACGCGGAGGCCTGAGCTGAAACCCCTTGTGTTTGCGCATTGCGATGTAGGGCGCGGACTTTAGGCCGCGCCATGCGCCAGTGTGGAGGGCACTATGCTACGCGCCATCATTCTCGTGAAAACTGCCGGTTTTCCGGCAATCTTGTCCGGGGTACTCCTCTTATTTCTCCCGCAGTCTGTGGCCGCACAAGAGAAGCCGCGCGGTGCAGCGGAAGTTTCATTCGGCTGGATCGGCTTTGCTGATGATGGCATCGTGAGCGAGACGCCGATTGGCGGAGCCGTTCGTTGGTATCTGACGCCTCGTCTGAGTGTCGGACCGGAAATTCTCTGGATTAACGGCAGTAATCACAGCCATCTGGTCCTGACCGGGAACATGACCTTCGATTTCCTCGGTCCGACAAACGGCCATGCGGCGCCGGTGACACCCTTCATCGTCGTCGGTGGCGGCATGTTCCAAACGACCGAATCATTCGTGAACGGTGGTGACTTCACCTCGACCGAGGGCGCGTTTACGCTCGGCGGTGGGGTTAGGGCCAATCCGAACGATCGCATCACGTTGGGGGTAGACGCGCGACTCGGATGGGAGACACATATTCGTATTAACGGCTTCGTGGGCGTACGTTTTTGAAGGGAAAGCGCCTGCGGCCCGAACGAGGCGCGAAGCCGCCGAGCGAGAGCGAGCGGGGGTGGGGCCCCGCGAGCAGTGAGAGAAGCAGACGGAAAAAGGTAAGATGGCGGCATCATGCGCCACATGCTCGCTCCAATAGTCGCCGCCATCCTTCTTCAAGCGCCGCAGACCTCCAGTCCCGATGCCGAGGGGTTCATTCGAAACTGGCTGGTGCTGGCACCAATTGCGGTGCAGGAGGACTCGGGCGCGACCGAGATCGAAAAAGATTTTGTCGGTGGCGAAGCAACCATCCAGCCGAAGCCAGGCGACAAGGTCAATGTCGCCGGCAAGATCCTGACGTGGACGGCGCATCAGACGTCCGACTATTTCATCGATTTTCTCAAGGCGTTCGGTGCCGAGCGCGGAGAGGACGTGGCCGGGTACGCGGTTGCATACATTCATGCCGACGATTCGATGCAGGTCCGCTTGTCGGTGGGGTCAAACGATCAGTGCAGGGTCTGGCTGAATGGGAAACAGATCATCAAGTTCACCGAAACGCGCACGCTCGACAAGGACACCGACAGCGGCGACGCAGTTCTCAACAAGGGACAGAACGTGCTGGTGTTCAAGGTAATCAACGAGAAGAACAATTGGCAGGGGGCAGCGCGGTTCTTACAGAACGGCGCCCCGGTCAAGAGCATTCGGATTGCAACGACGCCGCAGTAAAAAGGGAAAAGGGACAAGGGAGAAGGCTACGTTCTTGTTCCTCCCGCCGCCGGTTCGAGCGCGATTTCGTCGGTCGTTACTTTGAAGTGCGCGAGGCGGGCCCGTCCGAATGATGTCGTAATCGCGACGTCAGTTGCGTCGAGCCCGGTGGCAATCAATACACGACCAATCCGAGGGGTGTTGTGTCGGGCGTCGAAGGTCCACCACCGGTCATCGAGAAACACTTCGAACCAGGCGCTGAAGTCCATTGGATATGGAACTGGCGGGATGCCGATGTCTCCCAGGTACCCCGTGACATAACGGGCCGGCATATTCAGCGCCCGGCAAAACGTAATCGCAAGATGTTGAAAATCGCGGCACACGCCGACGCGTTCGGTGTAGACGTCAAGCGCGGTGCGTGTTTGCCGCGCCTGCGGATAGCTGAACGTCACCTTGCTGTGCACCCATTGGCAGATCGCCTGAACGCGCGCCCAGCCGCGAGGCACACTGCCAAAAAGCTCGACAGCCGTGTTGGATAACAAGTCGACCTCGCAGAACCGGCTGGGCAGTAAGAACCGCAATGTCTCCGGTGGAAGCTCATCCACAGGCACTTCGGAAGCGTCCAGGTTGACCGCGTCCGGTTCGCCCGAGTGCTCGATCACCGTGGCATTCGACAGCCGCAGCTTGCCCGCCGGCGCCACGAACCGCGTGCAGACATTTCCAAATGAATCTTCGTAATCCGACGTCGCGATGGCCGGTTCAACCTGAACTCTGTCCGGTTCTTGCAAGTCACGCCGGCGGCTCGGATGCACGTTGAGCATCGCGACCATCGGCACGGGCGCGTCGATGTCGAACTGGATGTCGTAGCCAAGGCGAATGAGCACGGCTTGCGGCCTCAGATGCGCACAGACGGCGCGGCAATCGCTCGCAGCAAACGGGGTGCCGCATCCCTGATCCGATCGGCCCGCGCATTGCTAGGCGAATGTAGCACGGCGATCGGAGTGGTGTGCCGGATCGTCAGTCAGAGACGAATCCTTTATGCCGCACGCAAATCACGGCGGGTATCATGTGAGGGATCATCTGACCGACCCGCGAGGATGCTGTGACCTACTGCCTGGGAATTGTGACCGCCGAGGGGCTCGTCATGGCCTCCGACTCGCGCTCGAACGCCGGGTTCGATCAAGTCAACGTCTGCCGCAAGATGTATCGCTTCGTGGAAGAGGGCGAGCGCGTGTTCGTCATCCTCACCAGCGGCAGCCTCTCGATCAGTCAATCGATCATGTCGCTGCTGCGGCTCGACTTCGAGAGCGGACGCGGTCTCGCGCAAACTCGTTCGCTGTATCAGGCAGCTCGGATCGTCGGCGACTGCGTGCGTCGCGTGTCCGACATCGATCGCGCCGCGCTCGAGCGCGACAACTTCTCCTTCAACGTCAATCTGCTCCTCGGTGGACAGGTGCGCGGAGAAGATCCCGGCCTTTATCTCATTTATCCGCAGGGCAATCCGCTGCAGGCCACCGAGGACTCTCCGTATCTGCAACTCGGAGAGTGCAAGTACGGCAGGCCGATTCTCGATCGCGGCATCGATACGCAGACACCACTCGAAGTGGCAGCGAAGTATGCGTTGCTGTCATTCGACGCGACCATTCGATCCAATGTCACCGTCGGACCGCCGATCGATTTGCTCTTGTACGCGCGCGATACGTTTCGAATTACTCGCTACCGGCGTCTCGCGGCGATGGATCCGGACCTCAACCTGATTCACACGTCATGGGAGCAGTCACTGCGTCGAGCGGTCGAGCAGCTGCCCGAGATTCGGTTCGAGACCGAGCATCCGGCGACCAACGCGGAGACGATCTACTTCGCGCCGCCGTCGAACGTCGGTCAGACGTAGTAGCGCCAGGCGCGCCACGGGCGTTTAGGAAGCCGGGGCGATGACCACACCCCTCCCAGTCACGCACGATCCGTTCGTCGAATACACGCTGACCGAGGCGTACGACGAGTTGTTCGACTCGAAAGCGCAGCCTCGGCGTCCGTATAAGCGCCTCTACCGGGAGCTGATGAACCTGACGCCCGAGGAACTCGGGCGCAGCAAGCAGAAAGCGGATCTGAGCTTCTTCAACCAGGGCATCACGTTCACCGTCTACGGACGCAAGGAGGGGACCGAACGGATCTTCCCGCACGATCTCATCCCGCGCATCATCTCGGGGCCGGAGTGGGATGTCATCGAACGCGGCCTGACGCAGCGGGTCATCGCGCTGAACCTGTTTCTGAAGGACATCTACCACCAGCGTCACGCGCTGCGCGATCGCATCATCCCGGCAGAGGCCGTCTACAGCGCGCACCATTTTCGGCGGCAGATGACCGGGGTCAAAGTCCCGCGCGATGCGTACGTGAACGTCATGGGCACCGATCTGGTACGCCTGCCTGACGGCCGCTTCACGGTTCTCGAGGACAATCTGCGCGTTCCGAGCGGCGTGTCTTACATGTTGTCGAGCCGGAAGGTGATGAAGCAGATCTTTCCGTCGCTCTTCCGCAAGTACAGCGTTCGCCCGATCGAGCAATACAGTCAGGTGCTCCTCTCCACCTTGCGATCGCTCGCGCCGGACGGCCGCCGCGATCCCACTGTCGTCTTGTTGACGCCCGGCGTCTACAACTCTGCCTATTACGAGCACGCCTATCTCGCGCGTCAGATGGGCATTGAACTTGTCGAAGGGCGCGATCTCGTCGTCCACGACAACTACGTCTACATGCGCACGACCAACGGTCTCCAGCGCATCGACGTCATTTATCGGCGGGTCGACGATGACTTTCTGGATCCCTTGGCGTTTCGCGTCGACTCGGCACTCGGCTCACCGGGGATCTTCAGCGCGTATCGCGCCGGTAACGTCACGCTGGCGAACGCGGTCGGCACCGGCGTCGCCGACGACAAGGCCGTTTACGCCTATGTGCCGAAGTTGATCCGCTATTACCTGAACGAAGATCCGATTCTCGATAATGTCGAGACCTTGCTCATGACCGATGCCGCTGCGCGTCAGCACGTGTGTGACAACCTCCACAACTTTGTCGTCAAGGCGGTCGGCGAGTCCGGCGGCTACGGCATGCTGATCGGTCCGCACAGCACCGATCCGCAGTGTCGCGAAATGCGATCGCGGATTTTGGCAGATCCGCGGAACTACATCGCACAACCGGTTCTGGCGTTGTCGACGGCGCCGTGCTTCATTGACGGCGCAATCGAGCCTCGACACGTGGACCTGCGGCCGTACGTTCTCTACGGTGAAAAGACGGTGATCGTCCCCGGTGGTCTCACCCGCGTCGCGCTGCGAAAAGGCTCGCTCGTCGTGAACTCTTCGCAGGGCGGCGGCTCCAAGGACACCTGGGTGCTGCAGAACTAATTAGAACGGTGGAGACTGAGTTATGAGGGCCAGAGGCGAACGAGTGCGCGAGTGAGCCCACGCGACCGGAGCGGGGCTTTGGGGCCACCGCGAGCGAGCGTGTCGGGGAGTCCGAGGGGCAAAGCCCCTCGGAGTAATAAGGACACGTGGGTGCTGCAGAATTAATTAGATCATGCTTTCTCGAGTTGCTGACAGTCTCTATTGGATGAGCCGCTATTTCGAGCGAGCGGACAATTGCGCACGCGTGATTGATGCGACGCACACCTTGATGCTCAGTCGGGCGCTGGTCGCCGCCGACGAGGGCTGGTTCCGCGCGCTCGCCTGCATGGGCATGCCGCCGGGGGCGTCGGCCGAAGATCCGCAGGTGGCGATGGGGCGCCTGGCTGCCGACCCGGTCAATCGCTCCTCGATCGTGTCGTGCGTCGCAGCGGCCCGCGAGAACGCATCACAAGTCCGCGAAGAGATCAGTACCGAAATGTGGGAGCAGCTCAATCGGTTGTTTCACGAAGTCGGCCGCTTCGACATCGAACCGGAAAACGATGAGGCGGTGATCCGACTGGTCGCGGCTGTGCGGCAAGGAGCATATAGCTTTTACGGCGTCACCGAAACCACGATGAGCCACGGCGAAGGCTGGCGGTTCGTGCAGCTCGGAAAATTCACCGAGCGCGCGTGTGCGGTGTCGATGCTGCTCGACGCGTATTTCTCCACCGACAGACGCGTCGACGATCTCGATTGGGTCGCGCTTCTGGCCAGTTGCGCGGCATTCGATTCGTACTGCAAGGTGTTCACTGCCGATCTCCAGCCGGTGCGAATAGCGAAATTCCTCCTCGTGCATCCGGAGTTTCCCTATTCGGTTCGCTACTCCGCCGAGCGGATGCACGAATCGCTCGAATGCATCATCGCGCACTCGTCTGGACGGCAGCGGGCGCGCATCGAACGGATTATCGGCCGGCTGCACGCCGCGCTCGCGTATACCCCCATCGCCGAGTTGCTGTCCGGCGATCTGCACACGTTTCTGAACGGGGTCCTGGAACAGTGTCGCGCACTGCACGCTGCGGTGCACGAGACGTATATCGACTATCCCATTGAAGTCGCCCTTCAAAGCTGATGTTCTACGCCATTCGTCACTTCACCCGTTATCGATATACCCGCCCTGTCTGGCAGAGCATGCTCGAAGTGCGGATGCATCCGCGAAGCGAGAACAACCAGCGATGTTTCACGTTCCGCTTGTCGGTGAACCCGCGCGCGCGAATTTTCTCGTTTGTCGACTACCTGGGAAACCAGGTGCACCATTTCGATCTGCCGTCGCATCACCGCGAGGTCACGATCGTTGCCGACGCCCTCGTCAACATCGACCCGCCGGCGACACTGCCCGAATCGCTGCCACTCGAGTCGTGGAGCGACCTGCGCCGGATGATCGACGAAGACGACCACTGGCAGATGCTGATGCCGAGCCACTACGCGCGCGGATGCCCGCAACTCGACGACCTGGCGGGCGAACTTGGCGTCGGCGACGCGGACGGCCGGGATCCGTTGACGCTCGTGCGTCACATCAACGACGGCATCCATCACGCGTTTGATTACGTGCGCAAGAGCACGGCTGTGAATTCTCCGATCGAGGTCAGCCTGTCTTCCCGCAAAGGCGTCTGCCAGGATTTCGCCCACATCATGACCGCGCTCGTCCGCGCACGCGGTATCCCCTGTCGATACGTGAGTGGCTACCTCTTTCACGACGAGTCGTGTCACGACCGATCCGCCGAAGGCGCGACGCACGCGTGGGTCGAAGCCCTGCTGCCCGAGGTCGGGTGGGTCGGCTTCGATCCAACCAACGATCTCATCGCCGGCAGCCGTCACATCCGAACCGGGATCGGCCGCGACTATGCCGACGTGCCGCCGACGCTCGGGACGATGAAAGGGCGGACTGAAACGGAGCTGCAGGTCCGCGTCCGCGTCACCCCCTCGCAGGCGTTGCTTCCGCCCGATCAGGAGTTTGCCGCCGACGAAGAATGGTCGCTGTTCCTCGAAAGCGATCAGCAGGCGCAGATCCTGTACGAACAACAGCAGCAATAACGTTCTATTAGTATGGTTACGGGAACACCAATCAGGGCAAGATCATCGCCGCTGCGTTGATGGACAACTTCAACAAGGTCGTCACCGTCGTGCGTAACGATCCGGCGCTACAGCGCAGCGTTGGCAGCCTCAAGCAGGAAGCGGCGGCCGGCGGCGCGAAGAAGGGGGGCGCCGTGTTCGACGAAGGAGACGTGCTCCTGCCGAAGATTGCCGGCGTGAAGATGCTGGGCGAGCCGTCCGACACGGCGAAGGCACTTGCGACGCTCGGTCGCGCGGATGAAGTCGTCGTGGTCGGTGCTTCGAAGGATGGCTACGTTCACGTGCAGGGTCCGACAGCCAGTGGATGGGTGAAGATCGTCCTCATGCAGAAACGCTAGACGACCGTCGGCGTGCTTCCGGTACCCAGGTTCTAATCGGTGGTCCTGTCCGGCGCGAGGTCCGTGAGTACTCTCAGCGCCGGTAGGGCCATCGCTGGGAATTACGTGTTCCTGCCTCCAACCGTCCGGCGTTCCAGATCGCGCCACAGCCGCAGCATCGCCAGTAACTGTTCACCGTGACCACCTTGCTGGTGGTCTTCAGGTCGGTCGCGCCGCAGTCCGGACAGCGCGAAGGAACAGGGACACCTTCCACGCGTTGAGGGCCGTTTCCATTCTGTTGCAACCCTGCCACTCCATTTCCAGTTGCGTCTTCACTCGGAAGACAGCTCAATCCCCCGTCAGTCCTGCCGGCGGAAGTGATCCGGATTCTCGCTGCAGATCCACCCCATGCTGTCGCGCAACACGGTCGCAGGAAATACAAGCGTCTTCTCGCCTCGCCCGGGATCGTTCCGGCTGTGCCAGCCGAACTGCATCGTGCCGACACACGCCGCGATCGAGCAGGGACGAGTATCCCCCCGTGCTGGCTGCATGGCCTGTCCTTGTCTCAAGGCTGCCGAGCGGTCTCGGTGTCGTGAATGATTTCGCTTGTGCTGGTCGGAGCCTGTGCATTCTGCCACGAGTTGAGGGCAATCGCCGTCGTGCAGATCACGACGGCCGCGAACACCGCGAAGGTCGAGCCGGTGACGAATGTCGGCTCCAGCATCAGCCAAATCGATGCCATGAAGAGCCCCACCAGCACAGGGACGACAATAGTCATGGTCCGACTGCTCAGAGTAGTCATAAAGCCCCTTTCAGGGGGAAACGAGTTCGCGTCCTGGCGTCAGACCTCCGACGAGGACGGTCGCGAGGTGTACGCGGCGACCCACTGATCGCTCATTGTGCCGAGATCCGCAAGCGAGCCTGGTCTGCGCGCCAGGCTGCTGAGAAGGACTGCTGTCAGTCCCAGTCCAAGCGCCAGAACGAGCATGATTCGAATCCTCGGATTTGCACCAATCGACGAAACGAAAGCAGGCTGGAAAAGGAGGAGATCTCTGCCAGCACTTTAATGAGCTCGGCGGCCGGTGTTGCCGAAAAGTTCAGGAAAGGATCTCCATCATAGCACAGTCCCGGATTCCCCACCTTGAGAGGACATCGGTTGGAGATCGCATAGACTCTGCGTCACCCATGCATTTATCGACACTGGACTGGCTGATTGTCGCCATTTCTCTTTTGATTTGCTTCGGGCCGGCGGTGTTCTTCGCCGACCGGGCAGGTCGCAACACGTCTGAGTTCTTCGCCTCCGGCCGCGCGGTGCCATGGTGGCTTGCCGGGTTGTCCATGGTGGCGACCACGTTCAGTGCCGATACCCCCAACCTGGTGACCGACATCGTGCGGCGCAACGGCGTCGCCGGGAATTGGGTCTGGTGGGCCTTCGTATTGACCGGCGTCGCGACGGTGTTCTTCTACGCGCGCTTGTGGCGCCGCTCCGGCGTGCTCACCGATCTCGAATTCTACGAACTACGGTACTCGGGCAAGGCAGCTTCCGCGGTGCGCGGATTCCGCGCGCTGTATCTGGGTCTGTTCTTCAACTGCATGATCATGGCGGCGGTGAATCTTGCTACTTGCAAGATCGCTGGAATCCTCTTCGGTCTCGATCGCTGGCAGACACTCGCTCTCGTCGGCATCCTCAACGTGACATTTGCGGCATTCGCCGGACTCTGGGGCGTTCTCGTCATCGACATGATCCAGTTCTTCATGAAGATGACCGCCGTGATTGCCGCGGCGTATTTCGCTGTCACGTCGGCGCAGGTCGGTGGTCTGCACGCGCTCGTGACGAAGGTCTCGGCAATCCAGGGCCCCGGCGGGGTGAACTATCTCAGCTTCCTCCCTGACTTCACGAGCAACTGGGATCTCGCCGTGGCCGTGTTCATCATGCCGATTGCGGTCCAGTGGTGGGCCGTGTGGTATCCGGGCTCGGAGCCCGGCGGCGGCAGCTATATCGCGCAACGCATGCTTGCGTCGAAGACGGAAAAGGACGCGCTCAGCGCCGTACTCTTCTTCAACATTGCCCATTACGTGTTTCGGCCGTGGCCGTGGATCCTCGTGGCCCTGTGTTCGCTGATCGTGTATCCCGAGCTGTCAGACATCCAGCGTGCGTTTCCAAATCTCGAGCCGAGCCTGCTCGGCCACGACATTGCGTATCCGGCGATGCTGACGTTTCTTCCCTCAGGCTTTCTCGGGTTGATGGTTGGCGGCCTGATCGCGGCGAGTTCATCGACCATTCTCACGCATCTCAACTGGGGCGCCTCGTACCTCGTGCATGACTTTTACCGGCGCTTCATCAAGACCGACGCCGGCGAAGGTCATTACGTGCTCGCCGGTCGCGTCGCCACGGTGGGCATCTTCATCGGGGCGGCTGCGTCGGTGTACTTGCTCGATACCGCGAAGGACGTGTTCGACGTCATTCTGCAGGTGGGTGCCGGTACGGGCTTGTTGTATCTCGTGCGCTGGTTCTGGTGGCGCGTGAATGCCTGGTGCGAAATCGTCGCGATGGTGAGTTCGTTCCTCGTCTCGATCGGGCTTCTCGTGCTCAGGGCGCAAGGCGTTGTCTTCAGCACCCACGTCGCGCTCGTTGCAACCGTGGCGATTACCACGGTCTGCTGGGTGGCGACCGCGTACTTCGGACCTGAAACCGATCGCGCGGTCCTCGTCAACTTCTATCGCGCAGTTCACCCGGCAGGGCCTGGGTGGGAGCCGATTCGAAAACTCGCAGGCGACGCGCCGCGATCAGTTGCCGATCGCGACAACATCCCGCTGGCGCTGCTCGGTTGGGTCGCGGGATGCACGGCGATCTGGTCGGCGCTCTTCGCCGAAGGCAGCTATCTTTACGGCCGGATGCCGCAGGCCATTCTGCTCACCGTCGTCTTCATCGCATCCAGTCTTGTGCTGACGTTTGTCGTCAAGCGGACGTGGTCGTAATCCGGGATCGGTTGTCCGGGATCCGGGATCCGGGACGGAGAAGGCGGAGAACGACGGATGCGCCGAACACCAACATCCAAAGGGTTCGATCTCCTCCGCTGAGCGCGTCAGGCCGCGCGTATTCGCGAGGGAAGACAGGACGACCAGATCACGCGTGGCGAGTTGAATAGACTGCGCGCCGACGAAGCCGCGATTCGCGCAGAGGAACGTGTCTATCGTCGATCCGGTGACGGCTTGAATCGCTGGGAGAGACGGGATCTGCGGCGCGACTTGAATCGGACAAGTCGCGAGATCTACCGCTTCAGGCATAACGACCGTTAGCCGGTAACTGCCGGGATCCGTGATCCGATCGGATCCCGCATCCCTGCGGCGCCGTGACGGGCCCGCTCGGCGAACGAGCGCGCGTGTTGGGGAGTCCGAGGGGCGTAGCCCCTCGGAGTATTAATGCGTCGCCCCGCTCTTCCCCAATTGACCGATCGCAGCTTTCACACCTGTGGCAAGTTTCGCCGCCCCACCGGTGCCGTAATAGTGAAGGAAGTACACCGTCGGCGACCCGCCGGTCATGTGATGGTGAATGGCGACGACGTTGATGCCGTTCGATCGGAGGGCCTTGAGCACTGGGTTGACTTCTGAGGCGAGCATGGCGACGTCTCCGGCGACCATTGCATCCGCGTCGGAGCCGGCAAAAGCGGCCCACGTATTCAGACCCATGCGCGCGTTGATTTTCGCGCCATGGTCGACCAGGTTGATGTCAGGCCGGCCGATCGTGATCTTGTAGACCGGTCCAGTCTGTTCCCCTTCGTGCCCGATGATCTTCGCCAGCGCCGCAGTATCCAAAGACGGGACGGCCGGGGCAGGCGCGGCGGCAGGTGAGGAGGGCTTCGGGATCAGCGCCAGCGCGGGCGTCAAGCGCTTTGTGAGATCCGCAGCGGTTCCCATACCATGCACGTGCATGTAGAAGATTCGCGGTTGCTCCCAGAAGAAGTGATTGTGAAGAGCGGTCACTTCGAGCCCGTTGTCGAGCAACGCTGACATCACCGGATTCACCTCGTCTTCCGTCAGAACGAGATCACCCATCATCACCTCGGTGCCACCGGTTCCCTTCGTGAGCGCAACCCATCCTCCAAACCCGAAAGGCGTGGGCGCTGCGCGCTGACCGATAACGACTTTCAGGTCACCGCGCGGGATGTTCACCTTGAGGACGCCGTCTTTGAAATCTCCTGTCCTCCCGAGGGCCGTCAGCACGGCCTGGTAATCACCGGGGGTTTGCGCGAACGTGCGTGTCGCAGGAGCGATGGCGACGAGAAGGAACACTGCGAGAACGATCAACAGTCGGAATGACATCGAGACCTCCGAAAACTTGATCCTACGCCCGGAGCGGCCGATCTACCTCAGCCGCTTCACAAATTTATTGTGTAGTCCTAAGATGCTCGCGTGAATCCCATCCTTTCTGCCGGCGTTGTGATCGGCGTTCTCTGCAGCGCGTGGACCTTCATTCTGGGATTCACGGGTTTGTACAAGAGCCCCTCGGCAAACATGGTGTTCATCAGCGTCGTGATGGCGATCGAGATTGTGGCGCTCACCTGGGGCCTTCGCCGGACGGCCGCGGAGGGGCGTGCGTACGGCGGACAGATCCTTGCCGGGACGATGATGGCGATTGTCGGCGGCGTGATCATCATCGCGTCGTCGCTGCTCTTCACAACCGTTGTGTTTCCGAACTACTTTGCGGAAGTCGAACAGTCGTATCGAAACGCCCTGCAAAGCCAGGGCAAGACCGACGCGGAGATAGCAGCAGCCATCCAGGCGAACGCGGCAAGCGCGACACCGATGGCCCAAGCCATGAGCGGATTCATCGGCACGCTCGTGACCGGTATCGTGGCCTCGGCGATCATCGGCATTTTCGTGCGTCGACGCGGTTACAATTGAATTGATGAGATGTGTCGCTGCCGCGATGCTTGCTGGGCTCTTGAGTGGCGGCGCCATCGTCGTTGCCGCACAGGATCCCGCGCCGATCGCACCTGTTCCGCCGCTTCCACCTCCCTTCAGCGAATGGCTGATCGCGTTTCGCGCTGAAGCTGAGGAACGAGGAATTCGTCCCGAAGTCCTCGACCAGGCACTCGACGGGGTTGAACCGGTTGCCCAGATTCTCGAGCGCGACCGCGCTCAGGCGGAGTTCACGTTGAATCTGGAGTCGTACCTAAAGCGCCGGTTGACACCTTCGCTCGTTCGAACCGCCCAGAGGATGTACAACGAGCACCGGTCACTGCTGACGAAAATTGGCGAGAAATACGGCGTCAGTCCGCGCGTGGTTGTCGCCGTCTGGGGTCTTGAATCGAATTTCGGGCGCTTCGCAGGCGTCCGTCCCACAATTCCAACGCTCGCCACACTTGCGTACGACCAGCGCCGCGGCGTGATGTTTCGCAACGAGCTCCTCAGCGCGCTGGAGATACTCAACCGCGGCGACATCGAACTCGAACAGCTCAAAGGGTCGTGGGCCGGTGCGTTAGGCCAGCCTCAGTTCATGCCGTCCAGCTATCTGCAATATGCCGAAGACTTCGACGGAGATGGCCGTCGAAACATCTGGACGTCCGAGCCCGACGTGTTCGCGTCAGTGGCGAACTACCTCAAACAGCGCGGATGGATCCAAGGGGAAAACTGGGGCCGCGAGGTCAAGCTTGTTGGCAAAGCGCGCACCGCAGCCGAGGCCGTGCCGTTGAGGGAAGCGGGATGCCGTGCGGAGCGCGCGATGACCGATCCCATGCCGCTCAAGGCGTGGCGCAAGATGGGTATCACGACGATGGCCGGCGCTCTCGTGCCGGCGATCGCTCGAGAGGCGTCTCTCGTGCGCGCCGGAAAACGCAGTTTTCTCCTCTACACGAACTACGACGCCATTCTCGCGTACAACTGCGCGCACACCTACGCGTTGAGCGTTGCGCTTCTCTCCGATCGTCTGCATTGAAAGCTCATCCGTGGTGAGATCGTATACTGTCGGTCCCTGTCGAGATGAGAAACCGGGCTGCCCTTATCCTTCTATCTATCTTTGAAATGTGTTCCCCGTTGGGCGTGTCGGCGCAGCCGCTTCAGACAGCATCCAACACTCCGCAGGATCTCAAGAGACTCAGCATCGAGGAGCTGGCGCAGATCGATGTGACGTCGGTATCTCGACGATCCGAGCGGCTCTCGGAAACGGCCGCCGCGGTCAGCGTGATCAATGCTGATCAAATCTATCGCAGTGGTCTGACGACATTGTCCGAGGTTCTTCGGCTTGCGGATGCGATTGATGTCGCTCGCGTGAATTCCAGCACGTGGGCAACGAGCCTGCGCGGCTTCACGACCAATCCTGCGAACAAGCTCTTGGTGTTGAACGACGGCCGCAGTGTCTATTCGCCGCTGACCTCGGGAACGTTCTGGGATGCCGAGGATACCCTCCTCAACGACATCGAGCGAATCGAAGTAATCCGTGGCCCGGGCGGCGCCGTTTGGGGCCCGAACGCCGTCAATGGCGTCGTCAACGTCATCACCAAGAATTCGGCATCGACGATTGGTGACTACGTTTCGGTTGCGGCGGGATCCGACGAACATGTTTACGCCGTCGGGCGGCACGGTGGTGAGATGGGGCGGGGGGCATACCGCATCTTCGGCAGATATCGACAACATGGAGCGCAGGTTTTCACCGATACCGGCGCCGACGCAGGCGATCCCGTGCAACTCGGACAGGCGGGGTTCCGCATGGACTCGGCACCAGACGGTGCAGTCACGTGGCTTGTCGAAGCGATCGCCTATCGTGGCACGAACGGTTTTTCCGATCGTCCGGATGGCGACATCGCGGGCGGCAACGTGCTCGGGCGTTGGAATCGAGCCTTCTCGGATTCGCGCGAGTTCCAGGCGCAGTTCTACTACGACGGCACCTATCGCCAGGTCCCCTTGCAGTTCACGGAGAGGAGGCACACGTTCGATCTCGATGTGCAGCAACGCCTGCAGACCGGGCGACACGATTTCGTGTTCGGCGGCGAGATGCGATTTTCGCGCGGGAACGACGTCGGAGTGGCAGGGTTCTTCTTCGACCCGGAAGTTCGGACGAACTCGCTTCTGAGCGGCATGGTCCAGGACGAAATCACGGTTCGAACCAATCGCGTATTCGTGACGGTGGGATCGAGGTTCGATCGGAATGATTACACCGGGGTTGAAGCGCAACCAACCGTTCGCGCCCGATGGTCGATCGATCCGCGGCAGACGATCTGGGGCGCGGTATCGCGATCGGTTCGACTGCCGACGCGGCTGGATACCGACTTGCGGGTCACCGGTCCGGTGACCTTGCTCGGTTCAGAAGACTTCGAGTCGGAAGAAGTCGTGGCCTATGAGGCCGGATATCGCATCCGGCCGGTGCCGAAGGTGTCGTTCGATGTCGCCACGTTCGTGAACCGGTACGATCGTCTCCGTAGCACCGAGGCGAAGGTGGCGGTCCTGCCGCTGATCGTTCTCGAGAATCGGCTGAACGCGAACACTCGCGGGATTGAGTTGGCCGGAACGGTGCAGGCGCATCCTGCCTGGCGTGTTCACGGATGGTACTCGTACTTTCATAAAGAGCTGTCGTTCGATCCGGGCAGCCTCGACGTCTATCGCGGCACGATCGAAGGCAACGATCCCGCCTACCTGTTCTCGCTGCAATCATGGCTCGATCTCCCCGGACATACGGCAGTCGATGCGCTCTTCAGACGTGTAGGTACGCGGCCGGATCCCGTGGTGTCAGCGTATAGCGAGCTCGACCTGCGGTTTGGCTGGACGCTCCGATCGGGATGGGACCTCTCGGTCGTGGGACAGAACCTGCTTCACGCGCATCATTCCGAGCTGCTCCCGCCCAATGCTCCGCACTATGACTTTCGCCGTGGAGTGTTCGTGCGCTCGCGATGGTATTTCTAAGGCCTGCGATCCGTTGGTGCGCGCTCGCGGCGATGATTTTCGCCGCGCCCTGCGATACGCGAGCGCAGTCGGCACAGCCGACGCTCGAAAACGACATCAAGGCGGCCTTCCTTTATAACTTCACCAAGTTCGTCGAATGGCCGGCACCCGCTCAACCCGATGAGCCCGTTCGCGTGTGCGCGCTCGCCGACGCCGCCTTCCTCGCTGCGCTCGACCGCACGATTGCCGACGAGTCGGTCGGTGGACGACGGCTCGTGCGCGAGGAGATAGGTTCGCTGGACGATGTGCAGCGGTGCGCCATCCTCTACATTGGAACGGCATACGCCGATGAGCGCGCACCGCTGCTGGCGGTCGCGCGGGACCTGCCGGTGCTCACCGTTGGGGAAGGGTCGCAGTTCGTCAAGAACGGGGGTGCGATCGCTTTTGTCCTCGAGAACAATCGCGTGCGGTTCGACATCAGCCTTCGTGCCATCCAGCGCTCCGGATTGAAGGCCAGCTCGAAACTGTTACGCGTGGCGCGCGCCGTCGAAGGCGGTGGCGTATGAAAGCGTTCGTCCGTCGCCTGCCCATCAAGCAGAAGCTCGTCTTCATGATCATGTCGACGACCATTCCGGTGCTGGTGCTGGGCAGTGTCGGCTACATCAGCCTCGATTACTTCAGCACTCGAGCAGCTCTACGCCGTGACCTGGGCTCCCAGGCGGATCTGATCCTGAAAAGCAGCACTGCCGCGCTTCAATTCCTCGACCCGCCGACCGCGCAGGAGATTCTGCGCACGTTCGCGCCAAATGAGCACGTCCGTCGCGCCTGCTTGTACGACGGCGCTGGCCGGATTTTCGCCGAATACATCGCCCCTCGCACCGCGATCGAGTGCCCTGCGAATCCTGGTCCGGATGGCGACCGGTTCACCTCCGACACCCTGGTCATCGTGACGTCGCTAGCCGACGACCGCCGCCGCCCCACCGGTTCGTTGTTTGTGCTGAGCGATCTCGACGTCCTGAAAACGAGGCTCAATGCCCAGCTTGCGATTGTGGCGATCGTGCTGCTCCTGACGACCGCAGTGGCATTGCTGATCGCGTCGCGAGTGCACTCGATCGTGTCGTATCCGATCACCGATCTTGCCCGCACCGCGACCGCGGTCTCGTCCGGCGGAGACTACTCTCTGCGCGCGCAGCGCTCGACCGACGACGAATTGGGCGTCCTGGTTGACGCCTTCAACCGGATGCTGGAGCGAATCCAGCTGCGAGAGCGCGAACTGTCGGCGGCCAACCAGGATTTGCGAAACGAGGTCGCCGAGCGTCGCCGAGCCGAGCACGAGCGCGCGGATCTTCTCGTCCGGGAGCGTGAAGCAAATCGCTTGAAGGACGAGTTTCTCGCCACGCTGTCTCACGAACTCCGGACGCCGCTCAATGCCATCCTTGGATGGACGCGCCTGCTCCGGAGCAAGGCGGTTCAGCCCGCCGACATCGATCGAGCGCTCGAGAAAGTGGAACGGAACGCCCAGGCTCAGACCAGGCTGGTCGAGGACCTGCTCGAAGTATCGCGGATCACAACTGGGAAGCTTCGACTGGAGGTCAAGCCGCTCGATCTCGCCGTGCTAGCGACCACAGCGGTGGAATCGATTCGGCCGACTGCCGAAGCTCGAGGTGTCGCGATCGATCGCCGACTTGCGTCAGTGTTCCTGCCGACGGCCGGGGATCCCGATCGTCTTCAGCAGGTGATCTGGAATCTTCTCTCGAACGCCGTCAAATTCACGCCAGCGGGAGGGATGGTCGTCGTCAGTGTCAGTCGCAACGATCAGGTGGATGAACTGGTGGTATCGGACACGGGCCTGGGCATCGATCCCGCGTTTCTTCCCAACGTGTTCGACACGTTTCGCCAGGCGGACGGCACCAGCACCCGCGCGCACGGCGGGCTCGGTCTCGGCCTGTCAATCGTCCGCCACATCGTCGAGCTGCATGGCGGCGAAGTGCGCGCCGAGAGCGAGGGCATCAATAAAGGAGCGCGATTCATCGTGCGCCTGCCGGTGCGCAGCGTCGAGCGCGTACGCGACGTTCGGCCCAGTGCTCCTGCGGCGGCGCAGGTGCCGCTCACGGGCCTTCTCACCGGCACCACGGTCGTCGTTGTCGACGACGATCGGGATACGCGTGAGCTGTTGGAGTCGGTGCTCACGAGTGCCGGTGCCATCGTTCATCTTGCGGAAACGGCGGACGAAGGATTCAGGCTGTGTCTCGAGGAATCACCGGACGCGCTCATCAGCGACATCGCCATGCCGGAGCGGGATGGATATAGCCTGATGCGGCAGCTGCAGAAGGCGCTCGGAAAGGACATGCCGCGTGCGACCATCGCGTTGACGGCATTTGCCGGCGCACGCGATAAGCACCTGGCGGCAGAGGCCGGCTTCGATCGGCACGTGTCGAAGCCGTTCGATGGTCAGGGGCTGGTGCAGATGCTTCGCGATCTCTTGTCTGTGGACGATGTTCCAATAGTTGATAGATAGTGCTTTCCCTCTAGCCTTTTCCTTTCGCCCGACGACTCAGTCCCGCGGCTGTCGTCGTCGCCGGTTCAATCAGCGACAGCAGTGCAAACATGACGGCTGCAAGGGCGACGAAGATCGCCGCGATGGCATCATGGTCGCCGGCAATGATCGCGGCGCCCACGAGCAGCGATCCAGCGATCAGCGTGTCGAGAACGGCGATCGCAGGAAAGACTCGCGCTCGGTGTTCCATGAGCGTTTCAGGGTGAACGCGTGAGGCGAAGAACAAATTCAAGCGCAGCGCCACGGAAATCGTTGCCAAGGTCAGTGACACGAGGAACAGCGTCGATCCGTATGGACGTCCGACCGAGAAGTCGATCCAACGACGAACCGCCCACATCGTTGCAGGTGCCGTCGCGTTGAGTATCGACACGATGATCTGGTGACCTTGCCACCACCAGAAACTGTCATGCCGCGGAGGAAGGGGGGTTGAAATCCGCGAGCCCTCGAGTGCACGGAGATCGGCGAGGAGCGCCTGAGCAGAGGGGTAGCGCTCTGCGGGAGTTCTCCGCATGCAGCGCCGCGCGATGCGATCGAGTCCCGGCAACGGCAACGCCCGTGAGAGGCCCGGAGCTTTTCCCTCCATCATCTCTGCCATCTTCGATAACGCCGAGGCGGCATCGGTGCCGAACGGATGGTCGCCAGTTGCCAGTTCCCAGGCGATGATCCCGAATGCGAAGACGTCGGCGCGTCCATCAAGGTCCGCCCCCGGTATCAGTTGCTCCGGCGCCATGTAGCCCGGTGTTCCCAGCACCGTCCCGTCCTGAGTGAGCACGGTCGTCTGAGAGCCGGCCGCGGAACGTGCCAGGCCGAAATCGAGAACCTTTATCTGTCCGTCCTCGCGGCGAATGATGTTTTCCGGTTTCAGGTCGCGATGCACGATGCCCCGTTCATGTGCCGCGACGAGCGCGTCGGCAATTGAAATCAGTACCGGGAGGAGTTGTGACGGCGGCAGCGGGCCGTCACGCAATTCTTCGCGAAGAGTCCGCCCTCGCACCAGTTCCGAGATGATGTACAGATCGCCGTCGATTTCCTCGAGATAGAAGATCGTCGCAATGGCGGGATGGGACAGCGCCGCAGCTGCCCGTGCTTCGCGGGTGAGCCGCTCGCGGCGCAGTGGATCGGTCGTGTATTCCGGTGGAAGCGCTTTGAATGCGACCGTGCGGCGCAGCCGCTCGTCTTCTGCGGCATACACGACGCCCATCCCGCCGCGGCCGATTTCCTCCAGGATGCGGTACGTACCGATCCGTTTGCCGACCAGAGATCCGGCATCACCTAAGGCGAGTTCGGGTGCGACTGCCCAGGCAGGCTTGTCCAGGAATTTGGGAGCCCTCTGGTGGCTGCTCAACAGCGTTTGCACTTCACGGAGCAGCTCCGGGTCACCGGCGGTCGCGGTCTGCACATACGCTTCTCGCGCCCAGGTGTCCTGTTCGAGAGCCGTGTGGAAGATCTCGTTGACTTGTCGCCAACGCTCCTTGTTCACGCCTGCGAGTTGCCCTCCAGCTCGCGCGCCAGCCAGGCGGAGGCCACGGTCCAGTGTCGCTTGACGGTCGCGGGCGAGATCTCCATCGCTTCGGCGGTCTCCTCGACGGTCAATCCGCCGAAGAACCGCAGTTCGACGAGCCGCGCCTGATCGGGATCGATCGCGGCCAGTCGTTCGAGCGCTTCATTGAGGGCCAGGAGATCGATTGATTGTTCGCCACCGGGCAGCAGCCGTTCGTCGAGCGTGACCCGCTGGCGTGCGCCGCCGCGTTTCTGAGCACCGCGCGCGCGCGCCCGTTCGATCAGGATCTGTCGCATGGAATGCGCCGCGATGGCGCAGAAGTGCGCGCGATTCTGCCAGCGTCCGGGCTTGTCCTTCATCAGACGCATGTACGCTTCGTGGACCAGGGCGGTGGGCTGGAGCGTCTGACCCGGACGCTCGCGGCGCAAATAGTTGGCCGCGAGCCGTCGCAGCTCCTGATACACGACCGGCAGCAGCGAGTTCACCGACTGCCGGTCATCTGTCATCAGGCAATCCTTTTGATGGTGACGTGGTTCATCACGACCGGCTTCATCGGCCGGTCCTGCCGACCCGTTGGCACGGCGCCAATCTTCTTCACGACATCGAGCCCTTCGACGACCTCGCCAAACACGGAATGCCGGTTGTCGAGGTGCGGCGTCGGACCCAGCGTGATGAAGAACTGGCTGCCGTTGGTGTTGGGACCCGCGTTGGCCATCGAGAGTATACCTGCGCGATTGTGCCGCAGGCTTTGATGAAACTCGTCGGCAAAGTTGTAGCCGGGGCCTCCGGTACCAGTCCCGAGACGGTCCCCGCCCTGAATCATGAAGCCGTTGATAACCCGATGGAAGGTCACGCCGTCATAGTAAGCACCGGTTTGTTTCTTGCCGGTTGCCGGATCCTGCCACTCCTTCGTTCCCTCTGCGAGGCCGACGAAGTTGGCGACCGTGTTGGGTACCTCCTTTTCGAACAGGCGAATGGTGAACGAACCTTCCGTCGTATCGAACACCGCATATGTGCCAGGCTGCACTTGAGTCTCCTTTAATACTGTCGCTGCAGTTTCCAGTCTCCGTTGCCAGTCTTACAGATCGCACTGCCGGGAACCGGATACTGGGAACTTGAAACTACGATATGCGGCGATTATAGGCCGAGAAAGCCAACAAAATTCGACGCGGCCGCGTCTAATCCGCAGTGCCGCCGCCGTCGATGAATATATCTACGAACGTTTTCGTTGACACATACGAACGTGTTCGTACATAGTCGCAAAACCATGAGCAAGCCACCTCGTCCTACTGATGCCGAGCTCGCGATCCTTCGAGTCCTCTGGCAGCGCGGCGCCTGCACGGTCCGTCAAGTGCACGACGAACTGTCGCGCGAGCGGCCATCGGCCTATACGACGGCGTTGAAGATGCTGCAGATCATGACCGAGAAAGGACTCGTCCGCCGGGACGAGAGCGAGCGCACCCACGTTTACCAGCCCCGGTTGAGCGAAGAGCAGACGCAACGGCAGCTCGTCCGCGACCTTGTCGACCGTGCGTTCGGGGGTTCGGCGTCCAAGCTCGTCATGCAGGCGCTGTCGGCGCGGCGGGCGACGCAGGAAGAACTTGGTGAGATTCGAAAACTGATCGAAGCCAGCCGGGACGGAAGGGAGATCCGCGATGAGCGCGATTGATCACCTGTTGCGCGAGCCTGCCGCCCAGGCTGTTGGCTGGGCACTTCTGCATTTCATCTGGCAGGGAACATTGCTGGCGGCTTTGACTGCCATCGTCCTTGCCGGTCTCCACAAGAGCGCGGCCGACATTCGATACGTGGTGTCGGCGATCAGTCTGTCGTTGATGCTGACGCTTCCGGCGGTGACCGCTGTGCAGTTGTGGAGATCCGCTGGAGGCAATGACTTCCGCCTAAAGGCGGAAGCTACAGGAAAGGCGGAAGCTACAGGAAAGGCGGAAGCTACAGGAAAGGCGGAAGCTACAGGAAAGGCGGAAGCTACAAGTTCCTCTTTCGAACCCGTGGCTTCCGGCTTTAGCCGGAAGGATGCTGTTGACGTCCGCCTGAAGGCGGACGCCCACTCAACCGAAACGGCGTCGGTGCCGTCTAGCTCACGACTGTTCGGCTCATTGCGAGTCGAGCCCTGGCTGCCGATGCTCGTGTTCGCCTGGATCTGCGGCGTAGCGATTCTGTCGCTTCGGCTGGTCAGCGGATGGGTGTGGGTGCAGCGGATGAAATCACATGGCACGTCGCCGATCGACGATGGCTGGGATGTCATCGCTGCACGCCTGTCCCGCCGTCTCCATGTCGCGCGAACCGTGCGCCTGCTGCGATCGACGCTCGTTGATGTCCCCACCGTCATCGGCTGGCTCAAGCCAGTGATCCTTCTGCCCGCGAGCGCGCTGTCGGGACTGAATCCCCATCAACTCGAAGCCATCCTCGCGCACGAACTTGCTCACATTCGCCGTCACGACTACCTGGTGAATCTTCTGCAGGCTGTCGTCGAAACGTTGCTGTTCTACCACCCGGCCGTATGGTGGCTCTCGCATCGCATTCGCGCTGAACGCGAGAACTGCTGCGACGATCTGGCCGTGAGCCTCTGCGGCGATCCGTTCATTTACGCCCAGGCGCTCGCCGATCTCGAGGGGCTGCGCGGATCGACACGCCGATTTGTCCTGGCCGCCAACGGTGCATCGCTGGTGCAGCGGGTGCGCCGGCTGCTGGGTGCGCCGAGTCATGCCGGCCGAGCGCCCGGCTGGCTTGCCGGCAGCGCATCAGTGCTCGTGATCCTCGGCATTGGCGCCGGCGCGGTAGGCACCGATGCGTTCCAGACTGCTCAATCGACCGAATCTACGTCGGCGCCAATCACCTGGACGCAATCAGAAGAGCGTCCGGCGACAGCTGAGCAGCAGCTAAGGAATGAAGCGCGCGCGACGACGGCCGCTGCCGCTCGGATGAGACGCGAGGCGCAGGTACTGCACGGCGCTGCCTCGGCTGCGAAAGCGCTACAAAATGCTACCGGGCAAGCGACCACGCCTTTCCTCGCTGGACAAACGTTGGAGGCCAAAGCCGACGCGCTGGACAAAGCCGCGCGCTCGATGGCGGAGCAGGCGGCCCAATCACTCGCAGCGATCGCCAGCACGCGTCAACAGACAATCGTCAGTGGAAATGACGCCGCTCTCGCTTCCGCAACTCGCGCGGTTACGGCCGCAGTGGTTGCGTCCACGCGGCCGACCGGTACTGTCGCCGAGCTCCGGACCGTTCTCTCCTTCGGTTCACAAACCCACGGCACGTTTAGCTGGTCGAACAACGGTAAGAAACTCGAGGTTCGCTACGACGGTGAGGTGGAATTCACTGACGACGACATGGATGTGAAGCGCCTCTCGCCCGGCGGCTCGCTGCGGATCAGAGATGGCGGGATGATGACGTCGGTCCTCGGCGGACACACCGTCGAATTCACGGCGGACGGTTCTGGCAACATCAGGCGGCGGTTCTGGGTGGGATCCTCCGAACGCCCGTTCGATCCCGAGGGACGCACGTGGCTGGCGTCGGTGCTTCCGCGGTTCATTCGGCAAACAGGAGTCGGGGCGAGTGCACGCGTCGCCCGTATTTTGAAGGCCAAGGGATCCGCTGGTGTACTCGCGGAAATCTCACTCATCGAAGGCAGCTGGGCCAAGCGCAAGTATTTCAGCGAGCTGCTCAAGACGGCCCCCCTCGACGCGGCAACCGTACGGCAAGCGCTCGTGCAGGCAGGCCGCGAGATGGACTCCGATTTCGAGCTGGCGGCACTCCTCATCGAGCACGCGGACAGGTTGCTCGTCGACGAGGCGTCGCGTCAGGCCTATTTCGATGCGGCCCGATCGATCGAGTCAGATTTCGAGATGCGTCGCGTCTTCTCTGCAGTCGTCCAACGCGGATCTCTTTCGCCTGCCGTCCTGGCGACGATGCTCGCCACCAGCCAGAACATCGATTCCGACTTTGAAGAGGCGTCTCTGCTGATCGATGTGGCGAAAATGCAGTCACTCGACGACACCACGCGGCCGGCGTTTTTCACGGCCCTCGACACCGTGCAAAGCGACTTCGAACATCGTCGCGTGCTGAGCGCCCTCGGCGCGCGCGCCAATTTGCCGCAGGAGACGGTCGCGGCGATGCTGGTGTCCGGGGCCTCGGTCAAGTCGGATTTCGAAGCTGCGTCTTTCCTCCTGCAAATCGCGAAGCAGCAGCCGATCGAAGGCAGCTTGCGCGCACCGTTCTTCCGCGCGGTTGACTCAATCAATTCCTCGTTTGAGCGCGGCCGCGTGCTGAAGTCGGTCGCTGCCAGATCCGACGCTTCCGCCGACACGATCCTTGCGGTGTTGCGCGCGACCAACCGCATGGACTCGAACTTTGAAGCCTCGCAGGTGTTGCTCACTGTCGCCGCGTCTCATCCGGTTGCCGGGCCCGCCCGCGATGCGTACATCGATGCGGCGGAGAAACTCGGCGACTTCGAACAGGGTCGCGTGCTGTCGGCGCTGGTGAAGAACGAAAGACGCAAGTAGGGCCGCGGAAATCCCATCATGCTTCGTGACATCCGCCACGCCGTTCGCATGCTGCTCCAGGCCAAGGGCTGGACGACGGTGGTCGTCCTGTCGCTGGCGCTAGGAATCGGCGCGAATACGGCGCTCTTCAGTGCTATCAACGGTCTTCTGCTCAGGGCCCTGTCGGTTCGTGATCCCGACACGCTCGTTCGCCTCCGATGGTCCGGCAAGAACGACATGGTGACCAGTTCGAGCGACTACGGTTTCTCCGGCATCGACGAAAACGGCCGCAACCTCCGCGCCACTTTCTCCTATCCGATGTTCCGTCAGTTCGTGACCGACAACCGAACGATGACGGATCTTTTCGCCTGTGCGCCGTTCGGTCGAGTGAGCGTGGTCGTCGATGGTCAGGCGGACATCGCCAATTCGTTCATTTCGACCGGCAATTACTATCGCGTGCTCGGCGTCAACGCGATGCTCGGCCGCACGATTGTGCCCGAAGACGATCGACCGGACGCGCCGCCGGTTGCCGTGCTGAGCGCCCGCTACTGGCGCTCGCGTTTTGGCAGCGATCCGAAAGCGGTTGGAAAGGTCATCCGAATCAACAACGTGCCCGTCACCGTCGTCGGCGTGCTCCCGGCCGCGTTCACCGGTATCCAGCAGACGGTCCACGATGGCCATGACGTAGGAGTGCCTCTCGCGCTGGACGGTCAACTCAGCACCGGGACCACTGAGCAGAGCACGCGCACGAATAAGCCGACGTACTGGTGGTTGCAGGTGATGGGCCGCCTGAACCCGGGCGCTTCGCTCGCACAAGTACAGGGGAACCTCGAAGGCGTGTTCCAGCGTACCGCTCGTGCAGGGCTCAACGAGTATCTCGCATCGATCTCAGAGAGCGAGCGTGGAACGATGCGGAACCGCAATCGTACCGAGGTGCCTCGTCTAAGAGTCGATTCGGGCGCCCGTGGTGTCTACGACGTCAACCCTACCGACAAGCGCGCCGTCACTATCCTCAGTGTGGTGGTCGTTCTCGTGCTGCTGATCGTGTGCGCGAACGTCGCGAACCTCCTGCTCTCGAGGGCCACCGCGCGGAGTAAGGAAATCTCGGTCCGGCTTTCTCTCGGCGCGACGCGCGCGCGATTGATTCGGCAGCTCATGACCGAAAGCCTCTTGCTCGCATCGCTTGGCGGAGTCCTGGGTGTTCTCGTCGGCTACTGGGGGCAGCGCCTGCTTCCGGGGCCGCCGGGTCAGGCCACCGCGCTCGACTGGAGGATTCTCGCGTTCGTCCTTGCGATCACCGGGCTAACAGGTCTCATCTTTGGTGTGGCGCCGGCGTTCAGGGCGACAGGGATGAGCGTCAACACGGCGCTCAAGGAAAACAGCCGGAGCGTCGTCGGATCCCGCAGCATGCTGAGTCGCTTGCTGCTCATCGTTCAGGTGGCGATTTCGCTGGTGCTGCTCGTAGGGGCTGGTCTCTTTCTCCGCACGCTCAACAATCTCCGCCACGTTGATGTGGGATTCAACCCACAAAACCTTGTGCTGTTCCGCGTGAGTCCGCAGCTGAATCGCTACGATGAGCAGCGCATGCGCAGGCTGTACGACCAACTCGCAGAAAGTGTCGCCGCCGCGCCGGGGGTGAAGGCCGTCACGGGATCCAACCCGGCCCTGCTTTCGGGCAGCGTCAACAGTACGGGCATCTTCGTCCAGGGGCGAACCTACACGCTCGACGCGAAGGTCGACATCAATCGTCTCGTCGTCTTGCCGAACTTTTTCGAGATCATGGAAATCCCGTTCTTGGCGGGGCGCGGGTTCACCGAACGCGACGACGACAAGGCGCCGAAGGTGGTGATCCTGAACAGCGCCGCGGTGCGCAAGTATTTCCCGGACGAGAATCCGATAGGCCGGCGAATGGGCGGGAGCCCTGAAGAAAACGCGACGATGGAAATCGTCGGCATCGTGCGCGACGTGAAGTACAACAGCGTCCGCGACGAAGTCCCGCCCACGATGTACGTGCCGTACCGCCAAGCCAGTGGCGGCGTGATGCTGGAGGTGCGAACTGCCGGCGATCCCGTCAGCGCGATGGGCGGCATCCGCGAGGCGGTGCGGCGTATCGATTCAAACCTTCCGGTCATGGACATGTCGACGCAAATGGAGCAGATCGAGCGGCGGTTTCTCCAGGAGAAGCTGTTCGCGCAGGCCAACGCCTTCTTCGGCGGGCTGGCGGTGCTGCTGGCGGCGGTCGGGCTCTTTGGCCTGATGTCCTACAGCGTGGCGCGACGGACCAATGAGATTGGCATCCGCATGGCACTAGGCGCCCGCAGTCAAGACGTGCTGAGGCTGGTCATGCGCGAATCGATGACGCTCGTCGTCGTAGGGATTGTGATCGGCCTCGCGGTCGCGCTGGGAGCCAGCCGATTGGTCAAGACGCTTCTCTTCGGTCTCGCTCCCACCGACGTTTTCTCGCTCATGGCAGCGATTCTGGTGATGATCGCCGTCTCTGCGTTCGCCGGCTACCTGCCAGCCCGCCGCGCGTCACGCGTCGATCCGATGGTGGCGCTGCATCAGGAATGATTCTGAAATTGCTGATTGCTGAATGCTGATTGCTGAATTGGCCGAACGCTTTTGGGTTCGGCCTTTTTGCTTTTCAATCAGCAATCGACAATCACCATTTTCAGGTTCCTAGGTAAGCGTCTCTTGCACGCATCCTCCCAGGGCTACTTTTGTTTGAAACCGGCCGGGATTTCGAGGTCTGATGCAGCGACAGAGGTCTGAAGTTCCTGCACTTCGTGTTCGGCCGTGAAGATGGTCGCGCGCGTGGCGTTGGCGTTGTCGTCCTTCTTCGCCATCTTGCGGGCCAGCATGCCGCCGAGACCGCCGATCGATTTAGGAGCGCTCTCGGAGGTTTGCTGCGCCGCTTCTTCCTTCGATTTGACCCCTTCGACCGTCGTCGTTGACGCGAGCGGAGTTCCCTGAAGTTTGGGGGATTCCTTCTGCAGTCGATCCGCCGCCTGCTTGAATGCCGGATACATCGCGACAATCATCGCCATCTGTTCCGGTGACATGCCCATTGCGTCTGGCCCCTGAAGTTGCCGCCAATACTTCAGTTCGAATTCCGCAACTTCTTTCAGCGCCGGAATCTGGGGACCGAGCCACGAGTCGACGTTCATGACGAGTCCGCCGCCGTCCTCGAGCGTCTTGCCTTTCTCGCGAACGGTCACCGTCATGATTACTTCACGCGTGTCGTAACCGGCGAGTTGCTTTTTTTGGCCGGTCTCCTTGACGTTGAAGTCGACCTCGTATTCTTTCTGCGGTTGTCCCTTTTCCTGCTGTTTCTCTTCCTTGCCCTGCTGTTCTGCCGCCTGTTTTTGCGCTTTCTCGCGCGCCTCGCGCATTTGCTGACGGAGCTGTTCGAATGTGGTGACCTCGTACGTCTTCTTCTTCATGTCGAGCTTGTAGATCTTTTCTTCGGACAGGTCGATGATTTCGCCGGTCGTGTCGTTGCTCGTCATCTTGCGATTGCCCTTCACCGCTGTGGTCGAGACGACTCCTTCCTTCGCTGCCCTGCCGCCGAACATGTTGAACATCTTCCCGAGCATGCCGCCGAGCGATACATGGGTCTTTTCGCGGGTCTTCACGTCCGCCCACGCAGGGTTTGCGGTCAGGGCAACAAGCGACAACAGAGCAGCACACGAGATCAGCAGTCGTCTCATCAGGAGTCCTCCAAGGCTGGGGTAAGATGCGCGCCGGCTGGTCAATTGTAGCAGCGGTGCAATTGTATGCAGAGCCTGCTAACGCTGGCCTTGTCCCACCGTCCTTCTAAATGGAGGAGAGTGCGAGTCTTGACACCCTAGTGGCATTGACCATGTTTTCGGCCGGGCACGCGTCAGAGGACGCGCATCTCGTGCGCGCGGCGCGTGCCGGCGACCAGCGGGCGTTTGAGGCTCTGTACGAGCGATATGCGCGCGTCATTCACGGGGTGCTGCTGGCGCGCGCGCCGCGGGCAGATGTCGAAGACCTCGTCCAGGACGTGTTTTTGTCGGCCTGGAACCGTCTCGAGTCCCTGCGAGACCCGGCAGCCTTCGGCGGCTGGCTGTCGATGATCGCCCGGAACCGCGCGACGGACTTCCATCGCCAGGCGATCGAAGCCGTGGAACTGCCGGAGGATTTGAGCGCACCGGAGGCGTCGTCCAGCCGAGCCGAGGCACTCGCGGTGCTCGAGGTGATCCGCGCCCTGCCAGCGGCATATCGTGAGACGCTCGTATTGAGGTTGGTTGAGGGGTTGACGGGTCCCGAGATCGCGGAACGGACGGGCCTGACACCCGCATCGGTTCGTGTGAACCTGCATCGGGGCATGGCGTTGCTTCGTGCGAAGTTGCAGCAATGAAGAAGACTGAAGAGGAGGAGCACGCGTATCTCTGGGACGGTTCCGGCGAGCCGGATCCAGAAATCGTGCGCCTCGAGACGTTACTCGGACAATTGCGTCAGCGCGGCGCGCCGCCAGAGCTGCCGATTCGCAAACCCACGCGCTCACGCACGACCTGGGCGATCGGTGCGCTGTCTGCCGCGGCCGCTGTCCTGCTGCTTGCCGCGATCGGATGGTACGCCGTCGCAGTCCTGAGCCGGGGATGGACTGTCCAGCCGATCGCCGGGACGCCGATCGTGGATGGTGTGCGCTCGCCGAGTGGTAGCGGTGCATCGACGGCGCGTCTTCGTGTCGGCGGCCGGCTCGAAACCGACGCCGTGTCGCGTGCGCGAATTACCGTCGGCGAAATCGGCCGGGTGGACGTCGAGCCAAACACGGAGTTGCAGGTGGTCGCGGCGGGCGGCCGTGAGCATCGGATGTCGCTCACCCGCGGTCTCATTCACGCGCGCATCTGGGCGCCTCCGAAACTGTTTTTCGTGAACACGCCAAGTGCGACCGCCATCGATCTCGGATGCGAATACACGCTTCAGGTAGATGAAGACGGAGCCGGTCTGATTCGCGTCAGCCTTGGATGGGTGAGCCTTGAAGGCAGTGGCCGGGAATCATTCATTCCTGAACGTGCAGTTGGACGGACCCGCCCCGGCGCCGGACCCGGAACGCCTTACTACGCCGATGCGCCGTCGGGGTACGGGGAAGCTCTCGATGTGCTGGATTTCAAGGCGGCGGACGATCCGCGTCGCGCCGCGTCGTTCGATCTCGTCCTGTCGTCTGCTCGCCGCGAAGATGCGTTTACGTTGTGGCATCTGTTGTCACGCGGTACGCTCGCCGAGCGGGAACGTGTCTACGATCGACTGGCCGAACTCGTTCCTCCACCTGCCGGGGTAACCCGAGACGCTGTGTTGAAGAAGGATCAATCGGCTCTCGATCAATGGTGGGATACGCTTGGTCTTGACAGCACGACGTGGTGGAGGCTGTGGAAGAGGAAGTTGTGAACGAGTGGGGTGGCAGCGGACGAATCGTGCGTAATGCGTCGCTCGTTCTGATTGGCGGCGCCTGTGTGATGCAACTTGCTCGTCCCTCACGCACCAATCCGCCCACCGATTCCGGCCGCACGCTGGCGACGGTCACTCACGCACCTGAGGAGGTCCGTTCGATCCTCGAGCGCGGCTGCCGCGACTGCCACTCGCACGACACGCAATGGCCATGGTACAGCAATGTCGCACCGGTATCGTGGTTCGTCATCAACGATGTGAATCATGGCCGCCGTCATTTCAACTATTCCGATTGGGCGCAATACGATCGCGACAAGATTCCGCAGTTGCTCAAAGAGATCTGCGAGCAAACCCGCAAGGGTGAAATGCCACTGTCGTCATACCTGTGGATGCATCCCGATTCGCGGCTAAGCGATCGCGATGTCTCGCTGCTGTGTGATTGGAGTGATGCGGAGCGGCGCGCCTTTCGGCAGAAGGCGGAGGTTCGCTAGTCTTCCAGCCGCGAACCGGCAAGCGAGCCAGCAGCCAGCAGCCAGAAGCCGGACTTCGGACCCCGGATCCCGGATCTCGATACAATTCACCTATGCCTGAAGTCGTCCAGAGCGGCCAGCTCATATACGTCGCCGGCATATCACCCACGGTACGTGGTGACGTGCCAACACAGACGCGAAACATTCTCGAACAAATACAGCAATCCCTGGCGAGTGCCGGATCATCGCTCGACCGCGTTGTATCGGTCCTCGTATTCATCAGGGCGGCATCGGACTTCGGCGCGATGAACGACGCGTATCGAACGTTCTGGAAGGGTGATTTCCCGACGCGGACGACGATTGTTGTCGATCTCTCGACGCCAGAAACTCTCGTCGAGATGTCGATCGTCGCCGCGGCCGCTGGCGTGGATCGCACGATCGTTCATCCACGCGACTGGGTGCAGTCGCCGAGCCCCTACAGCTATGCGTTGCGCACGGCTGATACCGTTTTTCTTTCAGGCCTGGTCTCGCGCAACGGCCGCGACAATTCAGTCGTCAACGGAGACGTCGCGCAGCAGACGCGTGTCATCCTCGACAACGCGGGCGAGCTTTTGCATGCCGCCGGACTCTCGCACGCCCACATCGTCGCCTCGCGCGTCTACCTTCCTGACTCGGCATCGTTTGCGGCAATGAACGAGGCGTATCGCACGTACTTTCCGTCGGCGCCGCCGGCCAGAGCGACGATCCGTGCGGCGCTCGCGGGCCCTCAGTACTCCGTCGAAATCACTTTCATAGCCTCGTCGTCGCCACGGCACACGATCACGCAAGGACTGCCGCCGAATTGGAACCTGCCTCTGAGCCCGGCGGTGGTCGCCGGCAATCGTGCCTATCTGTCAGGTGCTCTTGGCAACGACGAGACAAATCGCGACAACGCCGCGGCGCAGACCAAAGCGACGCTCGAGAAGCTCCGAAAGACGCTGCAGTTCTCCGGCGCTTCGCCGACCGACGTCGACGAAGCCATCGTCTACGTCACCGATGTGAAGAACTTGCCCGCGATTGATCGCGAATACCGCTCATTTTTTGGGTCGCACAATCCGTCGCGAACGACCATCCGCTGCGGTCTCGTTGCGCCCGACGGATTGGTCGAAATTCTGTTCACGGCAAACCTCAAACAGTGAGCCTCATTCGGCTGGGCATCTCGGCGTGCCTCCTTGGACAGGAAGTCAGATTCGACGGCGGCCACAAACGCGATTCATTTCTGACCGACGAATTGGGCAAGCACGTCGAGTGGGTGCCGGTGTGTCCGGAGGTGGAGGTCGGCATGGGCACGCCGCGTGAGCCGCTGCAACTCGTCCGGGTTGGAGAAACGACGAGAATGGTGACGACCGGCACCGGCATTGACTATACGGATCGCATGAACGAATGGGCGAGAGCGCGGGTTGATATGCTGGAGCGCGAGAACCTGGATGGATATGTTTTGAAGAGCAAGTCCCCGAGTTGCGGCGTCTGGAACGTTCAGGTCGCGGGCATCGACGGATCGTCCGCCCTTGATGGACGCGGGCTGTTCGCGTCGGTTCTACTCGAGCGCTGGCCGTCGCTCCCAATCGAGGAAGAGGGACGTCTCGGCGATCCCACAGTGCGCGCGGATTTCATGGAACGGGTGCTCGCATACAAACGGCTGAAAGATCATGCCTGATTCGTTCTCGCCGTTCCGGCGCGTTCGTGTGACACGGTTCGGCCGCCGCGCCGGCGCACCGGCGGAAGACCTGGCGGCAACGGAAGAACCTCTAGAAGTCCGACTGCACGGAAAACCATTTGCCGTCATCATGCGCACGCCTGGCTCCGATCGCGAGCTAGCTGCCGGCTTTCTCCTGTCCGAGAGCGTCATTCAGTCCCACGACGACCTCGGCGCGGTTGAACATTGCCGTCATCCCGATCATCCAGACGTCCACAACATCGTCGATGTCTACCTGGTTGGTGCGGCGACCAAACGGGTAGAGGGGCACCTCGAGCAGCGCCGCAATATCATGACCTCCTCCTCGTGCGGATTATGCGGCCGCGTCACAATCGAATCGCTGCGATGTCAGACAACTCCCCTGCCGATTGCCGATCGGATCAACTCGACGATCGCCGCCGAGCTACCGCAGAGGCTGCGCGCGCGGCAGTCGGTGTTTGACGAGACAGGCGGACTACACGCCGCAGGACTCTTTGCGCTCGACGGCGCGTGTTGCTCGTCGGCAGAGGACGTGGGGCGGCACAATGCGGTCGACAAGGTCGTCGGGGCGATGCTGTTCGAGGAACGGGTGCCGCTTCGGCAGTATGCCCTCGCGGTGAGCGGGCGTGCGTCTTTCGAAATCGTCCAGAAAGCCTGGCTCGCTGGCATTCCGATCGTCTGTGCCGTCTCAGCGCCGTCGAGCCTGGCGATCGAACTCGCGGAAGAAGCGGGCATCACGCTTCTCGGCTTCGTCCGGGATGGCGGGTTCAACCTCTACACGCATGCGGCCCGGGTCGACGGAGTGTGAAGCCGGTTACACACAGCCGCTTGGATCAATCGGCTCATCGGCAAAACAGGCGTAGTTAGCCGTCTTCGGAGTCGTTCAGTCGGTGGCACCCCGGTTGCTCAAATTCATCATCGCGTATGGTGATGAGACGCAGCCTTGTAGTGACGGCCGTGCTCGCGCTGACGATCGTCGCGTGGACTGCGGCGCTCAAAGGCGTCCTGCTCGCCGAGTCGATCGTCGATGAGCTCGACCGCGCGAAGGTGCTGGCCAATCTTGCGCCTCGTCCGCAGGCGACGATCGTTTACGACCGCTACGATCGTCCGGCATTCACGTTTTTCGTCGAACAGCGCATCGCGGTTCCACTCGATCGCGTGTCGCGGCACATGATCGATGCCCTCATCGCAGTCGAAGATCGCCGCTTCTTCTCGCATCACGGGATGGATCCGATTCGGATCGCCGGCGCTGCCTGGAGAAATTTTCGCGCCGGCCGGATCGTCGAGGGAGGCAGCACGATCACGCAGCAGCTTGCGCGGGCTTCGCTGTCCGCCGAGCGGACCTACGATCGCAAGATTCGCGAGATCCTCCTGGCGGCTCAAATTGAGCAGCGATACACAAAGGCGCAAATCCTCGAGCAATACCTGAACACCGTCTACTTGGGCGACGGATATTACGGCGTCGAGGCCGCATCGCAGGGCTACTTCGGCAAACCGGCATTGGATCTGGAGCCGCATGAAGCCGCCCTTCTTGCGGCGCTCGTACGCTCGCCATCGAGCGACGCTCCATCGGTTGCACCTGCGCGCGCGCTCAAGCGCCGCAATCTTGTGCTTCGATTGATGCGCCGACAGGGGTTGCTGTCGGAGGCGGCGTGGCAAACCGCTAATGCGGCGCCGCTTCCTCGGGACGCTCGCCGCAGCAGTGAAGGCGCTGCCGCGGCGGTCGCGACAAATGCCGTCGACTCAGGGTTCTATTTTCAAGAGGAGATCAGGCGGCAATTGTTCTCTCGGTTTGGCGCCGACAAGGTGCTGCGCGGCGGCTTGCGGGTGTATTCCACCTACGACCCTGAGTTGCAGCGTCAGGCGGAAGCTGCGGTGACGCGACGAATCGCGGAAATCAGCAAGGGTCGTCCCTCAGCGCGAAATCTCCAGGGCAGCCTTGTGGCAATGGATCCGACCACCGGTGACGTGCGCGCACTGGTCGGCGGACGAGACTTCAAGGCCAGCAGCTTCAATCGCGCGACGCAGGCCCGCCGGCAGGCCGGCTCCTCGTTCAAACCGATCATCTACGCAGCCGCACTGGAACGAGGCTATTCGCCGGGGACCCTCCTGCACGATCTGGATACGCCTATTGTGGCAGGTGATGCGGCCTGGCTTCCCGCGGGTGAACACGAGGATTCCGAGTACACGCTTCGTGCGGCGCTGAAGATCTCGAGCAATCGCGCGGCCGCCCAATTACTCAAGCAGATTGGCGTCAGCGTGGCCGTCTACTACGCGCAGCGGCTCGGCATTGAATCGCAACTCCCGATGGTTCCCTCGCTTGCGCTCGGCACCGGCGAGGTCACGCTGCTCGAGTTGACGACCGCATATACCGCGTTTGCGAATCAGGGACGTGTCGCGGCGCCACGCTTGATCACGCGTGTGGATGATCGCGCCGGCGTGACGATCTACAACGCGTCTGAACGTCACACGCAGGCGATCAGCCCGACCACTGCGTACCTCATGTCGAGCATGCTCTCCGACGTAATCTCGAGTGGAACCGGGTGGGCAGCGAGAGCTGCGGGATTCAAACTGCCGGCAGCCGGCAAGACGGGCACCACCGACAATTATGCCGACGCGTGGTTCGTCGGATACACGCCACACCTGGTCGCTGGTGTCTGGTTCGGTCTGGATCAACCCGCGCCCATCATGCGTGGTGGGTTCGCCGGTGTCGTAGCCGCGCCCGCCTGGGGCCGGTTCATGAAGGCCGCGACATCGCACGACAAGGGGGACTGGTATCCGATGCCATCGGATGTTGAAAAGGTCGCGATCTGCCGCTTCAGCGGTGCGCGCGCAACTGAAGCCTGCAAACATCAGCAGGACATGTACACAGTCGTCCGGAGCGACGGGCCTCCTCAGCTCGTCCCCGCCGGCGCCATGCTCGATCAGGATGATGGTGCTTCGCTAAACGTGGAATCGAATGAGCCGCCAGTTTACGAGGACCTGTTTGCCGTCGGCACCGTGCCTCCGGATATTTGCCCGATTCACAACTCCACCGCAGCCCCCGGTATTGCTTCGTTCTCGACGAACACGACCGCGATCGTCAAGTCGGCGGTGCCGACATCACAGTACACGGCGGGTCCAAGCCTCACACCTCGCTCCTCCGACATCGTCCTCGAGCGCGTTCTCGGTGCCGACGGGCTCATGCATGTTGTGATGCGACAAAGACGTTGAATCCCTCATCACTAATCACTTATCGTGAATCCTTGAATCACTCATCCCGAATCCTCGAATCCTTGAATCCTCGTATCGTTGAATCCTCGAATCCTTTGAATCCTCGAATCCTTTGAATCTGCTGCACTGGGTTATTCTGCCGAGCGGTGCGAACCGCGATCGTCCCAGTCGGCACGCCGCAGGTATTTGATAAAACCTCCGAGCATCTTGCCGAGTTCCTCGCCGTTGGTCAGTTGCGGCTTCAATTGCTCCTCGGAGATGTATTTCTTGAAATACGCCTGCTTCAACCGTGTCAGGACTTCGGCGAGCGATGCTTTTGAATGGATCAGGAAATTTGCAAATGCCCTATCCGTTCCCTGTTCGAAGCCTTCCACCATATTCGACGTGATCGAGTCATTGGCATTGCAGATCTGTTCGTGCAAGCGGCGATCTTTGCGTAGCCGCGGTGAATCGAGGATTGCATTTACTGCACTCCAGAACGCCACTGCCTTGTGATAGATGGGCAAATCCTCGATCTTGTTCGCCATGCCCGCACTCATGGCGCACAGCTCATGCCAGCGACGATTCACGATTCAGGGATTCAGGGATGAGTGATTCAAGGATCCACGATGAGTGATCAGTGATTCAGCCGAAGCCCAAGCGCGAGCGCGAGGATGGCGTTCGCGATGTGTCCCGTCCAGCAAATTCGGCACTGCAGTCCGCGGGAGATCAGGCTCCATCCGAGAAATGCGCTCATCGCAACGGCAGGCAGCGTCATTAGGAACAGCCACAACGGCGGCCAATCAAGCAGCAAACCAACCGCGAGCACGACGTACAGCATCACGCCGAGCAACGCGTTCGGCACTCCGAGGAGCGAAGCACGTGGAGTGCGGAAGAGGACGGCACAGCCGCCGTGTTCGAGTTGACAGACTTCTGGCCCAGTCAGCCACGCGGGCAGCACGAGGTAGTGACCGTATAACGCGGCGCCCGATGCCGCGGCACCAGCCAGTAATGCGATCCAAATCAGCATCGGCGGATCGCGCGGTCTACCGACCGCCCGCGACATCGGGAGGCTGGCATGTCGGGCAGAAGTACGTGAGTCGAGCATCACGACCCTGTTTGCGCACACGGATCGGCGTTTCACAGCGACGGCACGGCAGTCGCGCGCGGCCGTAAACCCACAATCGATCGCTCGGATTGCCACGACCGGTGGTCCGACGCAATCCGCCATAGGTCGTCATCAGCTCGAGGCCTTCGGAGACATTGAGCGTCAGCATACGGCGGCTCTCCTCGACAAGCGATGTCAAGTCCGCGTCGGTGAGGTCTTGCACACGCCTGAAGGGATTGATCCGACACATGAAAAGGATCTCGGACTTGTAGACGTTCCCAAGTCCGGCAAGGACACGCTGATTGAGGAGTGCTTCAGCAATCTCCGAGTCCGATCGCTCGCGGAGATTCGCGAGCGCCTGCTCTGAATCGAACTCGTCGGCGAGCACATCGGGACCGAGTGTGCGCAGCTCGGCACTTTTCGCCGCCTCTCGTTCCGACAGGAACTCGGCGACAGGAATGTTGAATCCAACCGCGACGAAATCCGTGGTGGCAATGACGATGCGCATGTCGCGACGGGAGCGTTGCCACTTTTCTCCAGGGCGGTAGATGTGCCAGCTCCCGTTCATGCGCATGTGCGTGCGCAGCACGAGATCGCCGGAGAAGCGCATCAGCAAATGTTTACCTGTGGCGTGAATCCGTTCAATCGTGCGGCCAGCGATCGGGGCGTCGTCATTGACGCGAGTCAGCGCCGGAAAGACGGATTCGAACGACGCGACGGGCTTTCCCGCCAGCGCCCGATGCAGTGTGCGAGCGGCGCGGAAAATCGTATCGCCTTCAGGCATCCTCGTCGTCCTGAGTGCCGGACGATTGAGCAATGGCAAGCGCAGGGGCGTGGGGCGCGAATCCAGCGGCCGACCCGACCGTCTTTCGCATCTGGAATCCCAATGCCGATGGGTTGAAACCAGCCTCAATCAGAAATGGTGCGAGCGGATGTTCGGAAGCCGGGATGCCGTTGATCTCCGAGACAAGGAGACCGCCCCTTCCATCCTCACCGCGCGCAATGGCTCCAAGGCGCATCGCCAGTGCGCGGCTCATCGTGGTACGGGCCGGCTCATCTTCGGGCACGAAGGTGAGCAGTTGACGTCCGCCGCGTGCCACGTAGCCGGCGAGCGCTCCGTCGACGAGTATGACGATCGCGCCGACAGTCCGTGTCGGTGCCCGGACGGCACTCGCTTCGGCCGTGTTCAACGCCGGCCACTTCAGCATGGTGCCGTAGGGATTTGCCGGATCGGTCGCGGAGAGGACGACCGAGTCGGGATCGTCACTCGGGTTCTTGAACGATCGCATCAATTCGAGGGCCGCAGGGAGCGCAAACTGCATGGCGCCAACACCGGCGACGAAGTATCCGCGCCGGATACGACCAGCATCCTCCATCGCTTTCAAGACGTCGTACACCGCGCTGAACCCGCCTTCGATTCCCTCTGCCCCAGCAACCTCTCGAGTCACGACACCGTAGCGCGAAAGCAGCTGCTGCGCCGTTGCCGTCGACCATTCAGTGGGTGAGACTTCGCTCGTCACGCGATCCGCAGTGAGCGACCACCGCCCCTCGGATGAAGGCGGTCCGATGCGACGGCTTCGAAAATTGGTTCGCCTGGCGGGTTTTCGCGGTCTTTTCTCAGGCGGCCGCGTGAAGGCGCGAAGAGCATGGAACGTGTCGTTGGTGAGAAGCCCGTTCCAGACGAGATCCCACAGCGCATCAACCGTCTCACCGGGATAGCCGCCGCCGGCGGCCTCGTGAATCGGCGCAAAAAACGACGCGCCTTCAGACTCGAGGTAACTCAGGATCGACCGTTCGCGGGGAGAGAGTTCAGAAACGGTCGGCGTCCCCGCCTTCGCAGCGCTTCGGCGAGGTCTCGCCGGAGCCTGCGGCGCAGGCGGACGCCAGAGGCGACTCATGTGATCGGTGAGAAAGAGCGCAAGCCGACCGTCGCGATCGCCGAGTGGTTCGATGCCGCACCACGTCACTTCGCCGGCGGCAGTGAGGGCATCGAGGTCAGCGGCGTTGTAGCCGCGGACCCGTGCCGACAGAATCTCGGATTCGAGGATCGACGCCGGTAGAGGAGCGCCCTGCAGGTTTTCGATCGCATCGAGCAAGGCGTCGAGACCGAGTCGTGGACGTGATACACCCTGCCAGCTCGTGAGCAGGCGACCGAATACTGCGGGATCGACCGGCTCAACGTCCTTGCGCAAGCGCGCCAGCGATCGCCGCCGTATCGATTGCAGCACCTCGGGATCGCACCACTCGCGGGCGGTGCCACCCGGCCGAAATTCCCCCTCGATCAGGCGTCCGGATTTTGCCAACGTCTTCAAGATGGACTCGGCCATTGCGCGGCCGAGCGCATACCGGTCGGCAAATTCCTGCGTGGTGAAGGGAGCGTGTGTTCGCGCGTAACGGCGTGCGAGATCCTGCGTCGCGTTTGGCGCCGGCGCGATCAACGACTCGGGCAATCCCACGGGTAATGGAACACCGAGTGCGTCGCGGTAGCGTCCCGCATACTCGACCGGAATCATCCGTGGCTGGGCGGCGATGTTGACTTTTATCGCTCTGCGCGCTCGCAGGAGTTCAGCAAGCGCGTCCTTGGCGTCGACGCGCGAGCGCGCGGCGACCTCCGCTTCCGTCAGGTCGCCGAGTCGCAAGAGCAGATCGTGAATGCCATCAATCGATCGCGCCTGCTGCCCCTCGTCGAGATACTGGAGCTGCCGCTCCACCGCCGCAATGGCATCGGCGTCGAGCAGCTCGCGGAGTTCCACTTCACCAAGGAGCTCGCGCAGCTGCGACTGATCGATCGCGAGGGCCTGCGCGCGTCGCTCGGCGAGCGGTGCATCGCCATCGTAGATGTAATTGGCGACGTACCCAAACAACAGCGCGGCCGCAAACGGCGACGGCATCGCCGAATCGACCGTGGCGGTTCGGATTTCACGCCGCTCGATGCGTCGCAGAGTTTCGACCAGCGAGGGCATATCGAAGACGTCGCGAAGACATTCGCGGTACGCTTCAAGAATCATTGGAAACGATCCGTACTGCGCGGCGACGGCGAGTAGGTCGGCGGCCCGCTTTCGTTGTTGCCAGAGCGGACTGCGGCCGCCGGGACGGCGTTTCGGCAGCAAAAGCGCACGCGCCGCTGCTTCGCGAAACTTCGCGGCAAACAGCGCGGTGGCGCCAAGCTGACGAATGACGAGGGCTTCGACTTCGTCGGACGCAGGTATCATCAGGTTCGGATCGGGCGGGGCCTCGGTCTCCGGAAACCGCACGACGAACCCATCGTCGGTCCACATCGTCTCGACATCGATGCCCGTTTCCGCCCGCGCGCGTTCCACCGCCGCCATCGCCCATGGCGCGTGAATCCTGCCGCCGAAAGGGGTCAGGACGCAGATGCGCCAGTCTCCCAGCTCGTCGCGGCACCTCTCGATCAAAATCGTTCGGTCGTCAGGGACGACGCCGGCGGCCGAGGCCTGATCCGCTAGATACCGAACCAGGTTTTCTGCCGCCTGGTTATCGAGGTCGTGATGCTGAACGAGGCGCTGCACTGCCGCTGACGCAGGCATGTGACGCAGCGTTCGAACGAGTTCGCCGATATGTCGTCCGAGTTCGAGCGGTCGGCCGGCCGCATCGGCTTTCCAGAATGGCATCTTGCCCGGTTCGCCCGGAGCGGGGGAGACGAGGACGCGATCGTGGGTGATCTCTTCGATCCTCCAGGTCGACGCGCCGAGCAGGAACGTCTCGCCGACGCGGCTCTCGAATACCATTTCCTCGTCGAGTTCGCCGACGCGCGCGTGGGGGCCGCGCTCACCGACAAGGAACACGCCGTAGAGCCCGCGATCTGGAATCGTGCCGCCGTTAATCACGGCGACACGCTTTGCTCCTTCACGCGCCGTCAACCGGTTTTTCAAGCGATCCCACGTCAGGCGGGGCCGCAGATCGGCGAAGTCGTCGGAGGGATACCGTCCCGACAGCATGTCGAGGACGCCTTCGTAAACCGATCGGCTGAGTTCCGCAAACGGGGCCGCGCGCCGCACCAGGTTGAACAGCTCGTCGACGTCCCATTCCTCATTTGCCACAGTCGCGACCATCTGCTGCGCGAGCACATCCAGCGGATTACGAGGATAGCGGCTCGACTCGACCCGTCCTTCGTGCATGGCGCGCGTGACCGCGGCGCAGGCCACGAGATCTCCTCGGAATTTTGGAACGATGACCCCATGACTGGCAGCGCCGATCGTGTGTCCGGCGCGTCCGATTCGCTGCATGCCGCTCGCGACCGACGGAGGAGCTTCGATCTGCACGACGAGATCGATCGCGCCCATGTCGATCCCCAATTCGAGCGACGACGTGGCAACGAGGCCGCGAATCTGTCCCGCCTTGAGTCGGTCTTCGACTTCGATGCGCTGCGGCCGCGCCAGCGATCCATGGTGCGATCGCACCAGTATTTCTCCAGCCAGCTCGTTCAGTGCCGACGCGAGGCGTTCTGCAATCCGGCGGCTATTGACGAAAATCAGCGTCGATCGATGCGCGCGAACCAGTTCGAGAAGTCGCGGATGAATGGCCGACCAGATCGACGTTCGTGCCGGTCCCTGAGCCGCCGGACCGCTCGGGATCTCCACCGGCTGGCCAATCTTTGCCATGTCCTCGACCGGCACCTCGATGCGGAGTTCGAGTCGCTTCTTTTCTGAGGTGTCGACGATGGTGACGGGCCGAAATCGCGTCGCGGCGCGGTCGGCTGCAAATTCATCGTGGATGGCCTCGTCGGGATCAGCAATCCACGTCTTGCGCTTGCGGGCAAGACTGTTGGTGTCTGCATCACTTACCGCTCGCGGGGCCCCACCCCCGCTCGCTCTCGCTCGGCGACTTCGCGCCTCGCTCGGGTCGCGGGCGCTGCGCCCTGAGCCCTGCGATCCTCCGAGAAACCGCGCTACTTCATCCAACGGACGCTGCGTCGCAGACAACCCTATGCGCTGGATTCCTTCGCGCGTCTCATCAGTCCCATCGCTTCGCAGCGCTTCAAGCCGCTCTAGCGACAGCGCCAGATGTGCACCGCGCTTGGTGGGAACGAGCGCGTGAATCTCGTCGACGATGACGGTATCGATCGAGCGAAGCGTCCGCCGCGCGTTGGACGTGAGAAGCAGGTACAGCGATTCCGGCGTCGTAATCAGAATGTCCGCAGGCTCGCGCAGGAATCGCGCGCGCTCGATGGCGGGTGTATCACCGGTCCGAATTGCGACCGCAGGCTGGTGGAAGGAGGCCCCTCGCGCACCCGCGCGATTGACAATGCCGGCGATCGGGGCACGCAGGTTTCGCTCGATGTCGACGGCCAGCGCTTTGAGTGGCGAGATGTACAGCACGCGGCACCGCCGCTCTTTCGGCGGGACCGGATCGAACATGACCCGATTGATGCACCAGAGAAACGCCGTCAGCGTCTTGCCGCTGCCGGTCGGCGCAAGAATCAGCGTCGATTCGCCATTGGCGATCGCCGGCCACCCCTGCGTCTGCGGAGGTGTCGGCCGCTCGAACGAATCGCGAAACCATTCCGCGACCGCCGGCTGGAAAAGATTGAGGACATCCGGGCGCCGTCCCACTCGACTATTCTATTTACTTGTTTGACCACTGGCAGTTAACCGGGCACAATGGAGGGCGCTACAGTTGCCGAGGTGGCGTAAGCTGCGTCGGTGTTTGTCGATCACGACTCTGTTGACACCGGAAACGTGTGACGCGGGGGAGTCAGGAAGCCAAGACTAATTTATGGGTGATTCCGGAGAAGGCCTCGTCGACGCAGAAGCGCGGATCCAGGAACAGATCGAGGAACGGGAAGCCGAGCGGCGGCGCCGCGCCGGCGCGGGGCCGAAAATCGATCCTGAAAAGGTCCGCGAACTCGAATCGCTCCGCCTGGCGAAATCCAATCTCGAGCAGCAGGCGGAAACGACCGAGCATCCCGTACGCAAGCAGCAGATCAAGCTCGCCATCGCAGAAATCGACAAGCGGCTCGCTGCCTATCAATGAATCGCTGATTGCTGAATTCTGATTGCTGATTGATCGTTCGCGTCAATCAGCAATCGAAAATCAGTATTTTCAGCCATCAGCGCTGCGCGCCTGCGTTCTCCAGCAGCGCCTTGATTTCGTCCGCTTCGAGCGATTCCTGCTCGAGCAGTGCTTCGGCGAGCGCGCGCATTGACGGCTGATTCCTTTCGATGATCCACTTCGCGTGATCGTAAGCGTTCATCACGATCTTGCGAATCTCGTCGTCAACGCGCTGAGCCGTCGCTTCGCTCACGGTGTGTGGACGATCCGACTGGAACGCGTTCCCGGGCTTGCGATACGCCAGCGGACCGAGATCGGACATGCCCCACTCGCACACCATGTGCTGCGCGATATCGGTGGCACGCTCGATGTCGTTCGACGCCCCGCTCGTCATGTGATTCATGAAGAGTTCTTCCGCGACGCGTCCACCCATTAACACCGCCACCTGAGTTTCGAGATACCCCTTGGTGTAGGTGTGTCGATCGGCCTCCGGCAGCTGCATCGTGACGCCCATGGCTCGGCCGCGCGGGATGATGGTGACTTTGTGCAACGGATCGGCATTCGGCAGAAGCGCCGCGACCACCGCATGGCCGGCCTCGTGATACGCGCAGTTGACACGATCCAGTTCGCTCAGCGCCACCGATCGCCGTTCGACGCCCATCAGCACTTTGTCGCGCGCTTCGGAAAGATCCGCGTCCGTCACCCGATCGCGACCGGCACGGGCGGCGAAGAGCGCGGCTTCGTTGACGACATTGGCCAGGTCTGCGCCGGAGAAGCCCGGCGTTCCCCGCGCGATGGAACGAAGATTGACGGCCGAATCGATCGTCACTCGCCGGGCGTGGACCCGAAGGATCGCTTCGCGCCCCTTCAAATCGGGATTCCCCACCGTTACTTGGCGATCGAACCGCCCAGGACGGAGCAGCGCGGGATCGAGGATGTCCTGCCGGTTGGTCGCAGCAATGACGACGATGCCGAGATGTGTTTCGAAACCGTCCATTTCGACCAGCAGTTGGTTCAGTGTCTGTTCGCGTTCCTCGTGGCTGAGCGAATTGCCGCCGCGGCTGCGGCCGACCGCGTCGAGCTCGTCGATGAAGACGATGCATGACTTATGACGGCGGGCATCGCGGAACAGGCGCCGAACGCGCGCCGCGCCAACGCCCGCATACATCTCGACAAAGTCGGAACCGCTTGCGAACAGGAACGGCACGCCCGCTTCACCGGCGATCGATCGTGCGAGAAGCGTCTTGCCGGTGCCCGGAGGCCCGACGAGAAGGACGCCCTTGGGAATACGGCCGCCGATTGACGAGAACCGATCCGGATGGCGGAGGAAATCGACGACCTCCTTCACTTCATCCTTCGCCTCGTCGACGCCTGCGACGTCCTGAAATGTGATCACCGTGTCGCCGCGCTCGGCCACCCGCGTCCTGCCCGAGTTTGGAATTCGACCGGCCGTCGTCCGATACACTGTGAAACCGATCAGCGCAAAGAATGCGGCCACCGTCAGGATCATTCCGTAGCTGAGTGCCTGCGGATCGGGAAGCGGGTTGACCTCGACGCGCACGTTGCGCTTGACCAGGTCGTTGATGAACGACGAGTTGGCGGAAAGAAACTCTGCCGGAGCGACGGTCTGCGCTGTCTTGCCGTCGCGGAACGTCACCAGGATATCGCGCTCAGCGAAGGTCACCCTTGCGACGGCGCCGCGGTCGACCTGCTGCAGGAATTCAGATAGCGCGATAGGAGCCGGCTGCGGCGCGCTCTTGAAATAGATGGTCGCCGGCACTGCGCAAAGCGCGAGGATGGCGACAATCGCCACGACCAGGTAACGAGGACGACGGAAGCGCGGTGGCAACACGGGTTACATCCGTTTCGCGAAGTGCGGCCGAACCATTCGAGCAGAAGCGAATCGAACGGCAGCATGCGCCGACGCGATTGCTTCACCCGGATGCCAGCCGGCAGACTGAGTGCTGAAAAAGAAACACTCCGCTGGGGAATGGAATGTGCCCACATTTTACACCGCCATATCCGCGAAGTAAACGAGCGATCGTCGGACTCGTGCGCGGAATTGCATGACACCTCAGCCGCAGACAGCTCATCCGCAGCCGCGCGGGTCACGTGCATTCGCGTGGGTCGTGCATGGCTACACAGCGTCGGGCGCAGTCCTCGCGTTTGCGATGACGATCGCGGTCATCAACGGGCGATATCGGCTTGCATTTCTGTTGATGGTGGTCGCGACTGTCATCGACTGTACTGACGGAGTGTTGGCAAGACTGGCACGCGTCAAGCAAGCGACGCCGGCGTTTGATGGTGCCCGGCTCGACGATATTGTCGACTACCTCACATTCGTGTTTGTGCCGGCATTGCTCCTTTTTCAGGCCGCCCTGCTGCCCTCCGGGTGGGACGGGGTTGTTGTGGCCGCGATGCTGCTGAGCAGCGCCTACGGGTTCTCGGCGGCCGATGCCAAAACGGATGATCACTTCTTTACAGGATTTCCGTCTTACTGGAATATCGCGGCCCTGTATCTGTTTGCGGCCCGTCTGACGCCGACTGTGAACGGCATACTGCTGCTCGTGCTCAGTGTGATGGTGTTCGTACGGATTCGATATATCTACCCGTCGCGAACCCCGGTCTTGCGCGGCCTGACCATTGCACTGGGCTTGATCTGGGGCGTCTTTGTCCTCCAGATGGTTTTCATGCTGCCTGATGTGCCGCGGCCGCTCTTATTGGCTTCACTGTTCTTTCCGCTCTACTACCTCGTACTCTCGCTCGTGCTGAACGGACGACGGGTCCGCCGGCCGTGAAGCTTCCCCGCATCACCCGCGATCGGGTCGCAGGGGCGATCTTCGCCACGCTGGTTGTGCTCACCGTGATCTCGGCGACGTGGACGCTGCGACAGGCGTGGGGTGTGTACAAGCTACGGCGCGGCGTCGGTGACACCTGGTTTCTCGCCGCCGATGGTCGCCGCTGGTTCCGTATGGACGAGCGCCAGCAGGATGTTCCCCTGGCGGACATTCCGCTTGATCTCCAGCACGCGTTCGTGGCGGTCGAGGATCACCGCTTTTTCCGGCACATGGGGATCGATCCGATCGCGCTCGGCCGGGCGATCTACCGCGACGTGCGCTCGGGAGGCATGGTCGAAGGTGGCAGCACGCTGACGCAGCAGCTCGCGCGCACGTTGTTCCTGTCGAATCAGAAATCCTACGGACGCAAGGTTCGCGAGGCGGCGCTGGCGTTGATGATCGATTCAGCGCTGTCGAAGGAGCAGATTCTCGAGCTGTATCTCAATCGCATCTATCTCAGCGGCGGTGTTTACGGTGTCGAGACGATGTCGAAGCACCTGTTCAACCGGCGGGCGAAGACATTGAACCTCGCGGAGTGTGCTTTGATTGCCGGCCTCGCGCGCGCCCCGTCGTCGCTCTCGCCATGGACGAATCTGGATGGGGCGCTCGAGCGCAGCCACGTCGTGTTGACGCGGATGCGAGAGGAAGGATTCATCAACGACGCGCAGGAGCGCACGGCACGCGCGACGCGCATCCGCATCGCGCCATATCCAGGTCCCACCGATCCTCGGGGCGGTTACGCCAAGGAATTTCTGCGGCAGCAGTTTCGCGACGAGTTCGGCGGCGATCACCCGCCCGACTGGGAAGTGCGAACGACGTTCGTGCCGGAACTGCAGGACATCGCGGAGCGCTCCGTCGCCGACGTGCTACGCCGGTTCAACCAGCCCGAGCTCCAAGCCGCGCTGGTTGCCATCGATCCGCAGACCGGCGACATCCTGGCTCTGGTCGGCGGTCGCGACTTTCGTCTCTCGCAGTTCAATCGGGCGGTTCGCAGCCGGCGACAGCCGGGATCGGCGTTCAAGCCGTTCCTGTTCGCTGTGGCACTCGACCACGGCTACACGCCAGTTACTGTCCTCGACGGGCTGACCAACATCCAGCCGCAGGGTCCCGACGAATGGGCACCGCGGAACTCCAACGACGACATTGCTGACGCGCTGACGCTCCGCGCCGCGTTGATCGAATCGAACAATCGCGCGGCCACGTCGCTGCAGCAGCGAGTGGGATCGCGTCCGGTGCTGCGTCTGGCAGCGACAGCGGGCATGCGCGATCTGCCGGACGTGCCGTCGCTTTCGCTTGGAACCGGCGAGGTCACCCCCCTCGATCTCACTGCCGCCTTCGCGATGTTTCCGAACGGCGGGTTCGCGGTCAGGCCGAGAGGCATGATTCGCGTCATCGATGCTGACGGCACGGCGGTGTATGACAACCCGGCGCGAACCGAGCGCGTCATTTCGCCGGAGAGCGCGTTTCAGATGGTCTCGATGCTCGAGGACGTGATGGATCGCGGCACCGCGTCGGCGGCTCGCGGATGGGGCATCCGATTTCCATCGGGCGGCAAGACAGGCACCACCGATGACTTCAAAGATGCGTGGTTCGTCGGCTTTTCGTCGTCCCTGGTCGTTGGCGTCTGGGTTGGGTTCGATCAACCGAAGACCATCGCGCGCGAGGGGTATGGCTCGCGTTTCGCCCTGCCGATCTGGACCGATTTCATGCGCCGATCGGTGCAGCGCCGGCCGGCGCGGGATTTCGAGGTCCCCGAGGGTCTGCACGGCGAGCAACTGTGCAATGTGTCGTACCTGCGACCCGTCGAAGAGTGTCCGACCTACATCGAGTACTTCAAGGAAAACGACGATGTGCCGTCACGGTTGTGCCCGGTTCATCGCGGGACCGTGAAGCAGCGTGTGAGGCGAGCGGTTGAAGGAATACTCTCCGGGATCGGGCGAAAGCTGAAGGGCATATTCCGATGATTCCTTGACAGGATCACGAGTCTGTTTATAGCGTTCAAGGATTATGAACGCTCCTCTTCGCATTCCTGAAAAAGGCTCGCTCGATTTTCTTGCCCTTGGCGCGCTGGTCCATCGGCTCGACCCGGGCGTCGTCCCGTTTCGCAGAGCCACGATGTGCGCGATTCATGTCAGTGGTGGCGAGTTCAACACCGCGGCAAACCTTGCCGACTGTTTCGGCCTTCGAACCGGCGTCGCCTCTGCGATGGTTGAATATCCTATCGGCGAACTGATCGCGCGCCAGGTGCGCTCGATGGGGGTGACCCCCTTCTACAAGATGTTCAAACATGACGGCGCGTGGGGGCCGAACATGGCGGCGGTCTACAGCGACCGCGGCCACGGCGTGCGGGCGCCGATCGTCTTCTACAACCGCAGCAACGAGGCGGCTGCGCGGCTCAAGCCTGGCGATTTCGACTGGGACACGATCTTCGGAGCGGGCGTGCGTTGGTTTCATAGCGGCGGCATCTTTGCGTCGCTGTCGGAGACGACCTCGGACTTGATCATCGAAGCGATGGAAGCGGCGCACAAGCATGGCGCGATTGTTTCGTTCGATCTCAATTACCGGGAGAAGCTGTGGAGCGCTTCCGGCGGCGCGAAACGGGCCATGTCCGTCCTCGGACGCGTCGTCCAGCACGTCGACGTCCTCGTCGGCAACGAGGAAGATCTGCAGAAGGGACTCGGCATAGCCGGACCTGAGGTCGCGGCGACATCGGCGCTGGATCCCAGCACGTTCGTAGGAATGATCGACCGGACTCTCGAGAAGTTTCCGCAGCTCAAAATCGTGGCCACCACGCTCCGCGAGGTGCACTCGACGAGCCGGCACCGGTGGAGCGCCGTCGCGTGGATGAATGGCGACACCTTCGTGGCGCCAACATGCGATATCGACGTCTACGATCGCGTTGGCGGCGGCGACGGCTTCGCTTCCGGGCTGGTGTATGGACTGCTGAGCGGAGAAACGCCCGAAGACTCGGTGAAACTCGGCTGGGCGCATGGCGCGCTCATCGCCACCTTCCCCGGTGATACCACCATGGCGACCGCCGACCAGGTGCGATCGTTTGCGAAGGGAGGATCGGCGCGGATTCAGCGGTAGCGTCTCCGAACCTATCATTGCGTGTCCGCTAATCGATCCCAAGCATCCCGAAGATGAACGAAAAGATGTCCGCATCTTCTTCAATCGTCTTCGAGAGTGGCTTCCCCGCCCCGTGGCCAGCCTTGGTTTCAACCCGGATCAACACCGGAGCCGTGTGACCTGCGGCCTGCAGACGCGCGGCGAACTTCTTGGCCATGCCCGGGGCGACGCGATCGTCGGTGTCGGCAGTCGTAATCAGGATCGGCGGATACGGTGTGCCGTTGACGACGTTGTGGAGCGGTGAATAGCGGTAGAGAAATGGAAACTGTTCCGGGTCGTCGGCCGACCCATACTCCGAGATCCAGAACCGGCCGACGGTGAATCGGTGATAACGGAGCATGTCGGCAACAGGGACGCGCGACAGGACCGCTCCGAATAGGTCTGGACGTTGCAGCATCACTGCCGCTGTCAGCAGGCCGCCGTTGCTCCCACCTTCGATCGCAATCTGTCTGGGATTGGTATAGCCGCTGGCGACGAGCCACTCAGCCGCGGCGATGAAGTCGTCGAACACGTTCTGCTTCCGTTCAAACATCCCGGCCTCATGCCACGCCTCTCCGTACTCGCCGCCGCCACGAAGGTTTGGCACGGCGTAAATACCGCCTTTCTCGAGCAGCACGAAGTTCGACGGATCGAACGCCGGCGTCAGGCTGATGTTGAAACCTCCGTAGCCGGTCAGGAGCACCGGCCGCTTGCCGTCCTTTGGCAGCCCTTTTCTCGACACCAGGAACATCGAGATGAGGGTGCCGTCCTTCGACGGATACCACACCTGCGACGTCCCGTACTCGTCGGACTTGCACTGCCATGTGCTGCGGTCGCCGAATGGTTCAAGTTGGCGGACCTTGAAGTCGTAGCGATAGTTGATCGCCGGGTGCACGAACGAAGTGAACCCAAAAAACATGTCGTCGTCTTCAGGACGACCGCTGACGCCGGTGAGCGAACCGATTTCCGGTAGATCTACTTGCCCGGCCGGTTCGCCGGCCACGGTGAACATCCGGAGCGCATCGCTGGCGTTGTGCATGTAGGCCGCAACGATGGTCCGATGAATCACTGCTGCCGACGACAACTTGTCGCTGCTTTCGGCCACGAGTTCGGTGACTCCACCTTGCGGGTTCAGTGGATCGACCGAGACGATTCGGCCGCGCGGTGCGCGATCGTCGGTTCGAAACAGCAGCTTGTCCGCTGCCGACTCGATGAACGCATATGCGGCCAAGAAGCCCGTAAAGAGCGGAACTGGCTTCCGTGAGTCCGCCCGTCGATCGATCGCATAGACCTCGCTTCGATCGCTCGAGCCTTTGAACGCGGTAATCACAACCCAGCGATCGTTGTCGCTCACCTCGACGCCGAAGACCGTTTCGCGCTCGTTCGGCTGCTCGAAGATCAAATGGTCGAGCGACTGGTTATCACCGAGGCGGTGGTAATAGACCTTGTTGAAATAGTTCTCGTCACCAGGCGCGACCGTCCCTGGCTCCGGGAACCGCGTGTAGTAGAACCCGCTGCCGTCTTTCACCCAGGCGATGCTGGCGAACTTCACCCAGAGCAGTCGATCGGACAGATCGGTGCCGTCCGCAATCCGTCGGATAAAGATCTCCTGTCGATCGCTACCGCTCTTTGAGAGTCCGTAGGCGGCGAGCTCACCTGAATCATCGATTGCCAAGGCGGTGAGGGCGACCGGTCCGTCCGCGCTCATCGCGTTGGGATCGATGAGCGCACGGCGTTCGCCAGCCGCGCCCTCCTGCACGAAGAGCACCGGCTGATCCTGGAGGCCGGTGTTGTGCGTGAAGAAGTAGTAGCGGCCTCGCCGTGCAGGCACACTCGTCCGCGGAAAGTCGTAGAGCGTTGTCAAACGGGTGATCAGCGCATCACGCCTCGGTCCGTCGACGACCGAGCGTGTCAGCTGATTCTCACCCTCGACCCATGCGACCGTTTCGGGGCTGTCCGGATCTTCGAGCCAGCGATACGGATCGCAGACGCGTACGCCGTGATAGTCGTCGAACGCATTCGATTGTCGCGCCTCTGGATACTTCACGCGCCCACCGACATCTCTTGTGCGTGGACCGCGGCGCCGAGCAGACCCGCATCCGGGTTCAGGATCACTGCGATCGGAATCGTGGCGACGTAATCGGCCATCGGTTCCTTTGCGCGGAACGCATCAAGGAAAATGCCCGATTCGAGCGCCGGGAGTATCTTCGGCGCAATACCGCCACCGACGTAGACACCTGCCGTGGCACAGGTGCGCAGCGCGATGTTGCCGGACTCGGCACCATAGACAGCGACGAACATGTCGAGGGCCTCGACGCAGTGTTCGCACGTGCGGTCTATCGCCGCACGACTGATGCGGGCGGGCAGTTCTGCCGGATCGGTGACGCGGCCGACCGCTGCGCAGAGACGCGACGGGAAGACAGATCCCTGCATTTGCGCCCGATCGGCGCCCGAAGATTCGTGTGAGAACTGGTAGACGTTCACAATCCCCGGATCTGTACCGAACGACTGGTGAGTGAACTGGTAGACGTTGACCAGCCCGGGACCGGACAGAATCGCTTCTACGCTCACTCGGCCGTAGATCCGCGTCAGCTCACGCAACAGTTCGAATTCACGCGGCGTGCGCGCGGCAAAGTCGGCATGTCCTCCCTCTGATGCGCTCGGGACGAATCGTCCGTTCACGTTGAGCAGCATCGCCTCGCCAAGGCCGGTGCCGGCCGCGATCACCGCAGCGTTGCCGTTGGGGTACGGCACTCCGCGCTGAAGCATCGACAATTCGTCCTGCTCGAGCACCGTCACGCCGTATGCCATCGCTTCGAGATCGTTCAGAACGTACGACCGTCGAAATCCGAGACGCTCTTTGATCGACTCACCTTCGACGAGCCACGGCACGTTGGTGAGGCGTGCGACCTGATCGGTCACTGCGCCGGCGACGCCAAAACTTGCCGCGTCGATATGCTTCTGTTCAACGTTGCGCGATTTGAGAAACGATTCGATCATCGGCTCGAGTCCCGAATAATCGAGCGTGGTGAATTCTCCGACATCGATCGCGGACGGACGGTCAGGACGGGCCGTAAACAGACCGAGCAGCGTCTTGGTTCCACCGACGTCTCCCGCAAGGAGCATGGGGGGACATTCTAATCGCTGAAAATGCTGATTGCTGATTGCTGATTGCGAAAGCGGCGGCTCTTCAATCGGCAATCAGCAATCGAGAATCAGCAATTCACTTGACTTTCTCGTCCGAGTGGCCGATCTTCGCGAGGAATGGGGTCGGTCCCGTTATCGGCTGGCGGTCCCTACGGTGTGCGCGAGATTCGCAGTCTCTACCCCGTGGTCACCGACAACCATCTGCGGTATCTGGAGAAGTGGGGTCTCCTACGGAAAGCGAACAGGCCCCGCGATCGCCGCGAGTTCTCCTTCGCGGATCTCACGACAATCAAGCAGGTCGCACACGAGCTCGAGCGCGGCACGCCGTTGCGCGTCGTGCTGCGCTCGATGCTGGCCGAACGACTCGGGCAGCTCGAGCTTGATTTCGTCGACGCGCATGTCGACACCACCACGCCGCGCGCCAAAGTGGTCAGCCTCGATGCTCATAAGCCGATCATCAATGCGACAACGCCGCCACCGTTATCCGCGTCGGCCATGCCGTATCCCGCCGATGATCCTCAGGCTGCGCTGGCATCGAAGTATTTCCTGGAAGGTTCACGCCTGGACGACGGGGAGGAGCGGAACATGGAGGCGGCGGCAGCGGCCTACCGCCGCGCGCTGATCATCGATCCGGATCTCGTGCCCGCTCTGGTCAATCTCGCGAACATTCGTTACGCACGCGACGAACTGATCGAGGCGCAGGCGCTATACGAACGGGCGATCGGTCTCGACCCCGACTGCTTCGAGGCGCATTTCAATCTCGGAAACATCCAGCACGACCTCGGTCGTTACGACCGCGCCCTCGGGTGCTACCGCCACGCCGTCGCTCTCAATGGCGCCTACGCGGACGCGCACTTCTACCTGGCCGTGACGCTGGAGAAGCTCGGACACTCGCAGGAAGCCAAAGGTCACTGGAAGGCGTATCAGGAGCTGGCGCCGCGTGGTGAGTGGGCAGATTTAGCGAAGGAATTTCTTGATTAGTAAGAAAAATCCAAACGCTCGCGCTTCTTCGGTGTTCGCCGCAGCTTGTAGAACGAGCAGTCGGGGCACCACGAATCGGCGACGAACCCTTCCTTGCCTGCAAACGGCAGCACGTCGCGATGGGTGCAGAACTCGCCCACGTCGGGTGTGGCGCGCCAGCGGCACGATTTGAATTTCTCCAGGGCCGGCGAAACGGCCGCGTCTGTCGGCGGCAGCGCCCGAGCGTCCTCGGCCGCCGGCGATTCGGCCGGATTGTCGGTCTGCGGCAACGCCGCGATCGGCGCAAACGGATTTGTGTCGTCCATCATCCCTGCAATTCGAGGCCAAACGATTTCTGGAGAGCCTGAAGCGCGCGCGTCTCTTCGGGCGCGACCAGGGTCAGCGCGGTTCCGGTCGCATCCGCCCGACCCGTTCGTCCAACACGATGGACGTAGGTTTCGCGATTCGACGGCACCTCGTAATTGACGACATGCGTGATGCCGTCGATGTCGAGGCCGCGGGCCGCTACGTCGGTCGCGACGAGCACTCGATAGCTGCCGCTGCGGAATCCTTCGACCGCTTGCGTGCGCTGTTGCTGCGTTCGATCGGCATGAAGCGCCGCTGCCTTCAACCCGAACGACGCGAGCTTCCGCGCGAGCCGCTCGGCGCCCGACTTGGTGCGCACGAAAACGAGGACGGGCCCTTCGGTCCGGCGCAGAAACTTGGCCAGCCACTCTGTTTTTTCCGCAGCGGGAACGGATTCGACGGTATGCGTGATGCTCTTGGCCGGGCCTCCCGCCGATCCGATCTGCACGTACTTCGCGTCGCAGAGCACCTCGTCGGCCAGCTTCATCACCTCTTCCGGCATCGTCGCCGAGAAGAGCAGCGTCTGTCGCGCCGCGGAATCAGGAAGCGTCTGGACGATCCGGCGGACATCGGGCCAGAAGCCCATATCCATCATCCGATCGGCTTCATCGAGCACGAGGGTATCCAGCTTGTCGAACGCCACCGTCTTGCTCCGCATGTGATCCATGAGACGGCCAGGCGTGGCGACGACAATGTCGACGCCTGACTTCAATGCGCGCTCTTGCGGTCCCATGTCCACGCCGCCATAGACGGCAATGCTCGTGATGTCCGTGTGGTACGTGAACCCCTGCACGTCGTCTTCAAGCTGAACGGCGAGCTCGCGAGTGGGCGCGAGAATGAGCACGCGCGTATAGCCGCGTTCCTCTGGCGCGGCGCCGCGCGCTTTCAGAAGCCGGTTGAGGATCGGCAGCAGGAAAGCCGCCGTCTTGCCCGTGCCTGTGTCGGCGCAGCCAATCAGATCGTCGCCGCTCATGACGATGGGAATGACGGCGCTCTGGATCGGTGTCGTCGCGCCAAATCCCCGAACGCGAACGCCTTCAATCAGCGACGATTCGAGGCCGAGCGTTTCGAACGGAACCGGCTTGGGGTCGTAGTGCGCCTGCGGTCTGGTGACTGCGCGATGGACCGGCGCGACGTGGAAATGCGGCGAGGACCGCGCCCCCCCGGGTCGCGCACTTCGACGCCCTCGTCGTCCGCGCGGCGTCCGTCGCTGTGCTGTATGTGAATTCAAAATCGTGGTTTTTAGCGAGCGCGGAAGGTAATGATGCCTCGGACCGGATCGTAGGGCGAAACGCCAACGGTCACGCGATCACCCGGCACCACCTTGATTCGGAAGCGGCGCATGCGGCCGCTCAATTGCGCAAGCACCTCGTGGCCTTGATCGCACTGCACGCGGTAAAGACCGCCGCTGTGAACCGCCACGACCGTGCCCTGCACGTCAATTAGATCATCCTTGCTCAATTGCTATCCTTTCCAATCAAAGATTGTGCCATAACGGGACACGCTTTGGCAAACTCATCAGTACGCATTTCGAATCGCCTTTTCGACACCGTGCGCAATTCCAGCGTAGTCGTTTCCTTTCAACGACATAGGTGGTAGAAACGTGACCCGGCCCGACCCGCGCCGGGGAAATTTCCAGGACTGATGGAGGACGCGATCCAGCCCGTCAAGTCGGACGGGGACGACCGGCACATCTAACCGGGACGCGATCATCCCGATCCCAGGCAAGAAACGGTTGATCTCGCCCTTATCGGTTCGCTTGCCTTCTGGAAAGATGAGGAGCGAAAAGCCTTGGGCGAACAAGTCACCAATATAGCGGAGCGTCTGGCGAGTGCCGGTTTCGCGTTGCGGCAGCGGAAATGCATTGAAGAAGGTCGACGCCAGATAGTAATTCAGACTGTTGGTAAACCACGCATGCCGTCCGAACTGCTCCGGATAAAAGTGTGCCCTGAAGAATTCCTTTGCCATCGCCGGCGCGACGCGATAACGCCACCGCGAGGGGAGTGCCATCAAAATCACCGGCGTGTCGAAGTGGCTCTGGTGGTTTGCGGCAAAGATCACCGGCCCGGACAGGTGTTCGAGGTGTTCGAGTCCGCGCACGTCCAGTTTCACGAAAACTCTCGCGAGCGGCAGAATCCAAGTTGGCAGACTCGCGCGCCTGAGTGCGCGAATGGGCGCGGAGCGATTCCACGATGGAAACTCGATCGAGTCGTGGTGAACCTGGACGGCTGCGGCAGCATGACCTTCGAGGGGGCGAGTCAACTCCTCGAGATCCGCAACCGTCGCGGCGGCGGCGAACTTCGTCTCGTCGACGGTGCACTGCAGTGATTCCTCGAGCGCCATCATCAGTTCGACACGTTCGAGTGAGCTGAGGCCGAGCTCGTCAATAGTCGTCGACGCCTCGATCGCTCGCCCGGGGGCGAACCTCGCAATCACCGATTCAACCGTCGCGGCACCAGACTGACGGCCGGTTGTGATCTCAGCTGCACGATCACGGGCTCCCGTGAGCCACTGTTTGAGCTCCCGGCGTTTCAGCTTACGCGTGCCTTCGGTGCGCGGTAGTTCTCCTCCGCTCCAGGCCACGGCGGCGCGGATCTTCTGATGATCCTGAAGTTGCCCGTTGGCTTGACGAACCAGGGCATCGAGATCAGTGCCGGCTCTTGTGACCACGACCGCTTGAACGCGTTCGGCCGTCGATCCCGGAAGTGGCGCTCCGACCACCGCCGATTCGACGACGCCGGGCAGCTCGTTGAGGACGCGTTCGATATCTTCGGGAAAGACGTTGAGCCCTTCCGGCGTGACGATCATTTCTTTCTTCCGGCCGCGGATGTGAAGCTGGCCCTTCGCGTCGATGTCGCCGATGTCGCCGGTGTGAAACCAGCCGTCCCTGAATGCCGCCCGCGTTTCTTCGGGCGCGTTGTAGTAGCCGGTCGTGACGTTTTCCCCTCTCACGAGAATCTCTCCGTCGTCGGCGATGCGCAGTTCGACGCCGGCAATCGGCTTGCCGACCGCGCCTCGAGAGGCATGAAATGGATGATTGAGCGTCACAATCGGCGCGGTCTCAGTCAGACCGTAACCCTGGACGACAAGAAAACCGAGGCGTCCCCAGAATGCCTCGAGTTCCGGATCGAGTGGCGCGGCGCCGACGACCATCGCCCAGAACTTGAACCCGAACAGGCGGTGAATGCGCCGATACTTCCACCACTTCCGCACCCAATGGATCTTTCCGGGATCCTCTGCGGCCTCGGGAGCCACTCGTAACACGTACTCTTTCAGGACTTCGAGAATTTTCGGTACCGATACGAGTACCGAAATTCGTCGGGTCCTGATCTGCGAAATGATGTCTTCCGGCGCAAAGCTGCGCGTGAACACGACGAGGCCGGGGAGCATGGGAGGAACGAACGTGGCCATCGCCTGGCCGAACATGTGGCTGAGCGGCAGCAGGTTCAGAAATCGAATTGGAAGAAACGGCTTGGCGTATTTCTTGTACTTCGCGACTTCGCGCTCGATCGGGACGATGTTGGCGAGGATGTTCTTGTGAGTAATGACGACGCCCTTTGGCTCCGCAGTGGCACCAGACGTGAAAATGATTTCGGCTGTGTCTCCAGCCGCGGCTTCCGCCGTCGCCTTCGCGTCTATCTTTGCCTCGGGCTTCGACGCGACAAGTCCGCCTGATTCTTTCCTCAACTCTGACACATGCCAGATCGGTCGATCCTTGCCGATCGCCTCGCGATCCACGGCGTCGCCGACGAGGACGACGCGCGCTTTCACGATGTCGGACACACGCATGAGAAAATCTGGTGAAGCGCGGTAGTCGATCGGTACGAGGACGATCCCTTCGAGCAAACATCCCCACAGCGCGATGATCCACTCGGCTCGGTTCTCCGCCCAGATCGTGACTGCCTCGCCTTTGACAATCCCTTCGTTGCGAAGCCGGCGCGCAAATGCACGCGCCGCTTCGGTGACATCGGCATACGAATAGGACCAGCTTCGATACCCATCGTCGTAAACAACGAATTCGCCTGGCGTGGAGGAAAGATCCGCATAGAAGTCGAGCAGCGTGCGGCGGGGCATTTCTGTGAATTATGATTGAAAACTTATGTCGCTCCCGCCGGTTTTTGCCGCCAGTGCGTTGTACGACAGCCTGCTGCAAGCGGCGCTGCGTCAATTTTTCGGCCGTGCAACATTCGAAACCGAGCCGATTCCTTCCCTCTCGTCCGACGGCCGACTCGCGATCGAGCCAACCAACGATCCGTCAGTCCTGTCGATCCGCTGGTTCGGATCGCGGCATGTGCTGCACGTGCCGGCCAAGCGTCCTTTCACCGCACACGAGGTACGGCTCGCGCGCGCGATCGGGAACGTGCTTGCCGCACGCTACCGCGCGATCTTCGATCCGAAACAGATGCTCGAACGCGGCGAGTTGTTTCGTGGATCGATCGAGGATCGTTACGTCGCGGCGTTCCTGGATGAAGGGGCAATTTCGGCAGGCAGGTCGTCGCGTGTCGATCTGATTGCCATCGCGATCGAAGTGCTGCGTGTGGCAGCGTTGTCGAGTTACGAGAACCGTTCCATTTCGTCGGGACTGCTCATACTTGACGGCGAAGACGATCTCGCGCGACCGCGCAACGTGGCGCCGGATCAAACGTACCCCTATTCGCAGGCGCTGACGGCGATCAAGAGCTTTTACCGTCTGAGTGACGGCATCGAAACCGTGTTCCTCGTCAACCGCAATGCGGACGTGCTCGATATCGTCGAAGTGGGGCGCTATGCCGAACCAGGGCCTGTGCGCGTGCCCACGGCGGCGCGGTACCGGCAGCACGCACTCGCCACCGCTGGCACCGAACAAATCTGCATCGTCCTCAGCCCGTCCCACGAAATCAAGGTGTTTGCCGAAGGCGTGCAGACCTTCAGCTTCCGCAACGCTCGCTGGCATCTGCTGGACCTTCAGGCCAAGTACGAAATGTGGCAGCGGGCCATCGAGCACGAAGTGCTGGCGGAGCGTCTGTTCCAGACGGCGGCCGATCTTGCCGATTCCCGCGAAGGGGCGCTTTTCGTGGTGCTGCGCGATCCCGCGACCTCGCTGTCGCAGCTCGTCGCGCCGGCGGATCAACTCGATCTGGTTCGTCATGCTGGCGGCGCGGTGCCGACGCGCGGCCAACTGATGCACATGCTTCGCGGCCGAAGCGTTCAGGATCTGGATCCAGCCGTGTTCCGCGGGCTCGCGCGGACGGATGGCGCGACCGTCCTCGACGGCACGGGACGGTTGCTCGCGGTCGGCGCCATCCTCCTGCACACCGAGCCGCCGGAACCACATTCGAATCTTGCCGTCGAAGGCGCGCGCACGACGGCGGCGATGGCGGCAGGGCGTTTTGGCGCCGTGTTGAAGGTCAGCGAGGACGGTCTGATCACCTTCTACGATCGGCAGGAGAGGATCTGGGATATCTGATGATTGTCGATTGCGGATTGCGGATTGCGTTGATTGCGGATTGGCGATTGCGGCTGCTAGCGAACCGAAATTCCTCCACACATCGCCATCACCGTCATGCGCGGATACCCCGGACGTGTTGCGGTGGCGAGCTGCGGGTTGACGGCGTAGAAGCGGATGTCGAAGTTCACGGCCAGGTGCTTTTTGAAAAACCATCGGGCGCCACCGCCATAATTAATCGTCTTGATTCCCTTTTCGGGGGGCGGCAGCGGATGATCTGCGCGCTCGGTCGTGAGGTTGGACCAGCCGAGACCGCCGCTGATGTAGCTCCAGCCGTCACGCGCGCCAAAGTTGAACGAAACTTGCGGCGACACGGCCGAGAAGCTTGTGTTGACCGTCACGTCGACCGGAGCCGCCTCCGTGCCCGTGTTCTTCGTGTTGTCGCGTCCGGCCTTGCTGATTTCGCCGCCCAATCCGAGCGTCATGATTCCCAGGCGAAGCGGATAGAAGTGCGCGCCGACGACGAAGCCGAATCCGCGCGTCGGCAGGTTGTCTGTGGCAACACCGAGTGCGCCCGAGATGGCGGGGTCCTGTTTGAACTTGGGAAAATGCACACGGGCGTCCGCGACGTACCGCCCGATCGGCAGGTCTTCCGGCTGCGTGTCCTGTGCCAACGCCCTTGCGGGTAGCGAGGAGATGACTGATAGAGCCAGTGATGAAATGAACAGGACGCGCGCCGCTGACATCATCTGTGCGAACAAGCCTATCAGGATTGCTCGCGGAGAATCTCGCGCGCCAGTGCGATTCCATCCTCGAGAGTCGTAATCGATCCGTCGAGCTGCTTTTCGTAGACCTGACGAAGCACCGCACCGACGCGCGGGCCTGGTGTGAGTCCAAGCGCCAGCAGGTGTCGTCCCATCAGGATGGGCGCAGGCGGAGCGTGCTCTACGCCGAGTAACTTTGCCCGTTCGAGAAACCAGTCCATGGCCGAGCAATCGAAGTTGCCCGTCCGGCCGAGGCAATCCGACTTTGCGACTCGCGCGAGGAGTTCGAGATCCACCTTCTGAGCAAGCCTTCGAAACGCTCCGTCCGAAACCGGCGTCGGTGACTGCCGGAACATCCCGGGTTTGAGATGATGCGCGACGATTCCCAGGACGTGCTTCCGAACATCGTAGCCGTCGATGCTGTGGAGGTTGAGACGATCGAGGACGGCACTGGCCGGCGCGACGCCCGCCTGTTCGTGGTCGATCGATCGAATCCTTCCATCAATGAACGCGGTCGTGAGTGGCTTGCCGAGATCGTGACACACGGCACCCACCATCACGACGATTTGCCCGGCGCGATCGAGATCGTCGATTCTGGTCCTTGCTTGATCGCAGACGAGCAGCGTGTGAATCCAGACGTCACCCTCCGGGTGCCATTCGGGCTCCTGTTCGCAGCCGACGAGCGCGTGGATTTCGGGGAACAGGCGTTCGATGACGCCGAGGTCGAGCGCAAGCTGCAACCCAATCGACGGGCGTAGCGCCTGCAGCAGCAACTTTTCAATTTCTCCCCAGATTCGCTCGGACGGGAGATCGTCCAGCGCAATCCCACGACAGAGCTGACGCGTGCCACCGTCGAGCGCAAACTCGAATCTCGCGGCGAACTGCACGGCGCGCAGCACGCGCAGGCTGTCCTCGCCGAAGGTTGCCAGGTCCACGGCACGCAGAATCTTCGCGGCGATGTCTTCGCGACCCTTGCATGGATCGATGTATTCGTCGGTGAGCGGATCCCACGCGATCGCGTTGATCGTGAAGTCCCGTCGCCGGGCTGCCTCGTCGAGCGGCAGATCCGGATCGCCCGTTACCTCGAATCCGCGATGCCCGCGCCCGGTCCGCGATTCACGGCGCGGCAGCGAGACATCGATATCCGCGACTTTGTAGACCGTGAAGCTCTCGCCGACGGTATTGACGTTCCCGAACTCGGTCAGCAGCGATTTCAAGCGATCCGCTCGCAGGCCGTAGACCTCGAGATCGAGATCCTTGCACGGCCGTCCCATCAAGCGGTCACGAACCCAGCCGCCGACGACGAGCGCGCGTCCGCCTGCGTCGCGAACGCGATGCGCAATCGCAATCGCAAGATCGAAGCTCGAGAGGGCGCCAGTGGTTCCTGCGTGCACTCACCGACCCTCGCGCCGCCGTCCGTACTGCTTCACGATTCTGTCGGTCAATCCCGGCGCCACCGCATTGGCGACAGTCAACGCACGCGAGGCGCCATGCGGATATACCTCGGCCTTCGGTCTCCGTACGCAGTCGACGATTGCCTGCGCGACTTCGTCGACCGACTGCTTCGGACCGAGACCCGAGACGATGTGTCCATAGTCGCGCTGCATCGCCGATCGAAACTCGGTCTCGGTCGATACCGGCAGTACGACGCTGACCGCGATGCCGGTGCCGTTGAACTCGGTGCGCAACGCCTCGGCGAACCCGACCTGCGCGGCCTTTGTCGCGGTGTAGCCGCTCATCAAGGCGATGCCGCGCCGGCCAACGATCGATGACACGATGATCAGGTGTCCCTGTCCCTGGGCACGGAAGTGAGGCAGCGCCGCGCGTGCCCCATAAAAGGTCCCCATGAAGTTGACATCCATCATCCGCTGCATGATCGGCGTCGGTGTGTCTTCGACGGTGCCGTAATAGCCAAAACCGGCGTTGCAGATCATGACGTCGAGGCGGCCGAACGTGGTGCGCGCGTGCTGCACCAGCCGCTGCACATCCCCCTCCGACGTGACGTCGGCGACGACGGCTTCCGCCCGGCCGCCGCGGGCGCGAATGTCGCGCACCGCGTCATCCAGGCGTTCGGCACGGCGAGCTGCAATCGCCACCGCGACGCCTTCACGCGCCAGATGCTGTGCGACGGCGAGGCCGATGCCCGACGATGCGCCGGTGATGGCAGCGACACGGCCTGACAGATCCATCTCGGGATGATACAGTCGCGAGCGAGTATTCGTCACGCTGAGCACGACGGACATGGCGGAGATCACGGAACAAGCTTCAACACGGAGACACGGAGACACGGAAGGAAGCCAAATCAATATGGCTCCGCGTCTCCGTAGCTCCGTGGTTGGATCTTGTCCCGTGCTCTCCGTTTCCTCCGTCGACCGTCCTGAAAGCCCATGACCGATCCGGTTATTTCCCTGCTGCGCGATCTCGTGGCGATCGACTCCGTGAATCCATCGCTGGTGCCCGGTGCCGCGGGCGAAGCGCAAATCGCGGATGCGATCGAGATGCACATGCGCGCGATCGGCCTTGAGGTACATCGCCAGGACGTTGCGCCGGGGCGGCCGAATGTGATCGGCGTACTCGAGGGATCCGAGCGTGGCCGTTCGCTGATGTTCTGTGGACACATCGACACCGTCGGCGTGGCGGGAATGGAATCTCCATTCACGCCGGTGATCCGCGATGGACGTCTGTACGGGCGCGGCGCGCAGGACATGAAAGCCGGCGTCGCCGCGATGATTGACGCCGCGCGCGTCGCGCAGGCGGCGGGATTCCGCAAGGGCCGTCTCGTCATCGCCGCGGTCGTGGATGAAGAGTACGCGAGCATTGGCGCCGACGCGCTGGTGCGCGAATGGAAAGCAGATGCAGCGGTGGTCACCGAGCCGACCGACTTGCAGATCGGTGTCGGACACAAGGGCTTTGCGTGGGCGACCATCGAAACGCGCGGCCGCGCCGCGCACGGGAGCCGCCCCACCGAGGGGCGCGACGCGATCCTGCGAATGGGACGCGTGCTGGCGCGACTCGAGCAACTCGATCGCGAGTTACAGTCACGCGACCCGCATCCGTTGGTGGGAACCGGCTCGTTGCACGCCTCGATCATCGAGGGCGGCAGGGAGTTGAGCAGCTATCCCGATCTCTGCCGGCTGCAACTCGAGCGGCGGACCGTGCCCGGAGAAAGCAGCGAGACGTTTGCGCGCGAGATGGGCGATCTCCTGGGTCAGTTATGCGACGAGGACCGCGAGCTCGACTCGTCCGTCCAGTTGATGTTCTCTCGTCCGCCGTACGAACTCCCATCGTCGCACGAGCTTCCGAGGGCGCTCGAGGCGGCGGCTCTGACGGCGGGCGCTCGATCGGCCGCCGTCGGGATGAGCTTCTGGACGGATGCCGCCATTCTCGGTGAAGCGGGGATACCGTCTGTGCTGTTTGGTCCGGGAGGCGCCGGTCTTCACAGCTTGGAAGAATATGTTCAAGTGAATGAGGTCGCGATATGTCGTGACGCGCTGGCGTCACTCGCGAGGACCTGGCGGTGATTTCTGCCAGGCGTCCAAAGACCCGCCCTTAGGGCGGCGTCTTTAGACCCTGCCAACGAACTACGCGCTCTTGCGGAGGACGAGCTTCTTCCCGATCAGATGACGTCGAGCGTCTCCCTCGTAGCGCCGACGCGGACCGCGTCCGCTGATTTCCCATCCTGGAGTGTCGTGCCCGCACGACGTGCAACGCATGTTCACGCGATTGCCCTCGAAGTGCAGCACCGAATCGTGGCCCCGAAGCCCGCAGACCAGCTGTCCGAGAC
>DASTVZ010000090.1:0-4509 GCA_035758845.1 Vicinamibacterales bacterium
AGTCCAGGCGAACGATGCCGCTCGGTCCACAAACAATCGTGTGGCTCCGAGAGCATCGCCTTCGGGCGAAGCGCACGGAATCGGACGATCTCCTGTTCGGGAATCGCAAGGGACAACCGCTACGCGAATCCAAGCTGCTGCGGAATGTCTTGCAGCCGGCGGCCAAGAGGGCCGGGCTCGGTCGAGTGACGTGGCATCAGTTCCGCCACATTCACTCGTCGCTGCTCAACGACCTTCGCGTGCCGGTCAAGATTGCCCAGGAGCAGCTGGGGCATTCGAGTATTTCGACGACGCTCAACATCTACACCCACGTCGTCGATGCCTCGCATCGAAAGGCGATCGAAACGCTCGAACGCGAATTGTTCCCAACTGTTCCCAAATTGCCGGACGGCCCCAAGCCGGCCGATTCGGCAAGTCGTGATTTTCGTGTGGCTTAGAATTGGAGGCGCCGCCCGGATTTGAACCGGGGATGGAGGTTTTGCAGACCTCTGCCTTACCACTTGGCGACGGCGCCGGTCGGAACTGGGGATCGAAGCTTACTTGGAATGTCCGGCCGCGTCTATTGACACGGCCAACAGCGACGAGCGGATGCAGCGAAGGAAAAAATCATCATCGCGAACGTATAGGAGCGCCCAACGGCGCGACGTTTTCAGTAGGGTCGCGGAACGGAGTCGCCGACGAAGCGGCGACGCAGTGGAGCGACCCAGGAGGACCCACAGGGTCCGACGTCTCAATATTGGAGCGGGAAACGGGATTCGAACCCGCGACTTCGACCTTGGCAAGGTCGCACTCTACCACTGAGTTATTCCCGCATCCCGACCGCGCGGGCGTGCCACCGGCCGCGCCCGACCGCTGTCCAGAAGCTCTAATCGTACCATACCCCTGAGCGGCACAGCAAGAAAGCGCGCCACAACTGACACTCAGGTTGTCGCGAACGCTCCGCGGTAGTACGTCACAGTCGCCTCATCTCCTACTCCATCGATCGCCACTACATCGAAGCGGCACGGAGACGATGTCAGGCGGTTGCGCGCGAGATAGTCAACTGCCATCGACACCACGCGCCGCTGCTTGCGCACGGTCACTGCTTCTGCGGCCGTTCCAAACTCGGCACTCTCCTTGGCTTTGACCTCGACGAACACAATCGTCTCGCCGTCACGCGCCACGACGTCAATTTCGCCATGCCGCGTGCGATATCGGCGCGCAAGAACTGCGTACCCGCGTCGCTCCAACTCGTCTACCGCCAAGTCTTCTCCAAGTTTTCCCAGCATCTGCCGTTGCATCGTCATCGGACACCTCTCTCATGATGCAAGGGACGAGACTGGATTGGGTGTCAAGAGTGCCAAGGGTGCCGAGGGTGCTGGGGGTGCACTGGGTGCCGATGCTACTGGTGCCGGGACTGCTACGGATGGATGGTCAGGATCGCTTCGAGAGTTCGCCGAGGGCTTCGTCCATTACACGCAGAAGGCTGTCGGCCTGCGGCTTAGTAAGAACAAGCGGCGGAGCAATGCGGATCGCGTTCTTACCTGCGCCGAGCACGAGCACGCCGCGCCGGAACATGGACTGAACAAGTGCGTTGCGCTCGTTGATGGCGCGCTCCTTCGTCTCACGGTTCCGCACGAGCTCGACGCCAATCATCAGACCGAGCCCTCGCACGTCGCCGACCAGGGAATGTTTGCGCTGCAACTCGCGCAGACCATCCAGCAGGTGCGCACCGACTGCCGCGGCGTTCGCAACGAGGGTGTCCTCGAGTAGCTTGATCGTCGCGCTGGCAGCGGCGCACGATACGGGGTTGCCACCAAACGTGCTCGCGTGCGCACCGGCCGGCCACGACATGACGTCGGCGCGCGCGCACGTCACACCAAGCGGCAGTCCTGATGCGATGCCTTTCGCGATATTCACGACGTCCGCACGCAGACCGAAGTGCTCCGACGCGAACATCTTTCCGGTGCGGCCCATTCCCGATTGCACTTCGTCGACAACGAGCACGATGCCGTGCTCGGAGGCAAGTTCTCTCAACCCTTGCAGAAATGCCGGCGGCGGAACGATATATCCGCCCTCGCCCTGGATCGGTTCGACGACGATGGCGGCGACTTCGTCGGGAGCGATCAGTTGAACAAACAGCTGATCGCGAATGTATGAGAGGCACTCGGCGGCGCATTCATCGCCGCTGCCTTTGAAGCGATAGGGCTCGGGGTAGCGCGCGTGATACACGCCTGGAAGCAATGGACCGAAGCCGCGGCGCTGGATCACTTTGCTCGCAGTGAGCGACAGCGATCCCATCGATCGGCCGTGAAACGATCCGAGAAACGCAATGATTCCCTGCCGCTTCGTGTGATATCGCGCGAGCTTGATCGACGCTTCCGTTGCTTCCGTACCCGAGTTGCCGAAGAAGGTGCGCACCGGACCGTCGATCGGCACGATTGACGCTAACTCCTCTGCGAGCCGCACCTGCGGTTCATAGTAGAAGTCGGTGCCCGACATGTGGATGAACTTCCCTGCCTGGTCGCAGATGGCCTTGACGACCTCGGGATGCGAGACGCCGGTGGAGTTGACGGCAATCCCCGCAGCGCAATCGAGAAAGCGATTGCCGTCGACATCTTCGACGATCGCTCCCTGGCCGCGGGCAATGACGAACGGGTAGTCGCGCGTATACGACGGCGACACGAACTGCTTGTCGCGTTCGATGATCGCTTTGGCCTTCGGGCCAGGTAACGGGGTCTTTATTTCAGGCGCGTCCATTCGGGTACTATTTGTAATCTGTCAGCATTTCTTGCTTTGCGCTGGGGCCCCACCCCCAGCGCCTGCCAGCGCTCGCTCCCTTCGCTCGCGCCGTTGATCGTTACGTCCTTCCACTTAGTCAAGACGTGTCCGGCCAGCTAGCCAGAAGCCGAGAGCCAGAAGCTATTTGCGTTTCCACCTCGTCGTCGATCCCGTGTCCTCGAGGATGATGCCGCGGGCGTCGAGATCCTGACGAATGCGATCGGCTTCGGCGAAGTTGCGGGCCAGCCTGGCGGCGCGGCGGGCGGCAATCAATTGCTCGATCTCGGCGACCGGCACGGGTGGTTTCTCGTCCTCGGCGCGACGGAGCGCGAGCACTCCGAGGACCCGATCGAATCGATCGAAGGTCTGCCTGACGGCGGATGCATCGGCGGCGCCGAGCTCTCCGGCGTCGATTGCGGAGTTCAAGGCACGGACCAAATCGAACATGACGCCGATCGCCGCGGCACTGTTCACGTCATGTTTGATGTGCGCAGAGAATCCTTCCGTCGCTTCCTGAAGCCGCCGCCCGATTTCTGGATTCGCGTCGCGCGCCGGCAGGGAGTCGAGCCGTGCCAGAAAGTCTGTGAGCCGCTTCAACGCCTCCTCGGCCTGCGCCATCGCAGTCCATGAAAACTTCAACTGTTTTCGATAGTGCACGCCGAGAAACAAATACCGGAGTGCTGACGGTCGGAATCCGTGCTCGACGATGTCCTGAAGGTTGTAGACATTGCCGAGGGACTTGGACATCTTCTCCGGCCCCCTGGTCTCTTCGTCTGGCCCGCTCTCGATCATGAGGTGCTCGACGTGGACCCAGAACCGGGAGAACTGTTGCCGTGTCGCCCCTTCGCTCTGCGCGATTTCGTTCTCGTGGTGCGGAAAGATCAGGTCGACACCGCCAGCGTGAATATCGATCGGTGACGGTCCGAGCAGGCGCAGCGCCATCGCCGAGCATTCAATGTGCCAGCCGGGACGGCCAGGGCCGATTCCAGGATCCCATGTCGGCTCCCCTTCCCTGGTGGCCTTCCACAGCACGAAATCCCGCGCATCCTCTTTGTCGTACTTATCCGAATCAATCCGAGCGCCGCTCTTGATGCCGGAGTGATCGAGGTGCGCGAGCTTCCCGTAATCAGAAAAGGTCGAAATCTTGAAGTAGATCGACCCGTCGCTCCGGTAGGTATGGCCATTCTGTTCGAGCGCTCTGATCGTATCGGCCATGGCCGCGAGATTCTCCGCATCGGTCGCGCGCGGCGTCTCCTCGACTGGTTCGAGTCCCAGTGCGGCCGCATCCTGCTTGAAGATCTGGATGAACCGATCGGTGTACTCGCGAAGCGGCACACCCGCCTTGTTGGATTCGAGGATCGTGCGGTCGTCGACGTCGGTGAAGTTCATCACCTGGCGCACGGTAAACCCGGCTTCGTGCAGTAACGCGCGCCGGAGCACGTCGAGCGCGACGAACGTGCGAAAGTTCCCGATGTGCCCTCGCGCGTAGACCGTCAACCCGCACGTGTACATCCGCACGGTGTTGTCGCGGGCGGGGGTGAACTCTTCCTCGCGGCGGGTGAGCGTGTTGTACAGACGCATGGAAGTCATCAATCACTCCGGGGGCTTCGCCCCTCGGACTCCCCCACATCCGCCTTCGCGCGAAGCGCTACGGCGAGACCTCGCCGAAGCCTTGGCGACGGTGGGCGCTTGCGAGCCGCTCGTCGGCTCGCTCCGTTCGCGTGGCTCGCTTCGCTGCGCTTGCTCGCC
>DASTVZ010000175.1:0-4633 GCA_035758845.1 Vicinamibacterales bacterium
AGCGTTCGTGAGGGAAAGTACAAGTTTCACTATGTGCAGACTGCACCGCTTCGGCAGATCGTCGAACGGTGGCTGAAGCGCAACCCGAAGGGAGAGGACCGCAATGCGCATCGTCGTAAGCAGCGTCTTCGTTGACGACCAGGACAAGGCCTTGGCGTTCTATACAACCACACTTGGATTCGTGAAGAAGAAGGACATCCCGATGGGCAACGCGCGATGGTTAACCGTCGTGTCGCCCTCCGCGAGTGACGGTCCCGAATTGCTGCTCGAACCCGACACCCATCCAGCCGTCAGGCCGTTCAAGGAAGCACTCCTACGCGACGGTATTCCGGCCACGTCGTTCGCGGTTGACGACGTGCGCGCCGAGCACGAACGGCTGCGAGCGGCTGGGGTCGTGTTCACGCAGCCGCCCGTTGCGATGGGTCCCGTCACGACCGCAGTCCTCGAGGACACGTGTGGCAATCTCATTCAGCTGGCTCAGCGCGGGTGACCACGAGTGGCCGCCACCCACGCTCGGGACCACCTCGACGATCTGCAGTCGTCTGATCCGTCCCGTCAGAATCGCGCCTTCCAAGCACTATGGCGCGAAGACTAATCGCGCAGTGACCTGACTACTTGCGAAGCGTGAAATCGTGATCCGTCATGAAGATCATTTATTGCTTGAAGCGGCTGCCTGAACTCACGGTTGACGAGTTCCAGCACCATTGGCGTGACGTCCATGGGCCACTCGTTCGGCAGCATCAACACGTCCTTCGCATCATGCGCTATGTTCAGGTTCACACTGAGACGAGCGAGATGTCCGAGAGGCTCCGCGGCTTTCGTGGGTCGCCAGAGCCGTACGACGGGGTGGCGGAGATTTGGTACGAGAGTCGCGAGGCATTGGAGACGTTGGGGCGCGACCCTGCTGCTCGGGCTGCAAGCCGAGTGCTCTTGGAAGACGAACGACGATTTGTCGACACGGCGCGTTCCCCAATTTGGATTGGCGACGAGCACCTTGTGGTCGCGCGCTAGCCGTCGGGCGGCACGCGTGCACCAACAGACGACCGCAAAGATCTCACCTGGCGACCGACGGGCTCATGTCTGCTGCGAGGCGCTCGCGAGGAAACTACTGACCGCCGTGCTGTCGAAGTAAAACATCTGAGCGCTTGCGAGCTTTCCATCCCGAAGCCGGTAGAGACCGAGGACCTCGCTGTCGATCCGCTCTCCAGACGGGCTGACTCCTCGCTGCCGCCAGAGCACCACGACCTCGTCCCGGCTCGCAGCCCTCGGATCTCATGCCGCGGAACGTTCCGCCGTACGGAAGAGACGGAGGCCATTGGAACTCGACATCCGGCTGCCACAACTCAAACCCCTTCGGATCGCGCGCCTCGACCGTCCGGAATACCTCGCGAATCACGTCCGCATTACTCATGAGCGTCTCCTGACCATTCCTTCGAGGGTCTCTTAGACTAACCCTTAACGGTCCTCAGAGATGGTCCATTTGGTGCGTTCTCGATAGACCATTTGTTTGCGAACGTGGCGCTGACGATTCGCCATCTGCAGTCAACGCACGCCTTCATGGCGGGAGTTTGTGGTCCTTACAAGACTAAATATTAAATAGCAACAGATATACCATTAGGAGAATGTCGAAGACTCGCGCGGCGCTGGAATTGGCCTTCGACGCCCCGGAAACGGGCGCAAAGCTGCGGCAATGGCTCTATGAGCAGATTCGAGCGGCAATCCTCGACGGACGGCTGAGGCGCGGCTCCAAGCTGCCGCCGACGCGCGATCTGGCCGAGCACTACAGTCTGTCGCGTGGCACCGCCGTAGCCGCTTTCGATCAGCTCAAGTCCGAGGGGTACCTCGAAGGGCGGATGGGGGCGGGGACGTATGTCAACACACGCCTCCCTGAAGATTTCTCGACCGCCGAGCGTCGCGGAACGGTCGTGCAGACGCCGCGCCTCAAAGAAGCAATCCTTTCTAGATTCGGCAGTCGTCTCGCTCCGGCTCCGAACATGCCAGTTTCGGCGCCGCGACCATTTCGACCAGAGCCAGCCATCGAGGAGTTCCCGCTCGCGTTGTGGGCGCAGATCGCCGGCCGGTGCCTGCGCCGCGCGACTCGGTCCCTGCTGTCCGATAGCGACTCGCGGGGATATCGCCCGCTGCGAGAGGCCATCGCCGACTATCTGGGCGCGGCCCGGGGAGTCCGCTGCACTGCCGATCAGGTCATCGTCGTCTCCGGTATTCAACACGGATTGGATCTGGCCGCTCGTCTCGTGCTCGATCCGGGCGATCCGGTGTGCCTCGAAGACCCTTGTCATCCCATGATCGCCGCGATGTTTACCGGCCTCGGGGCCCATCTCGTGCCCACGCCGGTGGACGACCAAGGCCTGGACGCCGAGATGGCGGAGCGGCAATGCCGACGACCGAAAATGATCTACGTGACCCCTGCGCACCAGTTCCCATTGGGAGCAACCATGCCGATCGCACGCCGGCTGTCGCTCATTGACTGGGCCGCTCGCAGTGACGCCTGGATCTTCGAAGACGACTACGACAGCGAGTACCGCTTCGCCGGCCGTCCAATTCCGGCGCTCCAAGGCTTGGATCACAGTGACTCAGTGATTCTGTCGGGGAGCTTCAGCAAAGTCCTTCTTCCGGTACTTCGATTGGGCTACCTCGTCGTACCTGTGCACCTCGTGGACAAATTCGCCGCGGCTCGCTTCTACACTGACCGGCATTCTTCCACGCTGGATCAGGCGGTGATGTGCGACTTTCTGGCGCAGGGACATTTCGGACGGCACATTCGTCGGATGCGCGAATTGTACGCAACCCGCCTCGCTGCGCTGCGCGAGGCTGTGCACAAGAAACTCGCTGGCCTCCTCGACATTCCCGATGTGGAGGCGGGGATACATGTGACGGCGTTGCTTGCACGCGGATTGAAGGCCGACGTTGTGGCCGCTGCTTCAGCGGCCGTCAATGTCGAAGCAATTCCGATTTCCCGGTTTGTCTTGGCAACCGCACGACCGGAAGCGCTGCTCCTGGGCTTTGCCCCTTACGACGCTCGGCAAATTCGTGACGGCATTGACCGGATGGCCGCCGTGATCGATCGACGCGTGCGGAGCGCTCGTCCGCGCCGGCGCCGTCGACGTGACGCGTGACGATTCTCAGCCCGTCGAGCTCGCTTGCCGTTCGCGCGACCCGCCCTCTTGCTGCCTGATTGGTACAGCGCGGATGTCCGGAATGGACCTTCCTTTTGAAGGTTCCCGCATCTAGCCTCGTGAGGTGGGAAGTCGAATTCATCCATCGTGAGGCTGATCAATGACTGAGGCTGAACGCCTATGGAGCGCCTACATCGACGCATGGAACAGCCACGACATCGACGCGATCGTCGCGGCGGTGGCCGAGCAGTTCATCTACGACGAACGGCCGATGACCATGACGACGCCGATCCGCGGTCGGCAGGCATTCCGCGAGTATTTGAAGACGGTTTTCAAGACGTTCCCAGACCTTCGGATTCAGACGACATCGTGCGACGCGGGATCGTCCCTCGGCGTCGCTGAATCGGTGATGAGCGGAACCTATGCCGGAGCCAAAGGCGTGCCCTTGGGGCGGGGCAGGCGGATCTCTGCGCGCGTAGCATGCGTCTTCGAGATCGTCGGCGGGTGGCTCGTGCACGAGCGCCTGTATTGGGACCGCGGCAACGTCATGCGGCAGCTCGGCCTGGTGCCGGCACTTGCGAGCGCTGCGACAACGCCGGCTGTCACGTTTTCCTGAACGGACCTCGCACGCGGGCCTTGCCTGCCGGATGGGCGGTTCGCCGACGCACCGAACGCGCGGCGGCACGTCGCCTCGATCTGCCGCCCAATCAGGCAGCGCCGCTGAATCCACTTCAATTCAGCAGCATGGCCCGATGTACGCTCGTCCGCAGCCTGATCAGGGAGTACCCGTGCTAAAGAGACTCGAATTCATGAGTCCGACAGGGATCACGACGACGCGAATGTGACCACGAAGAAGCGGTAGGGAAATCCTCGATCTTCTTCCACAACTCCCCTCGCCGCACGGGACGATTTCCGCGCGTCACTGCCGGTCGGTGTCGGGCGCCGACACGCGATACTCCACACGTGCGGGCCGGCCGCGCCAATAGGCGAACGGGCCCTCCGGCAACTGCCACTCCGCGACGGATTCGGTGGCCACGATTACGCCGTGCTGCTCGCCAAAGGCACGGTTCCGCGCTTCCCACGGCCGGGCGACCGGTGGCTGTGTGCCGTCGTCGTAGAACCGGTCGGGCGCGAACACCGAGAGGTTCTGACCCTGCTCGTCGAATCGAAACTCGAGCGAGACCGTGGTCTCGCTGGTCGACAGCGTGGCGCGCGCCCTCGTATCATCGACAGCCGTCCATTGCACGCCGGAGCGCGGCAGCAGGGCTGTCGGGAACCACGCCGCTTCGCCGAGATAGCGCTGCAGCGCACTCGACGCGAGCATCGGCGTACCCTCCGCGGTCACCACTGGGATGAGCCCCCACAGCGCACCGTGCATCGAGCCGCGACTCTCGACGAAACTGTCCCGCACGAACACGGGCACACCAGGCAGCATTGCAATCCGCGCCTTCCAGACGAATCCAGGCGCGCCCGGGACGAACTCTTGCACGGCCGTG
>DASTVZ010000188.1:0-43885 GCA_035758845.1 Vicinamibacterales bacterium
GTAAGGGCTGTCCGCCTCGACGTTCAACAACGGCACAGGGAAAGCGCCGCAGGTAGTGTTCATCAAAATATCCGATCGAGAACTGGCGCTCTCTGATTCCCTTTGCGCGGAGCCATTCCGAGGAAATGTCGGCCAATTCCACAATGCGATTGGCAATCTCCGGTGGCTGCATCACGCGGAAGGTGAGGCCGTCGCGTTCGGCGCGCCGGAGAATCTGCCGCGTCAGCTTGCCGGCATGTCCCTCGAGCGTGAGGCGATCGAGATGAACGTGTGCTTCCTCTCCGAGTTTGAACAGGCGATAGCCGCGGTCGTGCAGCAAAGGGATCCAGTCGACCGAAATCTGATAGAAGAGCGGACGACGATCGATGTTGGCGGCGAAGGAAAACAGTCCGTCCAGGAATGCCGCGCGCTCGGATAACGAGGCGACCATCGGATCGGAAAACACGGTGAGATACGGTCCGATCGTACGAAAAAGACAGAAGCCGCGCCGGCCGTCAAAAAAGACGGACTTGTCGCCGACCGCGACCATGATCGGAGTCGTGCCGATGCCGTAGCGTGCATGCGCGTTGAGCGTCTGCTGGATTTCCTCGTTGGTCGGCGGCTCAAAAGGCACCGGCGTACGGATTACGACGTATAACGTCGCCGCGGCCACGACCACACCCATCGATGCGGCAGTGCGAAGAAATCGTGCCCCCTGCAACCGGTAGCCGATTGCCGTCCAGCGTTGGAGCGCCGCGACGTCAATGTGATGAGAGAACGTTCCAAAGAGCACGAACACCAGCAGGGCGGCGAAGCCGACGGCAAGATCTCCCCAGTCCAGCCAGTCGGCGCCACTCGCCCGATCGAAGAGCGATGACTGCGACCAGGCGGCTGCGCCAATCGCCGCGAGGACGGCTGCTTCTTCCCAGTCGAGTCCTTTGAGCAACGATGCAAACCCGCCTACCAGCAACAGTGCGATGGTGAGTTTGTAGGCGCTCGCGTACCCACGCGCGAGTCCTCGCGCAAGCACCAGAAGAATCAGTCCGGCGAGGGCGGCGGCGAGCTGCCCGAACTCGACCAACGGCAGCGGGAGATACCGCTCCATCAACACCATACGTGCGTGAATTGCCGGCGACGCGGTGCTGAGGATCATCACAATGCCGCCGGCGCCAACAAGGCTGGCAGTGATCCGTCGAGCGACGTCTATACGCCGCGACGACATGCGCGTCGCCCACGACAAGAGCACCAGTGAGGCGATGCACCAAGGTGCGACGTAGTAGACCAGGCGAAAGGCACCGAGCGCCGCGGCCGTGACATCTTGATCGAACGGTAGTCGCGCAATCCAGAACGCATCGCTGCTGCCGAAACCGCCGGGGACCAGGCTCGCCAGGCCGATTACCTGGCCCGAGAAGAACTCGGACAGGAGATCCAGGGGCGGCGCGGTGCGGCCGGTCGCGTGCAGGCAGGCGATGAAGACTGTCGCGCCCAGTAGCCAATCGAGCCAGCCAACGATTGCCATCTCGAAAGTGCGCGATGGTCCCGCAGCCGGACGTTCGAACCGATCCGCGCGTCGCGCGATCGCGCGGCCGCACCATGCCGCCGCGAACACAAAAAGCAGCGCCAACAGCGCGAACAGCGGCATGCCGGCGCCGATGCGCGTCGCGATGAGCGCCGCGGCGGTCCAGCCGGCGAGGCCGGAAACGAACGCGATGATCACCGAGACGATGCCCGCGTGAAGTTCCGATAGCTCCGTCACGCTGCGGCGATACAGCCAGAGTCGAATCGCCGGGCCGGCGAGCGGCCCAAGCGTGAGGAAATTGCTCCAGCAGAATGCGACGGCACCAAACGTCCATCGCTGCACGGCCCGCGTCCGCGTCTCGGCGAATGCCATGACGTCGTAGAAACCCATGATGGCAATGTTGAGCACGGTGACAAGCGCCGCGATGGCGAGCGGACCGGGGTCGAGCGATCGCAGGACCGCGCGCACCTCGCGTGTGTGTATTCCGCGCAGCGAATGCCACGACAGCGCGAGGACGATTGCCAACAGGAGGACGCCCCAGATGCGGGGGGCGTTGGCAACAACCCACGCGGATGCGGCGTCGATTTGTGGATGATCGCGCCAGCGTTTCATCAATGATCCTTCCGCGTAATCCACGCCAGACCAGCGGCGTATGCCGCATCGAGCTCCGGACGCTTGTCGGTGAAGCGATGATTGCTCGCGTCGATCAGGATCTGCTTCTTGGGCTCGCGCGCGGTGGCGAGCAGCCGCTCCCACTCAGCCTTCGGTACGTACTCGTCCTTCGTCGACTGAATCATGCAGAGCGGCACGGGCGAAACAGCGGCAATCACATCTTCCGCTGCAAACGACGGCTCATCGGCATCATGTTTGGTGATCCACGATCCCACGTCGCTCCAGCGCCACGCGAGCTCCGCGGTAGGCGGGAGTCCCATCGTGATCACGCCAGTGATCCAGCCGTGATTGAGCGGATCGGACGACGCGAGGACAGCGAGTGCTGCGCCTTCGGAAACACCAGACACGATGATTGGAGGGTCGAGACGACGCGATTGTTTAAGCGTGTTGAAGAGCAAGCGATAATCGCCACCGACGTCGGACGCTTGCAGGTGGTTGGAACCAGAGGTGAACGACGAAAGGTATTGCCGGACGTTGATGCCGAGGACGGTGTAGCCTTGCGCGCAAAGTCCCTCCGCCATCGAGGCCGCCAGGCCAACCCATCCGACATCGCCGCTGCCCATGACGATCGTTCCCCGCGCCGCAGAGCGCGGCGTGTAGATCGTGAGGGTCAGCGTTTTTCCGCGAACTGGAACATCAACTCTGTCGGCCGCGCGCACCTCGGTAGACCAGGCGATCGCGCCGACGACGACACAGACCAGCGGGAGACGCGTGCTCAGCACGAGTTTCTCCTTCGCGGTCGACTCCTCTTACGGTTACGCAAAGTTCGGGCCGACGAGCTTGCGCCTCCGGCACACCGAAGTACGCTGAATCGTGCCGCTGCTCATCATCCTTGTCCTGGTGATTCTTGCCTTTGTCGCGCTGATGCCAATCGCGTTGGTGCAGCGCTATCGCCGGGGGGTCGCTCGTCAGCGCGCGCGCGGCTGGCTCATCTCTGTCAATCTCGTCGGCCTGGCGCTCTCCATCATGATGTTCCTGCTGTCCTCGGCGGTGACCAGCATCTGGCTGCATCCCGCGCTCGCATACACGCTTGCGGGACTGGCGACCGGATTCGTCCTCGGAGTTGTCGGGCTGTGGATGACGAGATGGGAGCCGACCAATGACGGCGTCTACTACACGCCGAACCGCTGGCTTGTACTGACCATCACCCTGGTTGTTACCGGGCGCGTGCTCTACGGCTTCTGGCGGGCATGGCATACCTGGCGCGCCGGCCTGGAAGACGCCTCATGGGTTGCCGCCGCAGGTGTGGCGAAATCGATGGCGGCTGGGGCGATTGTGCTTGGCTACTATTTTGTTTATTGGATCGGCGTACGCCGACGGCTCCGGCTTCAGCGAGGAGCCAACGCTGGCCGGCGCTCAGTGAATCCCTAATCACTGATCACTCATCCTGAATCTGCGAATCGCTGATCCACGAATCGTCGGATCGACGAATCAATTGCCCATTCAGCGAATCTGGGATTGACGGATTCGACGATTAGGGATTCGCGGATCCACGTTTAGGGATTCGTGGATCCACGATCAGTGATCAGTGATTAGCGATTTGCCTTGTCTCACGCACGCTCTACTGTGCCGTGGTCTTCTTCCTCAACTCGTTCGCCAGGATCGTCAACATCCGCGCGTAGCGCTCATCATCTTTTGCGAACATCGAGTTGTAGGCCGCTTCGTTGAGTTTCTGCGCCTCCCATTTGCCGTCGAACATCACCATCACGGAGCCGTCGATCGTGGTGCTGTCGAACGGCTGATCCACGTCCGGCACCTTCTTCAATCCGTCGGCGAGTGAGTCGACCACGAAGAAGTGCCCCCTGTGATTCTGGACCGCTTGAAGATTCAAGTACGCATCCCGGTAGCTGCCCGATGCGATTAGCCGGTCGAGCGCCGCCGGCACGGTATACGGCGCGCTAAGCACCAGCAACTGCGAATCCTCGATGTAGAGCGCCGCGACGTAGCGCCCCGCCTCGTCGGGATCGCGGGCCGCGATCGCATCCACCTTGAGCTGCCCGAGCAGCACCTTGAGCGATGCCGCCGGAGCGGCCGACTGTGATGTCTCCTCGGCCCTGAGGGCGGTGAGACCCATCGCGACAACGAAAGCCACAATGAACGCCAGAATGAAGCGGAACATGGAAAAACCTCCCGCGCCGCGGGAGTGCTGTATTCGTGCCACGGCGATCGCACGCATTTGCGCCTGTTTCAGGACGTCCGTTACGCGACCGCCGGGTTTCCGGCACCGTTCGACTGGCCTGCTCGCACGCTCGCTCAGGGCAGGCCCCCGGCTCACGGAGACGGGTGACGGCTTGAGCCAACTGCCATCAGCCGACAGCCAGCAACCGCCGGCTCGATTAGGTGCAGCCACCTCTGAACGGTGTGATCGTGATGGTGTAGGTCCCCGTCTCGCTGGACGATGTGTTCTGCAGGACGATCCGCGTGCGGGGGCCGTGCGGCTGCAGCGTGTTGCCGAAGCGCAGCACTCCTGCGGGACGGGGTTCCATCGTCTGGTCGTAAAAGGACTGGCAGACGTCCCCTGCCGCGGGCAGGCAGGACGGATCGATTTGGCGCAGACGCAGGGGAATCGTCGTCGAGTCCAATGTGAAATCCAGATTGATCTGGGTCGTCGACGACGGGATGTCAGCGTCGTAGAAGCGGAACTCGCCAGGCGCGAGCGTGGCGGAGTAGCTCAGGACTAACCCTGTCGGTCCGGCGACGGATGAACAGCAGCCGGAAAACATTAGAGCCGCGCCGGAAGCGAGCACGATCGTCAGAATCGTCCTGAGCCGAAGAGTGCGCAACATTTGAACTCCTGGTTCTACTGCGTCAAAAGAGGAGAAACGGGGTCATTTCCACTTCCTGACGCGTCGGGCGAGGAGAGAGTTACACTCACGCGATGATCCTGCGCTTGTCCCTTGTACTGGCATTCGCGCTGGCGGCCGTCGCAGCGAGTGGAGACTTCCGCTTAAGGGCGGAAGCCACGGGATTGAAGTCTCCGAGAGCGCAAGCTGCGCGATTGGAATCGATCGCACCACCGGCACCAAAACTCGTCGACCGAGCTCGCGCCAATGCCGTGCAATTTGAAACGGCCGTCGCCGCAACGCGACGCTTACTGCACGTGTGGCTAACCCACGCTGATCGCCGCACGTTGCTGCTACCCGATCGACTCGATGTCGAACGAGCCAAGTGGATCTACACACCGCATAACTCGGGCGCCGATCTCTATCCATACCTGATTCTCACTGCGCAGCTCACGGATCCTGACCTCTATGGCGGTCGCATGCTGGAGATGCTGCGCAACGAAGTCCGCTATACCTCGGCGAAAGCATCGGTCCCGGGCAACCTGACATTCGCGACCGGCGAGCTCGGTCCGGCCAGCCTCTTCGGCGCTGGCGAGTATGCGAAAGACGGCCTGGTCGCGGTAACCGAGTATCTCGGACGCACACCGTGGTTTCACCGTATGGTCGACATGACGGCCGATGCCATGGAACAAGCCGCGATGACTTCGCGGTTTGGCAAACTGCCGGCTGCGGATACCGAACTCAATGGAGACTATCTGCAGGCGCTCACGCGTCTTGCGGTGATGACCGGCGACAGGCGCTTTCTCGACTGGGCACGCCGGATTGGAGACGCCTACATCGACGAAGTCCTGCCTGGGAATTTCGGCGTACCCGGGATGGAATGGGATTTCACCACGCATTCCGGGGATCGCCGCCTGCGGCTTCGCGATCACGGCAACGAGACGGTCGTCGGCCTGACGCTCCTTCTCGCGATCGAACATCAGCTCAGTTCCGATCGCGAACCGCGATACCGAGTCGCCGTGCAGCGGATGCTCGATCGCATCCTTCAGTCTGCACAACCGGATGGGATGCTCTACAACGAAGTCGACGCCGAAACGCTGAAACCATTGGACTCACGCCTCTCCGACAACTGGGGCTACGTCTACGGCGCGGTCTACACGTATTACCAGATCACCGGCGAGACGAAGTACCGCGACCGCGTCCGCCACGTCCTTTCGAGTTTGTCGAAATACCGCAATTACGTCTGGGAACCGGGTCGGAATCTGCCACTTGGATCGTTTGACGGGTATGCGGATTCGATCGAAAGCGCGATCTATCTGGTCAACCGCGAGCCCCTGCCTGAAGCGCTCGACTGGATCGAGTCCGAGATGAAAGTCATGCTCGCGATGCAGCGGGCCGACGGCCACATCGAGGACTGGTATGGCGAGGGAAATTTCAATCGCACGTCGCTGTTGTACGCCTACATGAAAAGCCTCGGTGTCCGCCCGGCGCGATGGGAGGCAGGGGTACGTGTGGGCGCGGTGATCGATGGCAAGCGGCTCGTGCTCTCGCTCACCGCTCCATCGCCGCGGCGCATTCAGTTCGATTACGCGCGCCACCGCCGCGTGTTGAACCTGGAGAAAAATCTGGTCCGGCTGAACGAGTTCCCGGAATGGTTCACGGTGGACGAGAACACGCTGTACCGGGTCGGGCGCAGCGGCACGCCAGGTGAGGTCCGGCTCGGCTCGGAATTGATCGAGGGGGTCACGCTCGAACCTGGCGAATGGATCATTGAATCGCCAGTCGTGAAGCGTGGTCTCTGAGGCGAGAGCGAGAACCGGCAGGTAGCAGGTGGCCGGTTCAAAGTGTTACTCTTCGCCTTATGAATACCCTCCTGATCACTCTGGCGACCACGGCTGTTCTCGCCGCGCCCGCCGAGAAGGCCGCCCTCATCGTCGAAGGACAACAACCGCCGGTCCGCATCACTCATGCAGCGGTGATGACCGCGAGCCAGGGTCCGCCGATCGTCCTTTATGAAGCGGTGAACCAGACTGACAAGGAGTACGAGCAGTTCACCGTAACGGCATTCGTCTTCAAGGCTGATGGAACACCACGAGCGAGACAGACCGCGCCGGGCCGCCGCACGCTCGAAGCGCATGAAAAGAAATACTCCACGATCGTGCTCGACGGCGCGCCGGTCGAGGCCACCGACATCATCGTGATCGGGATCGATCAGGCGCAGCTGGCGGGATCCGAACAGTGGTGGCACACGGATCTGCGGCCGCTCGCCGAGGCGGCGGTACCCGTCAAGAAGTGAATACTGAAAGTGCTGATTGCTGATTCAAGAGCGGCCGTCATTCAGCAATCAGCATTCAGCCATCTCACCGACGACTACTCGGCGGCACCATCCCTTTGATTCGGAAGTAAGTCACAAGATTCCCGTAGTGCTCCTGATAGTGCCCGACATTCCCGATCAATGCTGACGCGCGGGCAGCCTCCTTTCCTCCAAACGCCATCGGGACCACTTCGGCCGCGGTGCGATCGGTGAGCGCGGTGTAGGCTGCGTCGCAATACGCAATCGATTCGTTCAGCACCTTGACGATTTGCGCCTTGGACGTCGCGGTCTTCTCGAAATCATCTTCCTCGTGCGGCGTTTTCTCACCGCGCGCTGCTGAGCAGTAGACGTAGCTCGCACCTGCCAGATGCGCGAGTATCTGGCCGAAGGTGCGGACCGAATCGGTCGGCTTGAAGCTGTAATCCGCTTCGGCCATCTGATTCGCCGATTCCTTCATATTTCGCTTGGCGCCTTCCCACGTATCCCTGATCGCCTGGCTGACAGGATTGGCCGAGGAGAGGGGCTTCTGTTGCGCTCGAAGCGCGGGGCTGGACACAGCCAGGGCAAGAGCCGCGCACATGAATGGTCGTGAGAGTTTCATCGTTCCTCCGGTCATCAATATACACGCGGCGGAAGGTACAGGCCATTTGTGACAGAGTACGATGATGCGCCTCATAGTTGCCAACGGGAGGTTAGACATGCGATCTGGGCGAACAGCGCCGGGTTCTACCGCCGCGGTCTGGACGTTCGCAATTGGCCGGAGATTTATCCGCTAGGCTTTCTGCCGGAGATTCACCAACCGTCGTCGATTTCTTGGGAACCGCTGGCGTGCGCGGGGCGTGGAATCAGTGGGGCTGGGATCTGAGCGCCGAGTACGGCCACAACAGCTTCGACTTCACCATCGGCAACTCTCTCAACGTCTCGCTCGGCCCGACGGTCCCGCCCAACAAGACGGTGTTCGATGCCGGCACGCTGGCGCTCGGTCAGTTCGTCGCCAACGCCGATCTCAATCGCCCGTTCACACTGGATGCACTGGCAGGACGGCGCAATGGTTGACCGATCTCGAGGTCTCTACACGTTCGATCGCAACATTATCCTTGCCGCCGGTGCGCAGAATCTGTTCAATGTGTTTCCCGATCGCAACACGACGGTGAACTCGTTCAACGGAATCCAGACATTCCCGAGCCAATCGCCGTTTGGGATGAACGGCCGTGCGCTGTACGCGCGAATGAATTGGAAGATGTAGGCGGATCTTCCGCCTGAGGGCGGAAGCTACATGTCCTCGGGTCAGAACAGGTTCCCGGCCTCGCCAAGCATTGCCTTTCGCATCAACGGCAACGGGAGAGGGCCGAGCTTGATGAACGAGTCGTGGAAGTCCTGTAATGAGTACTGCGCGCCCTTCTTTGCCTTGTAGTCGTCGCGCAGCTTGAGAATCATCAACTTTCCCATCGTGTAGTACCCATACGTCGCGTCAGAGGTGCCACGCTTAGCCTCGGATCGCGCCACCGGCGGAGGCTGGTACGCCTCTTTGATGAAGAACTGCTCCGCCTGCTGCACCGTCATCCCTCGCGTGTGCATTCGAATTCCGACAATGAAGCGCGCGTTGCGAAGCAGGGCGTCCTGGATCTGTGCAAGGCGATAGCGGGGGTCGTCGCGGTGGAAGCCCTCGTCAACCACCATCTGCTCGCAGTAATGCGCCCAGCCTTCAGAGTTGGTCGCGGCGCCGAAGACCTTACGAATGTCGGACGGAAAGTCGCGAGCGTAGAGGAACTGAAGGTAGTGCCCCGGCCAGACTTCGTGCACTGACACGTTCGCGATCGCGGCGTAGTACCACTGCCCCATGAACTCCTCGGTCTCTTTCGCGGACAATTTCGGATCGGGCAACGTCATGTTGTAGTACGCCTCGGTCGCGACTTTCTCGAACGGTCCGGGAATGTCCATCGATGCCGAAGTCGTCGCGCGCAGAAACGGCGGCGTCTCCTGCACGCGTGCTGGCGCCGCCGAAGGAATCGTAATGATGTGGTGCTCGGTCATGAACCGGCCAATCGCGTCCAGTTCTTTCTGCGTGTATTCGAGGAGCTTCGGCGCCGCGGGATGAACGGCCGCGATCGCCGCCAGCACCTGGTCGGGCGTTTTCTTCGCATCGATGTTGTGTGCCACTTCAGCAAACGATGCCTGATTTCTCCGCAGATCGCGTTCGGCGATGGTGAGCAACTCGTCGAGCGGCACGTCGATCATTTCGTCGGCCGACAGCTTTCTTCGAAACGTGTCCTGCCCGAATGCGAACTCCCCCTTCGATCGTTTGAGCAGATCGTCCTGCAACCACTTCTTGTAGTCGACGAGCGCGGCGATAACGGCATCGTTCGTCTTTTTGAACTCATCGAGCAGCGCCTGATCCTTGACGTCCTTGAAACCGCCTGGAACCGCTGATTCGAAAAACGATCGATTGCCATCGATCTGCTCGATGGCGATCTGCGTGTAGATCTGCGGGGGGGTCTCGATATTTTTTCGCGCTTCGAGAAGCGCGGCCGGCATCGCCTTCTCGCGGGCGATCAGCTTCCGGAGCCGCTCCTCAGGAGGCGCGAACCTGCGCTTGATCATCACGTACGCGGTATTCGTCAGACCGCTGCTGTAGCTGTCAGCATCCTTCGCCCAGGGACGCACGACGGCGAGCATGAGGATTCGCGAGTCAATCGCGTGCAGCAGCTGCTCCCGATCGAGTTGCTTGTCGAACGACAAGCCGGACGGATCGATGGCATTCACGCGGTCGCGAAACCCCCGCGCCGCGGCAATCGCGTCCATGACTCCCTGCCGGGAGTAATTCTCGAGCTGATCGTCGTACTTGTGAATGCCGAGATCGGTGGCCTGCGTAGGCTGCCGCCGAAAGATGTCTTCGAGGTATTCGCCGGCGAGAGCCGTGAAGGCGGCGTCCTGGGATGCAGCCGATTTCTCGGGAGCTTCCGATCTGCAGGACGCGAGGAAGGCGAGAGAGATCAGCGTCAGCGTTGTCCGGACGAAAAAGCGCATTCGCTCATGCTATCGCAGTCGTCAGATGTGAAATGCCGCTGTGCCGATCCGGCGCACGCGCTAACACATCTCGCCTGTCACATATCTGTAAGTCCTTTATTTTCAAGGTTAACCGGAGTTTCAGGGTCGGCCTTTTTCTTGCGGTGCGCGGCCCAGGGGAACCCGGGTGCCACACAAGGTGTTCAAGCCACAAATCGGTCGTCTCGAGCAAGTGCACAAGGAACTGTGGATCCTGCTGTCGCTGTTTACGATCTGCCTGATCCTGAACCTGGTGGTCGACGGCCAGCGGATGGTTCTGAGCTTCTACACGCTGCCGACGCTGGGAGCGGCGTATCTCTATGGACGACGGCAAGGAACTTTGACCGCGCTCGGAAGTGTCCTTCTCGTCTGCCTCATGACCTGGTACAACCCGATCCTCTTTGCCTCGTCCGCAAACGTGCGGATGCCGGGAGGACGGTGGCTCGACATGCAGCAGCATGTCAGCAAAGGGGTCGCGATTCTGGAGCCGGTTGGCGGATCGCTGCGGCGCGTGATCCCCATCGTACTGGCGCATCACGACAAGTTCGACGCCTCCGGATATCACCCGACGGGCGGCGAAGACATCCCGCTCGAAGCGCGCATCATCTCGGTCGCGGACGTCTACGATTCCCTCACGAGCGATCGTCCCTACCCCAAGGCGATGTCGCTCTTCGAGGCACGCGACGTCATTGCAAAGGGTTCAGGAACCGACTTCGATCCACGCGTCGTCGACGCGTTCATGGATGCATTCCGTCGCGGCGAACTCGAAGTTCCCGCGGTGGTGCTGTGAGATAGAGAGGCAGATCCGCCGTGAGTCCGCTACAACATGCACTACTCGATCTACCGGATACGGCGGATCAGTCCGAGTCGTACCGAGTTCAACTTGCCACTGCGCGGGAACTTGACGCGGAAACGGCGCGGCACGATCGCCGTGCGGACAGGCGGCGTCGCGACGACGAGCTTGGATGGATCCGTCGTGCGCGACTGAATGGGCATTCCGTTTCGATCGTCGATCTCTCAGCCGGCGGCGCACTCATTGACTCACCGGCTCCGCTGCGCCCGGACTCGGTTCTCACACTCGAGATCGCAGGCCGAGGGTTTGACGAGGCGATTCAATTCCGCGTTGTCCGATGCCACATCGGTTCGCTGCAGCCCGGAAAACCGATCTACCGCGGTGCGTGCGAGTTCTCGCGACGCATCGATTTGCCAACTGCAGAACCCGCACGCGCGCGCGTCTTGTATCCTGGACGATTCGGCGGACCGGAGTTAGCGATACCGCGCGAGCCCTCGAGCCATTCGCTAACTGTGCCCGTTGAAGCTCCGCCAGCATTAGGGTGGCAGAAGATTGTGGTGCGGTATACGGAAGGACAGCTCCTGAAGGGATACACGCACGATTTCAATCCCGCACGCTCCCAGTTTTCGCTTTCGCCGTCGCCGCTAGCGACCCCGCAAGACCGTGTCATCGTTTCCCTGGCACGGTTGAAAGGCGTTTTCTTTGTCAGAGACTTCGCCGGCAACCCTGCCTACGTCGAGCGGACGGACACCGGGCATCCGCAGCACGGGCGCCGCATCGAAGTCACATTGCTCGATAACGAAGTGATCGCCGGTCGGACGCTGAACTATCGCCCGGACGGCTACGGTTTCTTCGTCATGCCCGCCGACCCGCTCGCCAACAACATCCGCGTCTTTGTCGTCGCCACTGCCGTCCGCCAGGTGAGGTTTCCATAGGAAACCAACCGTAGATTAGTGCTTTGGCCAGGTGCCCAAGCCGTGGCTCAACGTTTGCACTTGCCGTTCCGGACGGCAAACGTTGGGTCACGGGAGGGAGAAGATGGGGACTCCAGTGGAAACTGACGGTCGGATTCGAACCAGCGATCGCTTTCGAACCGTCTCCGAAATGCTGGACAACGGCCAATGCGAGCCGACAAAGGCCGTGGTTCACGGTGTACTAATGGCGACGGTGGTCGTGTGCGCCGCCTACAACACAGCCGCCTGGGTCAAGCGCCGCCAAACCCATCTTGCCATCAACGCTGTTGTCTACACCGCCGCCGTCTGGTGGGAGCGTTGCCATATCGTGCATCACCTGCGCTCGTGCCGACGCCCGAGCTCGACAGCATCTCCGGCGGACAAGCTCATGGATGCAGCTTAGGGACGATCTGGAATTGCTGATTGTCATTGCTGATTGTTGATTGACTTCTGGCCCTTGCACGCTTGGCACCGGACCTCGGTCGAAGATCAATCAGCAATCAGAAATCAGCAATCAGAATTTCAGGACTCAATTCGTTGTCGCGTTGTAATCCTTACCGCAGTAGAATGAGACGAGCGCAAAACCAAACCATCCGATAGCGTTGAAACACGCCGACGTCGTGCGATCCTCTATCGGAATTGTTCTTGCACACGGGGATGCACAAATTCCTCCTCCCACTCTCGGGTACAACATGAAACTCTGGCTCCTTGCCTGCGGCGCGATCGCCGTCGTAGCCGCGCGCGCGATGTATGCGTTCAGCAACCGTCAATCTCGCCGGAATCGATTCACAGGGGATCAGGTGAGCAGCGAATGGCTCGCCACGGCGAAGATTCACGAGGATCACCAGCATTGATTGCCGAGCGCCGAGCTTTTGGCGAGCGACTTCGCCGCCAGCGACGACACCAGAATGTGTCACTCACGGAAGTCGCGGCGTCAACCAAGGTCGGGGCCTCCCACTATGCGGCACTCGAGCGCGGCGACTGCTCGCGATGGCCGGGTGGCGTCTACAACCGGGCCTTCATCCGCGCGTACGCAAAGGCGGTCGGTCTCGACCCGGATGAGACGGCGGCTGAATTCGCTGAATACTTTGAGTCGGCGCCCGCACCCGCTGAACCCGGCGAGGTCGCAGGCGTGCAGGCGGACGGTCCGTCACGCCCCCCGCTTCGACTCGGTATCGAGCCAGATCCCTACGAAGCCGAAAAGCGCTTCATACGAATCGCGGCGCTCTTGATCGTTGACCTGTTAGCGATCGTCGCGTTAGCGGCAACCGGGATGTTGTTTACGACCGCGAGCTTCTGGATCTGTCTGGCGTGCGCAAGCATCGGGTATCAAATGGCGTCGCGCGTCGTCCGATCCATCCCGCGAGCGACGGGGACGGTCAAACCTGCTGCCACTACTTCGGCCCACGTCGAGAATCCCGAGCCCGCACAGCCTTAGAGCACGTAACAAAACCTCCGAGAGCCGACACCGTCGGCGAGGTAGCGTGAACGTGTGTGGCCGCAAACCATCTGCAACCCGGACTAATTCTCGCGACCGATGAACAAATGAGCCAGGTCGGTGGTGTCGCTGGTCCCGCTGCCCGCGGCAGGCATCGTCAGCAGCAGCGTCCGAAATAGCGCTTGGCGAGCTCTGGTTTGACCTGCGCCTCGGCAGCCGTCGCAGCGTCTGGCAAGTCAGGCGACAAATGCAGGAGCAAAAGTGAGGCGGCGCCTAAACTCCCGGAACAGGAGCAGTTGATTCACCGCCAGCTGCACGATGAGCGCGACGACAGACAGATACCAGATCCAGTGCAGTTGGAACCCGGGGAGCTGCGCCAGGATAAAGGCCGGAATGCCAACCAGGATGATGCGGGCGAACGAGGCGATGAGGGCAGGCAACGTGTGCCCCAGCGCCTGGAACATGCTGCCGCCGACGAAGATCACTCCTGATGCCGGAAACGTCCAGGACACGACCGTCAGGTACTCGGAGCCGACGTCGATGACCTGGGCATCCTTTGAAAACACACGAATCAAGGCTGCCGCTTCGAGCTGACAGATAGCGGTCAGGAGCAACATGACGCCGATCGCCATCAGCGCAGCCGCTCGAAACGTCGCGCGCACGCGTGTGACCTGACGGGCGCCGAAATTCTGTCCGGCAACTGGCGCGACGGAGAATCCCAGCGCAACGACGGGCATGAAGCCGGCCTGCACGATACGCATGCCGATCCCGAATCCCGCCTGCGCAGCGGCTCCAAACGGCCGGCTGACGATGTAGACGATGGAGAGATAGACCGCCAGGAGCAAGAACTCAGCGCCGGCGGGAAGCCCAATGCCGAGCATCTTCTTCCACAACGTGAAATTCGGCTTCCAGTCGACGCGGACGAACTTCAAGTACGAGTCGGCGGGGAGAAAGTACAGCGTCAGCCAGACGGTGGCAACGGCAACGGCGATCAGAGTCGATATCGCGGCGCCGGCAACACCATAGGCTCGACCGGTGACCCAGCCGAAAATCAGAAACGGCGCGAGGATCATGTTCAGGATCACCGAAGCCGTCGACACGATCATTCCGGGCCTGAAATTACCCGTGCCCCGCAGCGCGGCACCCATCGCCACGATCGCAAACTGGAGAGCCATCGCCGGGACAAAGTACAGGAGGTAGTCCGACGCGAGCTTCGCGGTCTCCGCGTCGGGACCCAAGGCGTTTACGTAGAAATTCCTCGTCGCCATGCCGACGACAAAGAACAGGACGCCGACGACGAGCGAGAGAACCTGCGACTGATTGAAGATCAAGCACGCACGGTCGCGATCCTTCTGTCCGGTCGCGTGCGACACCAGCGTGGTGATGCCGACGCTGAGCATCTGCGTCACCGCGAGAGTGACAAAGTTGAGATTTCCAGCGATCCCGACGCCGGCGACCGCCTCCTTCCCGAGCCGTCCGACCCAATACAAGTCGATGAGGAAATACAGCGTCTGAAACACCATCGTCACAAGCATGAAGCCGGTGGTCTTCAGCAGGTGGCGCGTCAGCGATCCGGTGGTCAGATCCTGCATGTCGTCCCGCATTGTAAGCCACGGCCGCGGTGCTACGATGGACCCAACTGGGGGAGGCTGCCGTGAACCACGAGGACGGAATCACCGACAACATTCGCGCGAGAGAAGAGGAACACTTCCGCAAGAAAGACCGCGAGCTGATCGAAAAACTGCGCCAGGCGGACGCTGACGCGAAAGCCAACCGTGCGCTCGAGCAACAGACAGGCATCCACGATCCCACCCTGTTGCGCGAGCTCAGGGAACTGGGATTCACCCCTGAGACGATCACGCTCCTTCCACTCGTTCCCATGCTCCAGGTCGCGTGGGCCAATGCCGGCATCAGCGACGCGGAGCGGACGATGATCGTCGGGCTGGCGCGGACGCGCGGGATTGGCGCGGACAGCGCCGCCGACCGACAGCTGACGGAATGGCTCGCACATCGTCCGTCCGAAGACACGTTTCGCAAAGCCGATCGCCTCATTCGCGCTGTAATCGATTCGCCTGGCGGCGCGGCGCTCCACTTGAGTGCCGATGAACTGATTGCGCTCTGCGATCGCATTGCGCACGCATCAGGAGGTATTTTCGGGATTGGAAGCGTATCGCACGAAGAGCGTCAGGCGCTCGGGGAAATTGCCGCCGCGATCAAAAAGCGCTGACACGGTGCTATCGTTCACGGATGCATAACACAGCACGACCAGTTCTCTTGGTTGCCGCCATTCTCGCGGCGATCGCGTTGCCCGGGCACACGGTTGCCGCCCAGGCGCCGGCAGCACAAGCGGCATCGCGCAGCGAGCGCACCGTCTGGTACTTCTACCGGGTGAAGTGGGGATTTCAGGACGAGTTCGTGAGGCTCTTCCAGCGCAATCACTACCCTGTGCTGAAGGAGGAGATGAAGGGAGGGCGCATCAAAGACGTGCGCACCTACGTGCCGACGTATCACGGGGACGGACGCGCCGACTGGACGTTCGCGGTCGTGATCGTCTATCGCGACACCGCGGCGATGGTCGGCCCCTCGAACGACGCGGAGATTGTGAAGCGGCTGTACCCCGATGCCGCCACATTCGCGCGCGAGGAACAGCGGCGCTTCGAGATCCTCGACGCGCACTGGGATGTGCCGCTAAACGAGCTGGATCTCGAGAGTAGGAAATAGCAACACCGAAGTCGCATCGACGACCTGTCCGCATTTATCACGGCGCGTGGAGCCCCACCCCCACGCGCTCTCGCTCGCGGGCGCCGCTTCGCGTCGCTTCTCTCCGGCCGCTCGCTCGGGCCGCAGGCGCCTACATCTTCTTTTGGGTCACCCGAACGTTCGAGGCCTTCTTGGTCCCGCCTTCTTCGACATACGTCACGCTGACGGTGTCCCCTTCCTTGACGAACTCGCCAAGGGTCGGCTTGCCACCCGCATTCTCGAGCTTACGGCCGGCGGTCCCGAATCCCCGCCCGGAGACGACAGTCTTGGTGTCGACCGTGAACGTCGCGTCGCCGGTCTTTTCCTTGATCGTGAGTGTATTGCCGGAGACGGCAGACACGACGCCCGTGGCAGTCATCGCCTTCGGTGCCGGCGGCGGTGGGGGTGGAGCCTCTCCGCTGGGGACCGAGGGAACGACGCGCACGGTGTCGGCGTGCATCTCCTTCTCGTGATACACAACTTCAACCGGGTCGCCGGCTTTGAGTACGTCCGCAACACCAGGGCCGGTCTTCCCGGCCGCCTGGGCCTGGCGGCTTTTGGTGGTGCCTCCTCTCGCCACGACGTTCGTCTTGACATCGACGTTGAACGTCATGTCCTTCCCGGCGACATTCACCGTGATCGTATTGGCGCCGACGGTCGTGACTTTTCCCCTGACGGTCTTGGTTTGTGCGAGCGCCGGCGCTGTCGATACCAGCACGGCGCATCCCAGCATGGCAATAAATCGCTTCATAACTCCCGCCTCCGGCGCACACTCTAACTGGACGGACGAGGTTTGGCAACAGGCACGCCTATTTCCGTCGGGGGCGCGACTGCTTCAGGAGCTCCCGATGCCAATGATCCCGCTGGCTGGTTACCTGCAGCGGGCGGAGCGCCAGCAGGCCGGCACGTCCGATCGATCGGTGGAGATATTCGCGTTCAGCAAGTATGGCTTCGAGGTCCTCGTCACCTTTCAGCTCGACACCTGCGTCACGCGCCATGATCATCGCCCGCGCATGGACCGAGAGTTCAAGCTCGAGACGAAGGAGGCAGTACATGTCGGCGACAATAACGCCGGGAAAGCGCGCGCTGAGTTCCCGGAGGTACTGACCGAATCGCGTCACAGTGAAATGCTCCGACGTGACGAGCTGCAGTACCTCGATATCGAGATCCATTCCCGCACCCATCCATTCACGAATCGCGCGCTCGCTTCGATCGAATGCAAACAGCAGGAGGAGAGGTAACACGAGCATGATGAGCGCCGTAAGAACGATGGGCGGGAACGGCAGGGCGTTGAAGCTGGCGTGGATCACGACAGCCGCGGCGAGGCCGGGAAGAAACGCCAGAACCGGGTATCGTGGAAACCGGTCGCGCATTGCCCGCGACACGATGCCAAAAATCGCCGTCGTCCCTCCGTGCAGCATCGCCGTGCCGAGGCCGCGCACCAGCCACAGCGCCAGCGGCGCTGTCCCGAATGCGTGAAGGTAGGTGATGTTTTCCACGAGCGCGAACCCGGCACCGACTGAAAAGCCGTGGACCGCCGCGTCGACGAGGAATCCCACCCGGCCGCGCGCCATCAAGGCGATAACAACACTGGCCTTAAGCGCTTCCTCGAGGAGCGGCGCGTCGTAGTGGGTTACGACGTTGTCGGTTCGAACATCGAGGCCGAGAATGTTCCACAGCCACAACGAGACGAGTGCCGCGCAACCCCCAGCGGCAAGCGTCGTGAGGACCGAGCGGATCGGCACCAATTTGAAGCCGTCCATCGCGTAGAGCACGATGAGGAAACCCACGACTGGCAGGAGAGCGGCCGCGATGTTGGCCATTACCTGAGGATCTTCACCGAGAACATTGCCTCGCGCCTGGCCGCGTAGTCACGTTCGAACGCGGCGGCGGCGCCAACGGAGATGGTGAGCTCGAGAGTCGAAACGAGACTGAATCGAAAATCGATCTGTCCGCCGATGTTGGTCAACACGCGCCGGGTATCATCGAGGTCGAGGTTCGTGCCGAGCGCGGTGATGAAGACGGCCGGCCTCGCCCACGACGCATAGAAGCCCGGCCTGCCGGCGCGACGGAAGCGAATCGGCGGCAGGTTCCATTCGAGCATCGATTTCACGAACGTGCGCCCGGAGATCTCGTTGAGCGACGCGCCCGGAAAGCTGTAAACCTCGCGGTACCGTTTCTCGTCGCGATGGTCCACCCAGTTGTTGCCAAACGCACCGAAATAGAAGTTGGCAAACGGATCGTCGAGGTCTCCTGGAGAAAACCCTGCCGAACTTCGCAGCCAGATCGATGAGTGCCCGGCCGGGACAAACAGGCTGCGATCGAACGTGCCCTGAAAGATTGGCACAAAGCTTCCGTTGACCTGATTTCCTTGCGCTTCAATCGCCCACTGTCGCCCGGTCTCATCGTCGACGTGTCCCAGTGAGCTGCGAAGATCCCGATCGGTGAGCTTCACATCAGCAGTGAACAACCGGTGCACGTCGACCGCGACGTTCTGATATTCGGGAAGACGATCGAGGTTGAAGGCCGCGCGCACGTTCACGTCGAGATCGAGCCGGCGAGGCAGATCGAATATGAGGGACTGTTTCTTGCCGACTTCGAAGACCGAGCCTTTTCGACTCGTCTTCGTCGGGCCGAACAGATCGTAGAAGTCCCCGGCATTGAGCTCGGCGAAAGCGTGCCAATCGTAGCGCTGATAGTCCGCCTTGAGGTGAACGCGCTCAGACTGCGGCAGATCGCCTGACGGAGAGTACGTCGCGAGAACGCTGGCGCGATTGAATTGCAGCGGATCGGAAAAGTTGAACCGCATTCCCACAGCGCCGGTGTTCTTGTAGCCCTGAAAGATGGGATAGAACGACTCGGGCTTCAGGCCGCCTGCCAGGCGGTACGTGCCTGTGGTCGTCACCATCGTGTCCAAGGGCACGTCGGCTGGTGAACCAATCATCCAGTTCTTGACGATTGGATGTTCGGCGGCGAGACGTTCACCAAGAAACGTGATCGCGCTCACGTCCTCGAGTGGGTGTGTCTGAATCCGCGCTGGAACAAACCCGGCGCCTGCGTAGCGAAAGACGATCAGCTCGCCGTTGCCGAGCGGGATCGGACGGAAAAAGCCCGTTTCGGCATTGGTGACGGCGTCGAGCTTCCTGGTCGCGAGGTCATACCGAAAAATGTTTGAAACGCCGGTGAAGTATGAGCTGCCGTAGAGGGCGGCGCCGTCGCTCGTGAAAGTGAAGCCGTTTGGCACGGCGGTGCCGAAATCAAAAGTGGCAATTGGCGTGGCGCCAGGCCCCTCGAGCGACGCCGTTTCGAACACGCGCACTTCCTGTTTGCCGCTGATCTCACCAAACGAGGCGACGATGCGCGAGCCGTCTGCGGAAATATCGAGATCGTACATGACCGTGCCATACGGCCACGTGACGACCTGATTCCATTCCCGGTACGGCGGCGGGATTCGTACCAGTGTGCAAATCCCATTGAGGTGGCGAATTCCCCACAGCGAACGATCCGAGCGATTGAAGACGAGGTCACCGATCCTGGCGTCCTTCATCAGAACCTGTTGCCGTTTGGTCGCGGGGTCGAGCCGCACGAGATCGCGCAGGGCGGCGTTGTCGCGTGTGTAAAACAGGACGTGCGCATCGGGATCCCAGGCCAGAGACGTGACGGTGAAGATCGTCGGACCTTTGATGTCGGCGAGCTTCTCGATGTTTCCCGTATCGGTGGCAATTGCCGCGACGTGCGACACGACGCCAGGATAATTCAGCGCCGCATAGATGCGTTTCGCATCCGGGTCGTAGAACGCGCGCGAAACAGATCCGAGTGCGCGCCTGGTGATGTCTGTGGCAGGTGTCACCGGAAAGGATCGAATCTTCGCGAGATTCTCCCGCTGAAATTCGCGCTCGGCGTTCTGCCACTCCGCCCACGCCGGTTCGATCGGAACCCCGAAGACGTGCTTGAACTGCGCCGCATAGTACGCTCGGCTGCCATCGCGGCGCGACACCCAGTCGATCACTTTTTCCGGCGAGTAGCGGCGGCCAAGCCAGGTCATGAAACGTGTGCCGTACAGGTACGAATTCACCTGCGTCTGGAAGTCGATTTGAGTTCCCGCCGACACGAGACCCAGCGGATCGTAGAACGGCGTGTTGTCGCGAACCATCGAACGGAAGACCATCTCGTCGTAACCGCTCTGCGCCCGGCCAAGCCCGCCAGACATCCAGGTGTCGACAAACACCGCAATACCCTCGTGGTACCAGCGCGGCGATGCCACGCGCGGAGAGGTCAGGAGGAAGTAGACAATCGATTCGGGATGATCCGGGATCGGGACGACTTTGCCGCCAAACAGCGATCGGAAAAAGCGATCGGACCGGCCTGCCTGATCCATCGTCGCGATGTGAACCAGCTCATGGTTCATGAGGATGTTCATCCGTTCGTTGCCGGAGATCGTCTCGAACGCGAAATTCAACGGGGCGATTTCTACCGTCACCACATCGCGTGGCACCGTCGACGCCGCCGCGTTGCCGCTATCGGAAATGTCGGTGAGTAGAAGCATCACCGGCTTCTTCGGATGGAAGTCAAAGAGACGACGCTGAAACTCGAGTGAGTTGAGAAATGTTCGCGCCGCATGGGGCACGAGAAATGTCTGCGCCGGGTCGAGGTAAACAAGCTGCATCCCGGGCACGGCCAGGACGCTGAGCTGCGCGAAGGCGGGAATGGGGACGGCGAGAACAATCAGAATTGTCGCAAGCGCCGCCCACCGCGGCTTTCGGAGCATGCGCGTAAGGATACCAAGGCAGGCAAACAGGCGGGGTCTCACCGCCTCCGCATAAAGCTACGGTGGTCCGCCGTAGCCTTGGCGAAGGCGGAAGACCCCGCCCTACACGGCAGGTTTCGTTCTTCGGTCGTCTAGTTGCCGACAGCTGCAGCGAAACGGGGGGTCATCAGGGCGCGAGCAAAGGCGTCGTGTTGGACAGCGCGCATCATCGCGTCGGACGCCATGGCGCGGCCCAGCAGCCCGCTCGAGACCGCCTGCTGCATCGCATCGGCACTAATCGCCTTGCGCAGGGCATCCGCACTGAACACGCGGGCAGCGGCTTCGGTGCGCAGCGCTGATGAAATCGCGCGATCTTTCAGCGCGGCCACGAATGCCGGATCGGCGAACCTTTGCGCGAGCGCATCGTGGGCCAGCACGCGAGCCGCTGCCTCGTTCCGAAGAGCGTTTACCAGCGCCGGTTCCTTCAACGCTCTCGCCATCGCCATATCGCTATTCGCCGCCTTCTTTGCCGCCTCCATGGTGGCGCCCTGGACTCTGGCGGCATCATTGACGGCTCGTGCAACCCCCTGATCCTGCAGCGCACGCTGCAAGGCCGGATCGGCCAAAAGCCGCATGGTCGCCTCGTCGGAGAACGCCTGACGCACGGCATGATCAGCGAAAGCCCGGCCGACCGCATCGTCGGCAACTGCGCGGCGCAGGGCGTCGTTAGCCATTATCCGTTTGATCGCATCGTCGTCCAACGCGCGGGCGACACCTTGATCTCTCAGTGACTGTGTCAATGCTCCATCGGCGAGCATGGCTCTGACCGATGCGTCGGAAAGCAGCTTCCTGGCGTTTTCGTCCTTCATCAATCGATCGAAGACGTCGCTCTGGAGGAACTCCTGCACCGCCGTGTCCCCCAACTTCACATCGGAAGCCGACAACTGCGGCTGCGCTGCCTGATAACGATTGGCCTGACCGATGGTGCCCTCGGTCCCCCTGCCAATCGGGGGATAGCCGGTAATCGAAAACGTCACGAGTACAACTGCCGCGGCTGCGGCTAAGCCAATCATTGTTTTTCTTGCCATGGCCCTTCCTCCTCGAGCCGAAGATTCGTTCCGAACGTCACGTGTATTTCGCAGGGAAATCGCCCGAACCGTCGCGGCCGCCAAATCCGGCGGGGCCACAACGAGTCCCACATCCTCGACGATCGAGGTCAGCCGCTGCATTGATTCGAAGCGCTCACGGGCGCGAGCGTCACCTTCAAGCCACTGCTCGAACTCGATTCGTTCTTCCGGGCTCATCTCGCCATCGAGCGCGGCCTGGAGCAGCTCGTCGTTCCTGGTTGCAAAAGGATTCATCGGTGCATCCACCCGGCCAGTCCGCTGGCCAGTTGCTGACGCGCAGTATGCAAACGCGACTTGACGGTCTTGGTGGGGACTCCGATGGCCTCGCTCATCTGCTCATATGAGAGCGCGGCGAAGTGTCGCAGGACGATCACTTCCCGGTAGGCCGGCGAAAGCGAGAGGATGGCCTGCCTGACATCCCGCTTTCGCTCGGCCGCCTCCACCGCATCGACATCGGACGAATCGGACACCTCGGCGGCGGTGTCTCCCAGCTGCTCGGTCGCAGGACGACGACGAAGGTTCAGGCATTCATTCATCAGGATCCGATACATCCAGCTGAAGAAGCGCCGCTCCGGATCGTACGTCCCGAGCTTTTCGAAGGCTTTCACGAACGTGTTCTGCGCCGCATCCCGCGCGTCTTCGTAATCCCCGAGCATCCGCAATGCGACGTTGAACATGATGTGCTGGTAGCGTCCGACGAGCACCTCGAACGCGGCGGGTTCCCCGTCCAAACATCGCTTCACGGCCGCCCCGTCGTCAGCGCTCTGGTCCAAATACACTGCTCGGGGCGAAAAGTTGGTGAGCAAGGGCGAAACGTTAGCACGAGGTGACGGAGGCACCGGTATATAAATAAACGTGTGAACCGGCGGTCGCGTACTTGGGGACTCGAGATATCAATCGAGCCGGTTGCGGGTGGGATCGTCCTGGCGCCGAAGGGGCGAATAGGAAGCGTAACCGCGCCGGCATTCGCCGACGCGCTCAACGCGGTTCTGGCCGGCCCTGGGCGCGTGATTATCGATCTGACGGATGTCGATTACGTATCCGGCCCCGCCGTTCGGACGCTCCAACAGTCTGCCGCGACAGACCGAGGGCGGACGATCGTCTGTGGTCTGCAGGAGGCCGTCGGCATCACGCTCGAACTTGGAGACGCGCTCGATGGTGTGCTGGTGATGAAAGATCGCGCGGCGGCGCTCGCATCACTGATCATGGGGAATCAGCGATTCAAGGATTAGCGAATGAGGATCAGTGACGAATAGGATCAGTGATGAGTGATTAGCGATTCAACGCCACCGCTTCACTGGTCCTGATCGTCGCCGCGGCCTCGTCCTCTGCGCGACGTGCCTCTTGCCAATAACGCGACTTCGGCCGGATATCCTGAATCGCCTGACCCAGAGTCATCCCGTCGTTCACAATCCGCCGCTTGAGTTCCGCGAAAGAGATCTCGACGTTGTTCGATGCATGAACCGTGGCAACAAACAACTCGAGGCGCCGAAAACCTGCAGCTGCTGTATTCAGGTCGGTACCAACCGGTAAGCGACCTCGCAGACTATCCGCAAGGACGAGGTTGCGCTGAAGTTCCTTTTGCACCAGGGACGGTGCGGGTTTGACGGTCCGTTTTGCAGTCGTAGGCCTGACAGAACTTGCGGCATGTTGGCCGGTTGAAACCGGCACCGCCATCGCCAGAATTGCCGCCGCAATCGCAAACGCCAGGATTGAGCGCTGCATGGACACCCCCTAATCAGCCATCGGAAGAGCGGGCGCAAGTGCCATACCAGCGCGGGGGTTTACATAAACTGTTGAAGATAGCTTGGTTACCGCCGACGACGAGATCCGCGCATCCGCTACGAATGACCGCGTTGCCCGTCCACTAACAAATCCGGTATCGGCGCGCCCTGGCGAATCGAGCCCTTTCGCATGCTGCGGCATCAAGTGCCGCCAGCGACGCCCCCGGTCCACCCCATCCTGCGCATTTGCTCCGCATGACGCGGATCGCGCTGGAGTTTCTCGAGCAGTGGCGAGACGTAGTAGAAGGGTGAGGCTCCGTCCGGCTCGGCCTTGGCCTGCCATTCGAACGCCTGATCGAGATCATTCAGTCCTGCATAGATGTAGGTCATGCAATGCGGCGGGACGTAGCGTTGGTCGGCCATTCCGGCGAGTTCGTCGAGGACGCACTGGACCCGTTCGTGAGCGCCGACGCGCGCGTAGTGGTGCCCGAGCATGCCGAGGTAGAACGGGGCACGAGCTGACATGTCGACCGTGCGCTCACCGAGCGTGACCGCTTCGTCCAATTGTCCTTGCAGTGAGCGACACATTCCCATCACGTGAATCGCGAGAATGAAATTCGGGTCGATCTCCACCGCTTTTTCGCATTCGGCGATCGCCTCCTCATACCGCCTCGCCAGATAGTAGGTATGCCCTGCACCGGCATTGACGAGCGGCGACAGGGGATCGACCTCTTGCGCTTCTCGCACCTGTCGGATCGCGGTGCCAATATCACGCTGCAGCACGAGCAACCACGAATAATAGACGCGCGTGACCGCCTGTCGTGGGTCGAGTTCGAGCGCGCGCGCGAACGCGCGCGCGGCCGCCGGCAGGTTCCATTCGTGCACTCTGATAAGCGCCAGCGAGGTATGCGCTTCGGGGAGATCCGGATCGAGGGCCAGTGCGCGCTCCGCGGATTCGGCGGCCAGTCCGAGAACCGACCGCGGCCGCTGCACAGCATAAATACCCATGAACGAATAAACGTCTGCGAGTCCCGCGTATGCGAGTGCGTACCCCGCATCTTCCTCGATCGCATTCTTGAAATGATCCAGCGCCGCCTTCAGACCGCCGTGATAGCGCCGCGTCCAATAAAACCGACCCTTCAAGTACGACTGGTAAGCACGGGCATTGGTGGTGTGTCGACCGGGAGCCGGTTCGATCGGTTTGTCCGGCTCCAAGGTCGCCATCAAGTGCTGCCGCATCTCATCACTGCTTCGATAGCGCTGCGCAGGATCGCGCGCGATCGCGCGTTCGACGACCTGCACGAAGCTCGCGGGCAAATCCGGACGGAGGTCAGCAAGCCACTGACGCTCGCCACGCGCATGCGCCGTCTCAACCTCTGTCAGTGTGTGCCCTTCGACGGGGTATTCCGTCGTGACGAGATGAAACAGAAGGACACCGGCGCTGTAGATGTCGCTGGCGATGGTCGCGGGGGCACGATTGAAGACTTCGGGCGCGAGGTAGAGCGGAGTGCCCGTGATGCCGCCGGCGGGCGTTTGCTCGGCGCGAATTCTGCCGGCACCGAAGTCCATCAACACGATGCGTCCACTTCCATCGCGCATCACGTTCTGCGCCTTGATGTCTCGATGAAGCAGACCGGCCTTGTGTACTGCTGTGACGGCACCGCACAAGTCGATCCCGATAAGCGTTGCGTCGCGGGCGCTGAGGGCTCCGAAGGTCGCGAGCAGGCGGCTCAGGGTGAGACCATCGACGAACTCCATCCACAGCCCGACAGCTCCGTCGTGCTGATCGACGCCGTACACAGTGACTACATTCGGGTGGCGAACGCGCGCGAGCAGGCGGCCTTCGCGAATTACTTCGGCGGCGCCTGAGCTCTCACGGAGCAGCTTGAGCGCGGCCTGCCGCTCGAGCGCGCTGTCCCAGGCGAGATACACGGTCCCAAAGTGTCCGCTGCCGATTTTCTCGCGAATCTCCAACGGACCCCACCGAACGGGATCAGGGTCGACGACATCGCTCGGTTCGGCGGGCGCGGTCGACGACGCAGATCCTCGATGCACAGCAGCAAGGGACGCCAGGATGCGGAGCTCATCGACAAGTTGCCGCTCCTCGTCTGTCGTAGCGGTCGACTCGGCCCCTCCCCAGTCGGGCACGCGGCCATCTGTGATAGCACCCGCGAGCCGCAGCAGCGTGTCATCTGACATGGGCGGCAATTATACGCAGTCGTTCGACTATAATTCGCGGCTGCTCGACAATACGCGACTCTTTCATGAATGAAAGCGAATCCTCGTTCGCTCTGGTCGAGCGGGCCGTCGGCGGTGATACGCGAGCGCTGGATGAGTTATGCGCGCGATTCCTCCCGCGCCTGCAACAGTGGGCACATGGACGATTGCCCGCCTGGGCGCGCGACGCGCTCGACACCCACGATCTCGTTCAGGAGACGCTGACGCACGTCGCGGCACGCATTCAGAAATTCGAGCCGCGCCACAAGACCGCATTTCAGTCATATCTCCGTCAAGCTCTGGTCAACCGCGTGCGCGATCAGGTGCGGCGCGCCAAGAGAAGGCCGGCGCCAGATCCCCTCGATTCCGCACGCGTCTCCGATGAGCCGTCGCCGCTCGAAGGAGCGATTGGCCGGGAGGCACTGGAAAGGTACGAGAACGCCTTGCAGCAGCTCAGGCCCGACGATCGCGATGCGATTATCCTTCGTGTCGAACTCGGCTGTCCGCTCGCTGAAGTCGCCGAAGCGCTCAACAAGCCGAGCGTCGCAGCTGCGCACATCGCGGTGAGTCGCGCACTCGTCCGGCTCGCCAAAGAGATGGCCCGCTTTCGTGCCGTTGTAGTGGTCGCCACCTGGGTCGCCGTTTCCACTTTGTAGCGCTCGTACGTTCCGAGCGCCGGAGAACATCCCAGACGCCTCAGGATACCCTCCCTTGCTCGGACAGGAATGTGCCTCTCTAGAGAAAGAAACGTCGCGGGAGTGGCATTTTCAACACCCTGTACCCGAGTACTTGTCGTCAATGCTCGAGGAACCGTGTCAAGAGGAGTCAGGAAAACTATCCTGGAAACTGGATTCCGAAAGCTGCAAGCTACATCATGATTCTCGATACGCTCGCGACCGCAGATCGGTACGCGAACCTTCACCCGTCATTCGCGCGTGCGTTCGCGTACCTGCGCGAAGCGAACTGGACGCAGCTGTTGTCGACTGTGCAAGCGTCGGAGCATCCCAGCACGCGTCACTCGATCGACGGTGACCGGATGTATGTGTCAATCGATTGCCTTGAAGGCCGCGGCCGGGAAAGTGCGCGGCTCGAGGCGCATCGGCGCTACATCGACATCCAATTCACGATCGATGGAGACGAAGAGATTGGATGGAAACCGCTCGCCGACTGCGCGCGGCCGGCGATCGCCTACGACCAGGCAAAGGACGTCATGTTTTTCCGCGACCGCCCGGACAGTTGGCTGTCACTGCCGGCCGGTCGCTTTGCGATCTTCTTTCCAGACGACGCGCACGCGCCGCTCGCCGGGCGTGGCACGTTGAAGAAGGCGATTGTGAAGATCGCCGTGTTGTAACGGAGTCCTACCGGTGCGAACCCACCGCGGCGCGCGCGATCGTCAGCACGCGATTCTGTTCGAACGTGAGCGACGCGAAGAACAGCAGAATGACAGCAACGCCGATTGCGGCGCCTAGTGTGCGGGTCATGGCATTACACCTCCACAGGGTTTGGTCTGCCGGTGTAATCGAGCAACGAACATGCCTGAGTGGTCTGGAATGGAAGTGGTTGGCACTGTGAGTGATAGGCGAATGTGCCGGCCGACAAGGAGTCCCGCAAGGGTGACGAATCCGGCGGTGGATCACGAACTTGGCGTTGCGCGCAATTGCGCGTGCACCGCACACGAATGTGCCAATGTGTGCACGCCGCAACTATGAACCGCTTCACGCAGCGTCAGCTCAAGGCCCGCGTGCTCGAGACGCTCGAGAGCCGCGTAAAACAGTTCCGCCGCCGTGAAGAGCTGTGGCCGCTCCGAATCCCTTCCGAACCTATTGCCCTCGACGATGTGATCGAGGAGGCACTTGGGCCGGACGCACGACGCTACGACGCCAATGCGCTGAGGACCCGGACCCTCCTGCAGCTCGAATGGGACGCTCAAACACGTTGGGAAGTATGGATGATCGCGCTTCCCTCAAAAACCAAGGTTTACTTCGATTCAGACGGTCACGAAACGCGCCTGCTTGCGTCAGGTGGGCGAAATGAAGGGGATGAGAACGATCGCGTCTTTCTGCAACTTCTCGCCGAGACTGCAGGATCCGCGTTTGGCATTGAGTTCTCCGGCGGTGCGCCAGCGCGGGTGCGTTCGTCGATTTCCGATCGAGCCTTTCTCGTCGACTTCTTCGTGAATCTCTTCGAGGTGACGGGCGACGAGAAATCGGTACGCGCGGCCATTCCGCATCGCGCGTCACGCGAAGGCCGAGACTTTCAGCACGATATCGAGGAATGGTTGACGATGACGCTCAAGGCCTAGCAGCGAGCCGCCAGGAGCCGTACTTACTCCCAGGCCACCTTCTTGAGCAGCGCGAGATCGGTAAGCATCATGCCGGCGCCCATCACCACCGAGGTCAGCGGGTTCTCGGCGACGAGAACCGGCAGGCCAGTCTCTTCGCGCAGCCGCTTGTCGAGATTTCTCAGGAGCGCGCCACCGCCGGTCAGCACAACGCCGCGATCGTAAATGTCGGCCGACAGCTCGGGCGGAATGCGCTCGAGCGAATCACGTACCGCCTGAACGATCTGGCGCAGAGGTTCACACAGCGCTTCACGAATATCCGAGTCGGTGATGGTGACGGTCCGGGGGACGCCCTCGACCGCATGACGGCCTTTCACCTCCATCACGAGCGGTTTCTCGAGTGGCGCTGCCGATCCGACTTCGTACTTGATCGCCTGGGCGGTGCGTTCGCCGACGTGCAGATTGCACTGCTTGCGCATGTACTGAATGATCGCCTCGTCCATGGCGTCGCCGGCCACGCGCAGCGACTTGCCGTAAACAGTGCCGGCCATCGAGATGACGGCGATGTCGGTCGTGCCGCCACCGATGTCGATGATCATGTTGCCCGCCGGCTCGGTGACCGGAAGGCCCGAGCCAATCGCGGCCGCCATCGACTCGTCGACGAGGTAGACTTCGCTGGCCTTGACGCGGAACCCGCTGTCTTTCACCGCGCGTCGCTCGACCGGGGTAATCTCGGGAGGAACGCCGATGACCAGGCGGGGTCGCACGAAACTGCGCTTGCCGTGCGCCTTTCGCACGAAATACATCAGCATCTTCTCGGCGGCATCGAAGTCGGCGATGACGCCATCCTTCATCGGGCGAACCGGCTTGATGTTCGCAGGCGTGCGCCCCAGCATTTCGTGCGCCTCGATACCCACCGCCTCGATCTCGCCGCGCGCGATGTTGAACGCGACGATGGAGGGTTCGTTGAGGACAATGCCGCGCCCCCGGGCGAAGACGCAAGTATTGGCGGTTCCGAGATCGATCGCCACGTCTGTGGCAAAGGTGGACATCAGGCTCATGGCAGCACGACCTCGTTCGCAGAGAGAGAGTGTGTTCGGGCGCGATTCACGAATCGTTCCCACTTTCTTTCGGCTCTGAACCCTAAAAGCTTCAGGAATTTATCGTCCGCGTGCCAAAAGTTTTCTCATGCGCGGAGACGCAAATTACAAAGTTGAACGGCGATCACGATTTTGCGCCGGCCCGTATAATCAGCCTTGTGGCACGCGCCGCTCGCCTGCTTGCGGCAACCATCCTGAGTGCGGTCCTCATCTCCTGTGAGAGCGCTGAACCACTCGGCCCGACCCCTCTCGATGAGGGCATCGTCGTCTATCTCCATTCCGGCTATCGTGGCGTGTCGCAGCAGATCGGCGGCGACGTCGAAGATCTCGGCGACGTCGAGGGTCCCTGCGGCGCATCGGAGGGAGGGAGTGGAACCTGGAACGATTGCATTTCATCGATTCGCGTGCTCCCCGGCTGGAGCGCGCGTATCTACGGCGACAAGAATTACCGCGGCGCCGTCCTCGAAGTGAACGCTGACATCCCGGACTTGAAGGCGGTGCATGGCAGCTGCTCAGACAGCTACAACGATTGCATCTCGTCAGTCCGGGTGTTCAAAAATTAGCTACGTGCGGTCGAGATCAGGCGTCCAGCTTGTCACCTGACGCTTGATGGCGTTGGGCTTGAGGTTCTCGCGCACCGCGCGCTCGAGCAACGCCGGCAACTCGGCATCCGAGGCGAACCTGAGCGCCGCAATTTGCTTGTTACTGAGCTGGCCGAGCAGACGTTGTTGGTCGGGTGTCAACAGTGCCGCCGTGCGGACGCGCATCTCCAGTTTGATAATCCGATCCTGCAGACGCGTCGTGTATCGGCGGCTGATCTGCAGCAAGACAATCACTGCCGCGCATAACGCGAAGAGTCCGATGTATACCTGGTCGCCGGTGGCGCGCCAGCGGTGCAGGAAATTGACGGTGGCGATCGTGGCAAACACAAAGCCGACCGCTGTCAGCACCGGTCGATGCGCGTGGTTTTTGTAGGTCTGCATCTCAGCTTCCAGTCCGCCGTAGCCTTGGCGAAGGCGGAAGACCGCGCCGACTTATCTTGCCTCGATCACACTAAGAGGCGATTGGGTCGGAATGATTCGCGTCAGCTGGAAGCCGGACCGCGCGAACAACTCGCGGAATTCCTCTTCCGTCCGCTCGCGCCCGCCGGGCATCAGCAGCATCTCGAGATCGATCATCTTCGCGAAGTCGGGTTGATTACCCGGAGTTACCACCGAATCGACCAGGATCACGCGTCCTCCGTGGTTCATCGCGCTGCGGATGTTCTTCAAAATCGTCGTCGCGCGCCCGTCGTCCCAATCATGAATGATGTGCTTCATGATATAGGCGTCTCCCCCTGCCGGAACCGCGCGGAAAAAGTCTCCCGATACGACACTTCAGCCGGATTCGTTACGGTAGACAACGGGAAACCTCCGACGACAAAATGTCGATTATACCGAGACTGGTCACTCTTCGGCGCGCGTCTTCAGGCGCCTTGCTTTAACCTCTCCACGCCGTTTCTTGGTCACAAGGCGCTTTTCCTTGGCCCCCTGTCCAGGCTTCGTGGCCCGCCGTCTCTTCGGCTGGTGTGCGGCTCGCTGGATCAGCGCGATTAACCGCTCGCGCGCCGCGTCGCGGTTTTGCGATTGCGTGCGATGCTCGCGCGCATCGATCACCAGGACGCCCTCATCGGTCATGCGACTGCCTGCGAGTGCGATGAGACGCGGCTTGATGTCATCAGGCAGCGACGAGGCATTCACGTCGAGGCGCAGCTGCACTGCCGTCGCGACCTTGTTGACGTTCTGGCCGCCCGGTCCGGATGATCGAACGAACCGCTCTTCGATTTCCCGCTCGTCGATCGACAGAGACGGATTGATGACGATCATGGCGGTAACTAGACCTTGAACAAGATGCCTCGTGCCCGCTTGCCGGTGGCGCGTTCGACAGCGCCGACGTACTGTTGCACCTGGGCACGGTAGCGCGATTCGCCGGCCGCCAGTTCGTGGTCGGTCTTGAAATCCACGACCGTTGTGACCCCGTTCTCCTCAAACGCAAGATCGAGAACGCCTTCGATCATCGTACCGTCCTTCTGCAGCCAGGTGACCGGGGTTTCGCGCGACATCACGGCTGCGCGACGGGCACGCGCCATCAGATCGTGGCCGAGCACCGCGCCGGCGACGGCAGCGGCTGCGCGAATCTCTTCCGCCGTGGACAGCAGGATCCGCCCCTGAGTTTCGGCAGTCGCGACCACGTCTTCGCTGGTCGCATCGAGCGCGACGGTCGCGAGTACCGCGTGCACCAGCGTACCGAATCGTGGACCGCGCGGGCGTCCAGCAGCTCCGGCCAGCTCGACGATCTCGATCGAGCCGCCGCCAGCGATCTCCTCGTCGATGCCAAGCTCGGCAACCTCCGCCGCCCACGCGGTCGCGGTCTGTAGACGCACGCTCGGTCGCTGCGCGGTATCAATCGCGGTCGCCCGGTCCTGCCGCCATCGCTCGTACTCGGCCATGCGCTCTTCGACCGCAAACATGTCGCCGTCTTTGACGATCAAATCGTCGCGGCGCAGGCCGAACGTTGACGCCGCATTCAAGTTGAGGATGTGCGGGTCCCACCACACGACAGAGTACCTCGTCGGCATCCGTCCCTCGACAAGCTCGGGACGCCCTGAGCTCGTCGAAGGGGGTTGCGCGGGATCGGGGATCCGAGGTTCGCTGCCGGAGAATTCATACAGGCCAGGTGCGACGGTATATGGTCGCGCCGGATCACCATCGGGCCGATTCATCACCGAATCCTTCGAGGCGAACGCAGGGCATCCCGGCGCGCGGGACGGGTTGCGACGAGCGGTTTCCGGCGGATAGACGGCCGACATCAAGGGATCCAGCCACCCGCCATCGTATGGACCTTCACCGATCACAGGAACGACCAGGAGATCGCGAGCTCGAGTGGCAGCAACGTAGGCCAGTCGCTGTGCCTCAGCCTGCTCGCGCGCGCGCTCTTCCTCGCCGTGCATGACCAGATCAATAGGCGCCCATCCGGCCAGCTTCAACGCGCAGAGACCTTCGTCCTTGGAAATCCAACGGCTCGCTTCAGCTGGCGACAGCTTGCACGTCGGATCGGCCAGAATCACGACCGGAAACTCGAGCCCCTTTGCCTTATGGACGGTCATGATGCGCACGCCGTCACTTCCCTCTTCGAGAATAGGGGCCTCGGACGCCTGCGACGCCTCGGCGGCAACCCGCAGCTCGTCGACAAAGCCGCGGAACGAGATGCCGCCGGATGCTTCGTACTGTCGCGCGAGTTCAGCGACGTGGAGAACATTGGCAAGAGCCTGCTCGCCGCCGGCGCGAAGGACAACGCCGACATGCGCACGCGTGGCGTTCAACAGCTCCTGAATCGTCTCCGCTACTGGCACATAGTTACGCCGGCGATGGAGCTGTTGCAGAAGCTGCAGCGCCGAGCCTATGGGCGACAGGTGCGGTGGGATGGTCGCAGGAATCCGGAACGGATGAAATACGCCGAAGCCATGCTCGCGGCTTCCAAGCTTCCACTCGAGCAGTTCCTCATCACCAATCGCGAACAGCGCGCCTTTCAGCGTCGCAAACACCGACAACTCGTCATCGGGCCACTCGATTGCCGCCAGCGCGGCGCGAATGGTTTCTACTTCCTCGCGATCGTGAAACGTCTTTCCGCCGACGAGCACGTGGCGCACGCCGCGCGCTTCGAGCGCCTGCACGTAAGGCTGCGTGATGTCGTCGCCGAAGCTCAGGAAGCGGCGGAAGAGCAGGCACACGTGCTTCGCCTGCACCGGCACCGGTTGCTCACCGGTGCGTTCGGTCACGCTCCATCCACTCTCGCTCACCAGCCATTCGACGAAGGCGCCAATGGCATCGGGGGTGGACGCCTCGATCGCCATGGCGGAGATGTTGCGGGTGCCGTAGGGGGCCGGCACTGGCAGCGCGATGACCGCCGGCTGACGGCTCGGATCTTTCCGATAGGGGGACATTGGCACGTAGTCGGCTTGCAGCGTAAACGCATCGCCGGTCATCACCGGGGAGAACGCCGCGTTGACGCTCGCCTGTATCTGCGGCACGCTGCGAAAACTCGCGGTCAATTTCACCGCCACCGCGCCGCACGAGACGAGGCGCTCGCAGACGTCGCGGTAGACGGCGACATCGGCGCGGCGGAACCGATAGATTGACTGCTTCGGATCGCCGACGAGAAAGAGGCGGCCGGCCAGTGGCGTCACCTTCCGCCAATCGATCTCGGATGGATCAGCAGCGGCAAGCAGCAGGAGAATCTCCGCCTGCAATGGATCGGTATCCTGAAATTCATCGACAAAGAGGTGCGTAAAACGATCTTGAAAACCGCGCCGCACTGTCTCGTTCCCCTTGACCAGGTCGCGGGCCTTGAGCAGCAAGTCGAGAAAGTCAAGGCTGCCCGAGCGCGCCTTCAGCTCCTCGTACCTGTTCACTGCCCCCAGGAGCTCCTGCTGAAGAGTCGCGGCAAGATCCGCGTCAGCATCGAGGCGGAACCCGTCGAGGTGGGTTCGAAAGGCATCGAGTGCGGCGACGAGATCCGCGCGCGTGACGCCTTTGCGGTATCCCGGTCCACGTCCGTGTCGCGCTCTCGAGAAATTCCGATCGCGCGAGAGATCGACGAGCCGCGCCTCGATGCCGTCGCGATCGACCAGGTCCGATGTCGGTACCGTTGTGCCTTCCTGTTGCAGCTGAATCTCCAGACTCAGGTGACGCACTGGAGCGAGATCGAGATACAGCACATCGTTGGCATAGGAGGGGTTTTCACTCATCGACGCGAGCGTGTGCAATTCGCTCACGAGGCGTTCAATCTGGTGATCGCGATCGAACGGACGCCGCGTCCACGGTGTCGGGAAATCGCGCCATTGCGTCAGTTCCCACGCCGCTCGCTGCAGTCGATCGATCGGGCCGTCCTGACGCGGACGCGCGCCGAAAAACGAGAACGGCGTCGATCGCCTGAGGGCGCGCCGCACACCTTCCGGCGGATCGGCCAACTGCTGTTGCAACCAGCCGCCAAACGCCTCTTCGAACAGCCGCTCCGATTGCGCTTCGGTCAGCACTCGAAACAGCGGGTCGACGCCCGCCTCGACCGGCCGCTCGCGCAGCAGCTCGGCACAGAACCCATGAATCGTATTGACGTGGGCTTCTTCGAGGCTGCCCAGCGCTTTGTCGAGCCGCTCGCGCGCTTCCGGATCCGGCGCTGATCCGCGCTCGCGCTCGAGCGCTTCGCGAAGACGAAGTTTGAGCTCTCCCGCGGCTTTTTCGGTGAACGTCACGGCGACAATGCACTCGACATTCGCGCGTCCCGTTGCCAACACGCGCAAGATGCGCTTGACCAGCTCGGTCGTCTTCCCCGTACCTGCCGCCGCCTCGACGACGAGAGTGGTGTCGAGGGAGTTGGCGATTTGATCGCGAGCGGGCTGATCACAGAGAGGCGGGGTCATGTTTCTGTTCGTTTTGGGTTTTGCGTTTTTGGCTGGAGGTCTTTGGTTCTAGGTTTTGGTTTTAGGTCTTTGGTTGTTGCGCGTCGTTGAGTTCTCAATCCGTGACTCGCCAAAACTGACACTTTCCTCGCGTTACGGCATCTGTCGCAGGGCCAACAGATCACCAAGCTTGTCCGCGGATTTCATTCGAACTCGTTGCTCCTCGTGCGGACCGCAGACCGATCGAAAGTCGCACCACGTGCACGCGCGCTCGGCGGGCGCGACGGGCAGAAATCCAAGCTCGATCGCCCGGTCCACAATCTCGAGCGCCTCCAGCCCGGCGCGGCGATTTGCGTCGTTGATTGGAATCTCGTGATCGGTAAAACCGCCGGCTGCGGTGCAATAAAACAACCGACCAGACGTGACGGCTGTGTTCAGCGCCTGAGTGACGGCGACGCTGTAGAGCACCGGCTGCAACATCGCGCCGCCTCCGATCACCGTTTTCCATGTCGTCCGGTTCTTTCCCGTCTTATGGTCGGTCACGCGTAAGGCGCGGCCGTCACCGCGGCGTTCGATCAGGTCGACCGATCCGCGCAGCAGAAAGCGGCCGTCGAGACGCACCGGGTCTGGCACGCTGCGCCGGTCGCGTCCCTCGTCGCTCAGACCAAAACTGAATTCGAAGTACTCAGGAATCCAATCCTGGGCTGACGGAAGCCGACGCGCCCACACGCGGAGATCGCGCGCAATGTCGTTGACTTCGTCGCGCCATACCCGCTCGATCGCCGGGGCCAGCTGCTCGTGATACTCGGCAGCGGTCTTCGACACGATTCGATCGAGGCATGCCAGCACGTCATGAAGCCGGCCCGCCGATACCGGCAACAGCCCGTCGGACTGCAGCGTCCGGAAAAATTCCGCCTGGACCTGGTGGAAGAGCGCGCCACGGGTCAGCGGATCGAGCTTCTGCAGCGGCTCCGGCTCCTGCGCTGGCTCGAGACGATAGATCGCCGAGAGCAGGAACTGATAGGGGCATGTCGAGAACTTCTGGAGTGCCGACAACGAATACGGACGCGCCGACAAGCGCTGACTCGCCACGAGCGCCGTCGTCATGCCGGTCAGCCGGGTGATGCCATCGAACGGAGTCCACGACGCACGCGCGCGTGACCAGCGCGTGGTTACCGAACGCTTCAACGCATCGTTGAGCCGAAGCAGATAGTGCGCCTGTCCCCGCACCGACTTTCGGTTCTCGACGAGGAGCAGCATGCGAAGAACCGCGAGATCGTGTTCGAGATCGTCGATCGCGCGCGCCGGTTCCTGCGGCGACGGCCACGCGAGCATCGCCCCGCCCTCTGAAACCGCGCGCTCCTGCAGGTCCTCGTGACGTGGAATGCTACCGGTGATCGCACGCATGACGTCGAGTGCGTAGAACGAAGGAACGCGCGGGCGGGATTCGGCGATATCGATCCGCGGATACGAGAGCCACAATCGCTCAGTCGGCGCACCAACCGCGAGCCTGAGCAGAAGGCGCTCCATCCGTCCGCGGGTTTCCTGAATAGCCAGACCGGCCTGGAGCGGTGCGCGCATCTCGTTGTCCAGGAGCATCGGGTCTTCGTGCGGCTTCTGCGGAAACATCCGCTCCGCCAGGCCGGCAACAAAGACGACCCGAAACGTGCGCCCGCGTGCCTGTTGTGGAGATCCTACAAAGACGCGCCCGTACCGGTGGCGCGGCGGATCGACGTCAAGAGCCAGCAGGCGCTCGGCGATGACATCGCGGGCTTCTTCGAGCGACACGGGTCCAATCTCGCTCATCGGACGGAGCTCCGCGATCACTCGGAGCACGCGTTCCGGTTGGCGAAGAATCTTCGGCGCGAGATCGGAGAATCGATCGAGCCACTCCTTCCATGTGCCGCTCGAAGGCCATGATGCAAGCAGGTCGATGATCGGTAGCGCAAACCCGCGCAGATGGCCCAGATTGGTCAGCTCGCGCTCGAGTCGCAACGCCCGCGGCGACTCGGGGTCATCGCTCAGTTCTTCCTGGATCATCAAACGGTATTCGCGGGCCAGACCGTCGAGCCGGCGATGCCACCGTCCAGGATCGCCCCCGATGACCGCGGATTCGACAATCAGCGTCTCCCACTTCCACGGGGCGCGCAGCGATCCCGCCACGACCGCCTCGGTCACATCCGCATCGCGGCGGGAACGATTCGCGCTGCCGGATTCCCCTGCAGCAGAAAGATCCCGTTGGAACGTCGAGCCATCGACGCGTGAAGCGGCATCCGCGACCACCGACAACGCTTCATCGTCTGGCACGATGAACTCGAACTCGACCCGATCGCCCGTCAGCTGTGGAACCTGCGCGAGCGAGAGATATTCCGCGAACCGTCGCGCCGATAACTTTTCGCAGGCACATGCCAGAATCGCGAGAAAGGCACGGCCCGCTGGATGCGGGCGGCTCGTCCCGCGATCGAACCATGCGGGAATCCCCGCTCGCTTGAAGGCATGCTCGAGCAGGCTCGCATATCGCTGCGGCGATCTGACGAATACAGCAACCTCGTCGAATGCGACGCCGGCGCGTGCTTCTTCAAGGATGCGCCGCGCAATCTCGACGCACTCGCGTCCTTCGCCGGGCGCGGAGAACAACCGCACGTCTCCCTTGGGCGTGCGTTCCGGCGGACGACGGCTGGCAAAAAGGTATCGCCGCAGCGCGACGAGATCCGTCTCCCCTTTCTGCTCGAGCACTTCCGGCTCGAATCCGATTGAAGCAAGACGATCGAGCGCTTGCAGATCGCCGAAGGGCACTGTTAGCACTGTGCGTGGGGCGGCGCCTATCAGCGCGCGCACAAAGTCGAACTCTGCCGCGGATTCAAGCGGTACGTCGAGGAGGACGAGCGGTATCGCGAGCAACGAGGTCGTCGATCGCCGATCCGCAACGACTGACGTCGCCGAGGCGAAAAGGGTTGCGCGATCGGTCGCCGACGCGGAATCGAACTCGCGCTCGAACTGATCCAGCAGCCCCGCCAAATCGGCACCGCCGAGCGGGAGTGCGGCCAGGTCGGCGGACGAGACATGCGCGAGCCGCAGTTCCTGCAGCGTTCGCGCCAGCGCGCGGGGAAAACCTGGAGTGCCAGCAACTGGTCCGAAGTACGTCAGGGCGTGATTCCGCACCGATTCGAACGCCGCGCGGGCCGCGACCGCTTCAGACCCGAGATTGGTCGCCGGCGATCGACGATCGGCGGCGAGGATCGGCGCCGCCAGGCGCGCGGCAAGTTGAGTGAGACTGAAGCGATGCAACCCGAGCGTCGCGCCCGATTCGATCGCAATAGATCGCGCCAGATCGTCGGCTGCGCCTCGCGAGGCAGCCACGAGCAGAAGATCACCATTGCGGAGTTCGGATCGGATGAACGCGCGAGCTTCCGCCAGGCGCAGTTCGTTGGAGGCAGATTCGACGACGCGAATCATGAGGGGCTCCTTCCCCGGACGCTGTGCCGGGTCACCGGGAACGATCGCGCCACGCGATCGTGATAAGAGGATAACAGAAATGCCTCTTTGGGCAGCCGTAAGCGGGCACTTCAGCGAACGGGCGCCAATTTTATCGCCGCCCAGATCTTGATTGGCTTCGGCGCTTCGTGTCCGCGCTCGCCGCCGCGGCTGCCGCCACCGCCCTGGCCGCCCATGCCACCGCCGCGGCCGCCCATGCCACCACCAAACCCGCCGAAACCGCGGCCGCGTCCTTCGCCCGACGGTTGCTCGATCTTCGGCGTCTCGAGTCCGAATCCGATCAACGCGCCAGGTTTGGCTTCGATCGCATACGGCGCGTCGGCCATCTTGTGGAGCGGCACCTTCAACTCGTAGACTGCATACCCCTCGACGTTCCCCGTCTTCACCGCGATGCCAGGCGCCATCGTCGTCACAAAACTGTGGGCATCGTCTTTTTCAGGACCATACACTTCGAGACGATCGACGGGTTCCGGATCGCTCTGCGGTGATTGAATGCTATCGTCGGAACCGGATGCGGACGGTGATCGTCCGCCGCCGTAACCGCCCCGACGATATCCTCCACGCCCCCCGGTCTCGTCGGCGGAAACACCGACCGGATACTTCAGGCCGAAATGCTTCTTTTCGCCCCCACCTGGATCGAACCAGACAATGAGCCCTTGTCGAAATATCTGCCGCCGCACAGACGCATCGTTTGTACTGAGCACCAGATAGAGATATTGACCGTCGTTCATCGCCGCGGTCAGCAGTGGGTGACTCTCCTCGACCGGAACAAGAGGCCCCGGCCACTCGCCGTTGTCGCCATCGATTGCAACATTCCGGTCACGCCAATGACTATGGATGACCTGTCGCTTCGACGCCAGCACGATTGCCACGGGCGCAATCACAATGGCCACCACAACACTCGTTAAGAGACGTCGCATAATAGAAACCTGTAATGCGTTCTACCTGGCCTTTGGCTTGAGCCCCCTTCGACCCGGTGCCTTGCCGAGCGTCTCGCGCGCTTGTGCACGCTGTTCCGGCGTGAGGACTTGCACGATTCGTGACTGCAGCTCGATACGCGACGTGAGTTCCTCCGCGCGCGCCGCCGCGATCGAATTCTTCAGTTGATCTATTTTCGACTGATCAGGTGTCTCGGCGAAGACAGCGGCTTGCAGCTGCCGTTCCAGATCCATCACGTTGCGCCGCGGGTTGTCGCCAGTGCGCTGCGCTTCAGTGATCGAACGGATCTGCTCGCGTTGTGCATCGGTCAAATTGAGACCGCGAAGAAGTGGAAGCGCACCGTCAAATGCCGGGCCTCGCCCCTGACCGCGACCACCCTGCGGGGGTTGAGCTATAACCGGAATCGCAACCGCACCCGCGACAACCATCGCGAGCACGGCGGACCAAATTGTTCGTTTCATCGAAACCTCCTTACACCCTAGTTAGTTAGACAAGGAGGGAGGGTCGTTTAGTTCAATTCCGGCGGCGAAGTCACGCTTTCTTCACAATTTACGCCGACAAAGCCCTGAAAAGGTGGCTGGCACCTTTCCCGGAAAGGTGCCAACCACCTTTTACGCTGCTCGGCTATCATCGACTCATGGTCACCCGATTCGTCCTGGCGATTTTGCTCTCCCTGGTTGCCGCGCCTGCCATGGCAGACGGACGATATTCGGCCGATCGTTACGACTCCCGAATCGAGGTCCTCGACGGCGGGACGATGCGGGTCGCCGAGACCATTGCAATCCGTTTTGAAACGGGAACTTTCACGCAGTTTTTCCGCTCCATCCCTGTGCGGATGACCGACGGTATCGAGATCGTCTCGGCAAGCATGGATGGCCAGCAACTCCCAGAGGGGGAAGGTCCCGGCCGGATCGAGATCTCCGGATCGTCAAACGTGAGGGTGACGTGGCGCTTTCCGCCAACTTCGCCCTCGGCCCACACATTCGATCTCGTCTATCTCGTCCATGGTGTCGTTCGTCAGGAGCAAAACGCTGATGTCGTCGCCTGGAGAATCCTGCCAAGCGAGCATCGCTACGCGATTGATTCGAGCACCGTTGACCTCATCGTTCCCGCAACACCGACGACGGCGCCGGTACTGGATACGCGCCGCGTCGGTGACTCGCGCGTGCAGCTTGGCGACGGCCGTATCGAGATCGCGGCGAGCAATATTGGTCGGAACGGATGGCTGGAGGTGTCGGTTCACCTGCCTCGCGGCAGCGCAATCGATGCGCCACCTGCGTGGCAACGCCATCAAATCGAGATCAGCGAAATGTCACGCGCGTGGGTGTTTGCTGCCGCCATCGTGATTGCCGGAGGCCTGGCTCTTCTGTTTTTCGTGCGTCAACAGTACGACTCACCCACGCGTGACTTTGCGGTAATGACGCGGTCGGCGATGCCCCCCGATACGCTCCCGCCGGTGATCGCTGGGGCGGTTCTCGCCAACGGCTCTCCACGACTCGAACACGCGATGGCCACTCTCGTCTCGCTCGCCGATCGTGGCGAGCTGCGCATTGAAGAACAGGGACATCTCCTTGGGCAGCGGCAGTTTGCGGTCGCTCGGACCACAAGCAGGCGGCCGCTGTCACCATACGAAGAAAAACTGCTCGACATCATTTTCGACCCGGACGGCGGCGCGGTGTCTTTGGGGAAAGCCCGTAATCGTTTGCTGCGCCACTTTCGCAAGTTCAAGGCGGCGCTGGAACCTGCGATGCTGTCGATCGGTCTCGTCGATGAGGATCGTCGCGCCGTCCGCCGTCGTTTCGCATACATGGCCACGGCCTGTCTAATCCTGGCCGGCGGCACTGCATTCGGCCTGGCGTTCGCCGTGCGACAAATCGGTCCCTGGCCAATGTTGATTCCTCTTGCGCTCGGTGTGGTCGGAGTTTCAGCCCTCATCTGCTTCGCGGCACACACCCCCCTCTCGAATCACGGCCTTCAGCGGGCACAAGCGTGGCGCGGCTTCCGTCAGCATCTGCGCGATGTGGCGCGCGATCGTGAACCGTCTCCCGGCGACGTCGTCATGCGCCAGATGCTTCCGTACGCGATCGCCCTTGGACTGGCTCACTCGTGGGCGTCGTACTTGAAGAAGCATCGATTGGCGGCGCCTGAATGGTTTCGATCAGTCTCGGGAACTGGCAGCGATGGCGCCGCCGCGTTCTCCAGCTTCATCGCCGCCGGCGGCGCACACCCTGGCGGTGGCGCCGATGGGACGGCCGGGGCTGCTGCAGGTGGAGGCGCGTCGGGAGCTTCTTAATCGCTCATCACTGATCACTCATCGTGAATCACTCTAATCCTTGAATCCTCGAATCCAGCCTTCGCTCATGGTCATGCGAAGGCTGTCTCGCCGGAAGCGGCGAAGCCGCGGAGGCGGACCGGATCCCGGACCACGGATCCGGACAACCAGCAGCCAGCAGCAAGCGATTCAAGCATGTTTGCGCGCGACCGACGCGAGGTAATCCAGCATGCGCTGACGGTGCGCGAGTGCCTGCTTGCTCAGCGGCTTGGGCGCAGACGATTCCTCGAATGGCAGCGCTCGTTGCGCCCAGGCTTCGCGGCGGGCGCGCGTCCGTTCCATGCCGGCGCGAAAACATTCGAAACAGAGCGTTCGGCCGTGCGCGTGATTGGCGGAGCCAGATGACGTGTGCGTGCAGCGCGGCATGGCTATTTCCTCTCGGACGATTCGATGATGTCGATCAAATCGAGCACGTGGCGGGCTTTGATCTGCGCGGCGCGTCTCCGTCGCTCGAGCACTTTGTACTTGTCCGGTCCTCGCAGTAACCCAAGCCGTCGCAGCGATCCCGATCTTGCGGCCCGGACCTCCGCCGTTGTTTCCCCGTACTCCAATGTTCTCGCCAGCGAACCATCAACGCGATACATGGCGCTCTCTCCTGATAACGGCGAACCTCATCAATCCGTACAAGGAGTCTAGAATCAGGGCGTGACAGGGTAGGTCACGCTCAAAATTGCAGTTTCTGCGTCGCTATTTCGCCAGGGTGACCGGCCGTGAGCGAGGTCATAGCTCTCGCGAGCCGAACGGTTTGACAGCAGTCCCACACTGCCGGAGAATCATCCGGGCCTACGGAACCTGGTTTCCCGCCGGCATCACCTCAATTATTCCCAGGGGCACCATGACTCGAGTTCGCTCGCTCGCCGCCGCTGGCAGCGGCCGGTCGTACATTGCGACATTGACCTGCGCCGATCCGTCCGGCAACGTGTCGTCGGCAACAGCGGTCGCACGAGTGCCGAAGTAAGATCGCGGGCGACATGCGCAATGCCGAAGTGATCCGTCAGTGGTCGATCCTCCGCGATCTCGAGGCCTCGCGTCGCGTCACGATCGACGATCTCGCCGAACGCACCGGTGTGTCGACCCGTACGATTCGGCGCGATCTCGAGGCGCTTCAAGCCGCGGGCTTTCCACTGTTCGATGAAGTTCACGACGGCAAAAAGTACTGGACGCTCGAGCAGCGCGCGTTCCGGCGGCTTGACGACACCGGCTTCACCCTCGCCGAGCTGACCGCGATCTACTTCTCGCGATCGCTGGTTGAGTGCCTCGCCGCCACGCCGTTCCAGCGTGATGTTCGCAGCGCGTTCGACAAGCTCGCTGACGCGCTGACGCCCGGCATGCGGCAGTTCCTCGATCGCCTGCCCCTCGTCCTTCAGGCGAAGGCCGAACCTGGATCGCAGTCGCTCGGCGATGATCCGGCGACGCCGGCGACGGCATCGCGGCACTCGGCGCCGCGAAGCGCCCGGCTTGCTCAGCTCGTCGATGCGACATTGAATCATCGTCGCACCATCATGCGCTACCACTCCTTCTCCAGCGATCGCGAGAAGGAATACCGGATCGAACCGTATCGGTTGGTCTTCGCTCAGGGCGGGTTCTATCTGGTCGCGTACGTTCCCGAGTACGGCGCGCTGCGCACCTTCGCGGTGGAACGCATCCAATCGTTGTCACTCACCGAGGAACGCTTCGAGCCTGTGGACCTCCCCGCTGACGCATTCGAGAATTCACTTGGAGTGAATCAAGGCGCGCCCGAGCGCATCGAGATCGTGTTCGAACCGCGCATCGCGCGCCACATCAAGGATCGCATCTGGCATTCATCGCAACACGTCACCGAAACCACCGACGGCAAGCTGACGATGACGCTCAACGTCTGCAATGACTTCGCGTTGCGAAGCTGGATTCTTGGATTCGGGCCGCTGGCGCGAGTCATCTCGCCGCCAGAGCTGGTGCGGCAGATTCAGGATGAGGCAGATAAGACGCGATTGCAGTACGCGGCGATCGAGTAACCCGAATAAGCGAACATCACTGGTGGCGGGTTACACGGGCCCACGGCATCACGTCAAACCGTCAGGACGTCGCACTGTGCGGCGTATGGAAATCACGGATTAAACCAATAAGCCCACTTCACCAGGAACACGTTTCGCGCCGGCGAATCAAAGACCGCTCCGAAATCCCGATCGAAATTGAAGTTGCCATAGTCAACGCTGCCTTCGCGTCCCTGCTGCCAGACGACGAAGAGCGTCGAACCGGGCTTGTATTCCCA
>DASTVZ010000195.1:0-14785 GCA_035758845.1 Vicinamibacterales bacterium
CATCGATCCTGAAGCCGGGCCATCGTCGTTACGCGGTCGGCGGACCGACGGGCCGACCATTCTCGTCATCAATTAGAGCGGAGTTGCTTGATCGCTCGACCGAGTCGATTCCTGCCGCTGCTGATTGTGGCGTGCGGCACCACAGGACATTCCGAATACGAGGAGATTCGCCATCCTCAGCGATCCACAGGGCGCAATGTTCGCAGTCTATACGGCCGCAAAGAGATAGGTCAGACATTTGGCGCATCAGCGCTTGACCACCGTGCGTGCCGCAGCCGCTCCGGCCGGAAATGTCAGCACAACCGAAACGGCTCCAATGCCTCCCCAATGACGGCCGTTCTGAAGTTCGAGCCGATCGAGCGGTACTTGAAGCCATTGCCCGCCAAGGCTCCAGCCAATGCGGGGAGTGAGTCCAAAGATGACGGAAGCACCTATCATCGGACTCACGATCGTCGCCGACTTCCCTTCGGTCACGCTTCCTGCGGCCGCGCAGCGCGGGCGCGACGCGTGTACGAACGCCATTCCACCCTGCACTTCAAACGCAGTAGGCGATGGCGTCGCAAAGTGCAGCCCGAGGGCTGGCCCCACACTCTGCCAATGAACATTGCAGGACGACGGCGCTTCCACTCCGCGCAGGCCGGATCCCCATACGACAGCTCCGCTCGCATCCGCATAAATCGTCATGTGGGGTGTTGGGGCTCCCAGGCGTCGCCCGAACGACGCCTGCGTGCTCAGAGAGTGCTCAAAATCGAGCGTACTGGGCGCTCCGTTCTCGATCGGATGTCCGCCGGGATTGAGCGTAGCCGCACCCATGCCGCCGGACATCACATACCGTCGACTGCGGTCCATCGCCGTTTCACAACCTACGGTCCACAACGCGATCAATAGGATCGCAAGTCGCAGGAGCCACGAACCACGTGCACGGAACCACCGTGCGTCCTCTTGTATGCAGCGCATGGGAGTTGCTACCGCGCGCCGAGTCGCATCAGGAGGTCACGCAGGCCGCGCGCTGGACTGGCCGATCTGTTCGCAAAGCCCTGAACAGTTCGACTGGTTCGACTCACGGATCTGACCTGACACTCAGCGGTCATCGATCCCGATGCGCCCGAAATGGTCCAGACCTGACCGAACGTACCTGACATCGTCTCGCCCTCAGCCATCGTGTCCCAGCCGTTCAGAGTCACTGTGGCGGTCATACCCTCAAGGTCGTAGCGCATCGACCCCCGCAACGCGAGACGCCCCGGTACGTCGACGACTCCACTGACGTCACCCATAAGGTCTCCGAGCGCGATCGTGCCGGTCGTCTGATCCTTGGTTTGTGAAAGGCGAACCATGATCGGCAGCTCGGTGCCATTGGGGATCAAGTCGCAGGCGTGAATCGCATCGAACACGCCGGATGCAGCACACGATCGCCAGGTGTACGCACCCGACCAGTTGCCGCGGTAATCGGGAACGACTCGCACGTACTGAGTAGCACGGCCGTGTTGACAATCGCTGAAGACCGTGGCCCCGCCTGAAGCCATCGCGGTCGCGTGGCCGTTTGCGACTTGGATTGCGGCGGGATTGTCGCAGCCCCAGGACGCCGCAGTCATAGGCTCGCGCCGGCCATCGGCATATGTAGCTTCGAGCTTGTATTCTCCCGACTCTGAGATGAACAGGTAGTCGGGACCGGTCAGTTTGAGACTCGCGGGACTCTGCGTCGGCCCACCGGGCTCAGTTGGAGTTTTGCCACCGCAGCCTGAACCGACGCAAATACCAAAGGCAATGGCAGAAAACATGAGGGGAAGGACGCGATGAGGCGTCGACATACCACACCCCCGAATCGCAATGCCGTCGCTCAAGGAAAGATTTGACCGATTTCTGACGGACTTCCGGCGGCCGACGGCTAACCGACAGCGGCAATTCGTCAGCGGGGTATGTGTAACGGGTGACGGCCCGGACTCTTGGCGGACCGCATCCAATTCAGCGCAATGAGGTTTCGCTTAGCGCATGTGCGCTCGAAGCAGCGACGCGGATTGGCTCAGGAGTAAATTGACGCAGTTTGAGTGCCATATAGCTGGGCTGCCGACCCGCACGTCCACTTTTTGTATCGATCAACAACAGCTGTGTTTGAGCGTGCCGGACTCCCCAAGATTAGCGCATACGCAAACTATTGCAAACAAACTAGTTCTACCATTTGACCTAGTACAGGAGAGGTCGGCATAACGCTTGCGCTATTCAGGCCCAGGAGGCACAGCATGAGGAACGTAATCACGCGTGCAGCAATCCTGACCGGTGCCATTCTCTTCGCGAATGTCGCCGTTGAGAGTGCGGGGCCCGTGTTGGCACCCGCGACGGTTACGTCGGCGTCGACGCGGATGCGGCAGGTCACGGTGCCGGCCGGTACCGTTCTCCGCCTGCGTCTGACGCGCGGCTTCGGGTCCGACTCACGGCTCGAAGCCCCGGTGTCGGGCACGTTGCTGAATCCGATCGTCGTCGACGGACGCACAGCGCTTCGCCAGGGGAGTGTGGCGTCAGGTTACGTTGCCGAAGCGACGCGCCCTGGCAAGGTAAAGGGCCGCGGCAGGGTTGCCGTGCGGTTCACGCGCATCACGCCTGCCGGATTCGATGAGCGCTACAACATCCAGACCCGGTCGTGGGTCGCGGTTGCACCGGCGACGAAGAAGAAGGATGCAATCACGATCGGCGCACCAGCGGCAGGCGGCGCGGTCGTTGGCGGAATTATCGGCGGCAAGAAGGGAGCCGGAATTGGCGCGCTGGCCGGCGGCGGTGCCGGAACCGCGGTCGTGCTCTCGACGCGCGGCAAGGACGTGCACATCGGTCCGGGGACCACGTTGGCGATCCGATTGGTGGCACCGTTGACGGTGTCGGTGCCTGAGTAAACGGAGAGGACGGAGGGCACGGGACAAGCATCAAACACGGAGGCACGGAGTTACGGAGAGAGTCTCTTGGGGTTCTTTATGAGCTTCGATCTCCGTGTCTCCGAGCCTCCGTGTTGATCTTGTTCCGCGTCCTCCGTGCACTCCGCCGACAGAAGACCTCGATCTCCATTCGCCTCGATCCGGTGTCTAATTTCCCAGAGCGACAAATGCTCGCCAAGCCTCCCCGCTTCGGGACTTCCACCCATGAAACGCACCGTCTTGCTTTTGATTGTGGCCGTGTTGTGTCTCCGCGTGCCGTTTGCCGACGCGCGGCAACTCCGAACATCTGATCCCGGACTCACCATCGTCAGCACCGCGCCCGAAGGCGAGGTCGCGTCACTCGCGGAAGCGAAGGAGATACGAGTCGTCTTCTCCGAGCCAATGGTGAACCTCGGCCGGATTCCGGCGGAGGTGAATCCGCCGTTCTTCAAGATCTCGCCGGTCGTGCCGGGAACGTTTCGGTGGTCCGGCACGACGGTGCTGATCTTCACGCCGGATCCGAAGCGTCCGCTCTCCTATGCGACGACATATCAGGTGACGATCGCCGCGGGAACGCCGGCAGCAAGCGGACGCAAGCTGGCGCGCGCCGTGACCTTTTCGTTTACCACGCCGACGGTTCGGCTACTCGACACCAGATGGTACAGACAAGGCGGCACCGTCAACGGCCGGATGGTCGTACTGCTTCGGTTCAATCAGCCGGTGCGCGCAGCAGATGTGGCGCGCTCACTGTCCGCCACGCTATCGCCGCACCCATTTACTCCACCGGCCTTCACCGCCGACGAGCAAGCACGGTTGACTGCGATCGATCCGGAAGGAATGCGACGCTTCGATGCGAAGGTGAATGCAGCCAACGCAATCGCGGCGAGCACGGCGCCCGTTTCTCTCCGCCTTGCCGCCGACTGGGACAAGAAGACTCATCCGCCGTCGGACGATCTCGTCGTGTTCGAGAGCGAGTCAGTGGTCCTGCCTGAAAGCTGGGTGAAGCTGACACTCGACGAGAAGGTTCGGTCAGCCGCGGGATCCGCCACTCCAGGAACGACGCAATCGTTCACCATTCGCGCCGAACGTGCGTTTTTCATCGACGGGTTCTATTGCCACAGCACATGCGATCCCGACTATCGGAACCCCATTGAAATGCGCTCGGCGGTGAAGGTGACCGACTTTGCTGCCGCCGCGAGCGCGAAAGACGTGACTGCGGCTCCCGTCGATGTCGCCAAGGCGCCGAAGCCTCCCTCGCGTGGCGAGATCTTTTCTCTCGATGCGTCCCCATCCATCACGCTCGAAGACGCCGGGTTCGCAGCTTTGCCGCCGCTTCGACGATACGTGGTCACAGTTCGACCGGAGCTGCGCGCCAGCGACGGTCAGGTGCTCGGGTATCCATGGGTCGGGGTCGTCGACAACTGGCACCGGAGCGCATTCACCAGTTTTGGCGATGGCCACGGAGTGTGGGAGAAGGACGGTGGTGCAACGCTGCCGTTCTACGCGCGAAATTTTCGCGACATTCAGCAGTGGGCAGTAAGGATCCAACCGGGTCAACTCATGCCGACGATTGTCTCGCTGCAGAACGATCGTTTCGAGACCGCACCGGCGGGAGAAGGCGCGAACCGTCGTCTGCCGCTTACTGCCGATCGCATTCAGTCGCACGGCCTTGATCTCTCGAAAGCATTGGGCTCGGGCAAAACCGGCATCGTCTGGACCGCCGTCCGCGAAGGAGAACCAATCCCTCAAGCCCGCCGCGCATCGGGAAACCAGGACAAGCCGCAGACACGTGCCTCGATCGTTCAGGTCACCAACCTCGGCATCACGGTAAAAGACAGCCCGCAGAACACGCTCGTCTTCGTGACGCGGCTGGATAACGGGTCTGCTGTCGAAGGCGCCAACGTGTCGATCATCAGCGTCGATAACAAAGTGTTCTGGCGCGGGCGCACGGGATCGGACGGCGTCGCGCTCGCACCGCAGACGCCGCTCCGCGATCCGGACAACTGGTGGAAGTTCGCCTTCATTGTTACCGCCGAGAAGGACGGTGATGTCGCATATACGGGTAGTGATTGGAATGAAGGGATCAGCCCGTGGGAATTCGGAACTGGAGTGAACCTGCGTGAAGCCGCCCCTATGCTCCGCGGGTCGGTGTTCACCGACCGCGGCGTGTATCGGCTCGGTGAAGAGGTCCACTTCAAGGCAATCCTGCGACAGAACACGCCGACTGGCGTGCGTCTGTTTCCCGCCGGCACTCCGGTCGTCCTCACAATCCGTGACAGCCAGAACCGCAAAGTCGATGAGCGCACGGTCAAGCTGACGGCGTGGAGCAGTGCCGATTGGACGATGGCACTGCCGCAGGACGGAGCGCTTGGTTACTACTCGTTGCGGGCCGTGCTCGAGAGCGACCGACCCAAACCCCCAACGCCGGAAGGACGACGACGTGATGTCGAGCCGAGCGAGGAGCAGGACGAGTACGTTCATTACGAGAAATCGGTGCACGGCTCGTTTCTCGTCGCGGCCTACAAGCGACCTGACTTTCGCGTCGATGTCAGCCTAAAAGGAGACACGGTGATCGCCGGCGATCCCCTCAACGGCGTCGTCACTGCTCGATATCTATTCGGGCCGGCGATGATCGGGCGACCCGTGACGTGGAACTTTTCGAAGACTCCGGCATACGGAGTCCCTCGCGCGATCACGGAGAAATTTCAGGAGGACCGCTGGGTCTTCGTCGGCTACGGCGACGGTGAGGAAAGCCGTCCGTCAGGTGACATTCGTCGAGAGGAGGCAAAGCTTGGCAAGGCCGGCGATCTTCCGCTGAAGCTCGAGACGCTTCGCGAGGCCGGAGTGCCCTACGTCTACACACTCGAAGGTGACGTCGAGGACGTGTCGCGTCAGCACATCGCCAATCGGGGAAGCATCACTGTTCATCCCGCGCCATGGTACATCGGCGTTCGACGCCCCGCGTATTTCGTCGATCAGAAGAATGGCTTGAAGACAGAGATTGTCGCGGCTGGCATCGACGGATCGGCCGTCGCCGGCGTGCCCGTACAAGTGAAGCTCACCCAGATTCAATGGCAGATGGTCCGTCGCGCCGAAGGCAACGGCTTCTACACCTGGGACACGGAACGAAAGGAAGTCGCGGCTGGGCATTGGGATGTGACGACGGGAAACGACCCCGCGCCCCTGACTATTTCATTCGCCTCTGGTGGCTACTTCGTGCTCGAAGCCAGGGGAACGTCCCCCGACGGACGGTTCGCCGTCACGCGCACGTCGTTTTATGTTCTCGGTTCCGGTTACACGGCGTGGCAACGCTTCGATCACAATCGGATCGAACTCGTCCCGGAGAGAAAGACATATAGGCCGGGCGAAACCGCGCGAATCATGATCCAGTCACCGTGGGAGCGCGCGACCGCGCTGGTCACGACCGAGCGCGAAGGGATCCGCACCTATCGATCGTTCCTGCTGACGTCTACGCAGGAGTCGATCTCGATACCGATCAAGGAAGACGACATCCCGAACGTGTTCGTCTCGGTGCTGCTCATCAAGGGGCGATCGAAGGCGGCGCCGTCGGCGGCGGCCGTCGATGCGTTCGAGGCTGGCGCGCGGCTGAACGAAGACCCCAGCGACCCGGGCAAGCCTGCATTCCGCCTTGGCTATGCCGAGTTGAAAGTTGAGGATCGTACGAAACGGCTCACCGTGGCGGTATCGGCGAATCAGGAGGAATATCGCCCGGCAAAAAGCGCGTCGGTCGCCCTGACGGTTACCGATCATCAGAATCGCGGCACGTCGAGCGAGATCACGCTGTGGGCGGTCGATTACGGCGTGCTCTCTTTGACCTCGTATCAAACGCCCGACGTGCTTGGCGCGGTCTACGTGCGCAAGTCACTGCAGGTGTTCAACTCCGACAACCGGCAGCGGATCGTGTCGCGCCGCGTGCTCACTCCGAAAGGCGATACCGACGGTGGCGGGGGCGGCGCAGATTCCGGCGCCGGCACACTCAGGAAGGACTTCCGGGTGCTGGCGTTCTGGCTTGGATCGGTGACCACCGATACCAACGGGCGCGCGCGCGTCGACGTGACGCTGCCGGAGTCGCTGACCACGTATCGCATCATGGCGGTCGCTGCCGATCGCAACTCGCGATTCGGATCTGGCGACAGCGAAGTTCGCATCAACAAGCCGCTGACGCTCAAGCCGACGTTCCCGCGGTTCATGGCGGTTGGCGATCGAGCACACTTTGGCGCGGTGATCACCAGTCAACTCGCGTCTGCCGGCATCGCGACGGTAACGATGAAGAGCCTCGATCCAGCGGTGCTGGTCATCGCCGAAGGCGCGTCGCAGTCGCTGCCGATCTCACCTGGCGGCTCGATCGAGGCACGCTTCGACGCGTCGGCAAAGTCGATCGGCCGCGCGCGTGTGCAAATGGCGGTGAAGGTCGGCGACGAGACGGATGCGTTCGAAGACATCATCCCCGTGGAAGTCCTCGCATCACCAGAGACGGTTGCCGCGTATGGAGAGGCGACCGACGCGAAAAGTATTGCCACTGAAGGCTTGACGATTCCAGCCGGAGTTGTCGCCGGATTCGGTGGCCTCCACGTCGAACTGTCGTCGACGGCGATGGTCGGCCTCGGGGAAGGTGCGCGGTATCTCGTCGAGTATCCCTACGGATGCGCCGAACAGAAAGGATCGCGCGCGCTGGCGCTGCTGCTCGCGGCCGATCTCGGCGACGCCTTCACGCTCCCGGGCGTGGAGCCGTCGAAGATGCGGCCGGCGGTTCAGCAAACGTTGAAAGAACTCGAGCGCTTCCAGTGCGCCAATGGCGGGTTCGCGTACTGGCCTGGTGCGTGCTACACGGTGTCGCCATATCTCACCGCATACCTGCTCCACGTCTTTCAGGTGGCCACCGATCTGAAATACGCGGTCGATCCTGGCATGCGCGATCGCGCCTATCGCTACCTGGAGCAGGAGCTGGCGCAAAAACCGCCAACCAACGAAGGATGGTGGCCCTCCTACACGGCATGGCAGACGTTTGCCGTCAAAGTGCTCGTCGAAGGTGGGCGGACGCAGGACTCGAACCTCAATCGGCTCTACGGGTATCGCGACCGCATGCCGGTCTTCGCGCTGGCCTATCTCCACGACGCGTTGATGGCCAAGAAGGAAACATCCGGAGCGCGCATCGACGATCTGCGGCGACGGATGTCGAATGCGGTGCTTCCCGAAGGTGGCAGCGCGCACGTCGAAGAGTTAGCGGACCCCTATCTGCTCTGGTTCTGGAATTCGAACGTGCGGTCGACGAGCATCGTCCTCAACACACTGGTCAGGGCGAACGCGCCGGCGACCTCAATCACGCCGATGGTTCGATGGATGATGGCCGTGCGAAAGGGCGGGCGCTGGGGAAATACGCAGGAAAACGCGCACGCGATGGAATCCCTCGTCAATTACTACCGGAAGTACGAGTCGACGATTCCGGACTTTACCGCGGTCGTGAAACTTGGGTCCGAGGACCTTGCGCGTGAGCAATTTAAATCACGCTCCACGGAGTCGAAGTCACTCGACGTGTCGATGCCTCAGGTGCTTGCCAAAGGGCCGGCCAGTTCGTCGCTGCCGCTGACGTTCACCCGCGAAGGCGCGGGCACGCTGTTCTACACGAGCCGTCTACGTTATGCGGCCGACGCACTCTACCAGCAGGGTCTCGACAGCGGATTCCGCATTGAGCGCCGGTATGAGCCGTACGTCGACACCGGATCGAAAGCCGCGTCCACGACGTACAAGGCCGGTGATCTCGTCAGAATCACGCTCACCTTCCGGTTGACCAAGGAGCGCCGGTTCGTGGCGGTCACCGATCCGATCCCCGCCGGTTTCGAAGCCGTTGAATCGTGGTTCGCCACAACCGCGCAGACGGTTGCGTCGCGGCAGGATCGACAGACGACTCCTGGTGGCGAGCCGCGTGACGACGAGGAGACCTGGAACTGGATGTGGCGCTACGGCGGTTTCGATCATGTCGAGCGTCATGACGATCGGGTTCAGCTCTTTGCGACGCGTCTCAGCGAGGGCACACACGAGTTCAGCTACATCGTGCGCGCGACGACGGCGGGAGTGTTCAGGACCGCGCCCGCCAGGGTAGAGGAGATGTACGAACCCGAGGTCTTCGGTCGGACCGGCACGGCGATCATCGAGGTGAAGAAGTGAAGATTGTCCTTCCGGCTAAAGCCGTCCTTCCGGCTAAAGCCGTCCTTCCGGCTAAAGCCGTCCTTCCGGCTAAAGCCGGAAGCTACAGAAGTACTCTCGTCCTTCCGGCTGAAGCCGGAAGCTACAGAAGTACTCTCGTCCTTCCGGCTGAAGCCGGAAGCTACAGAAGTACTCTCGTGGCTTCCGCCTTTAGGCGGAAGATTCTTGTGCCTGCCGCGCTGGCTTCGCTCCTCGCGCTGACTCTGTGGATCCGGCTCGGACCGATTCCCGCGAACCTCATCGTCAACAACACGACACCGTCGACCATCGTCGTCGATCGGAACGGCATCCCGCTCTACGAAGCGCGAGCCGAGGATGGAACGAAGACAATCAAGCTCTCCGCCGACTCGCTTCCACCGATGCTCGTAGCGGCCACTGTTGCGGCGGAGGACCGAAGGTTTTGGCGCCATCCGGGTATCGATCCGATTGCGATGCTGCGCGCAGTAAAGCGCGACCTCGTCGAACTTTCATTCGTCGAAGGCGGTTCGACCATTTCGCAACAGGTGGCGAAACTCCTGCTGAATAAAGAATCGCCGCGACGGCGCCGCGGGGTGTCCGCCAAGATTCGAGAGGCCATCCTGGCGCTTCGCATCGAGCACCGTTATACGAAGCAGGAAATCCTGGCGCTCTATCTAAACCTCGCGGCGTACGGCAATCAGATCGTCGGAGCCGAGCGGGCGAGCCGGGCCTATTTTGGATACCCGGCGTCAATGCTGACACCCGCGCAGGCGGCATTCCTGGCAGGATTGCCGCAGCGACCTTCTGGCTTCAATCCGTATCGCTCATTCAAGCCGGCGCTTTCGCGTCAGCGCGTTGTTCTCACGCGCATGGAACGCGCAGGGAGCCTCTCGCCGCCGCAAGTTCGCGAGGCATTGGCGGAACAGCTCTCGCTGAATCGCGACTCATCACCGTTCACGGCACCGCACTTCATCGAGATGGTGCTCGCGAATGCCGGCGATCGCCGTTCGGGTCGAATCCAGACGACCATCGACCGCGAGTTGCAGGCCGACGTACGCGGAGTCATCGAGAGTCAGCGCGCAACACTCGAACGGCACGGCGCCGCAAACGTCGCGGTCGTCGTACTCGACAACCGCAGTGGCGGCTGGCTCGCATGGGAAGGATCGGGCGACTACTTCGACACGTCGCACGGCGGGACGATCAATGGTCCAGTTGTGCCGCGGCAGCCGGGCTCCGCCTTGAAGCCGTTTACCTATGCACTCGCGTTCGAGAACGGTTTCGACCCGGCGAGCGTGCTGCCGGATGTGCCCTCGCATTTTCCGACTGCCGAACCCGGTGTGCTGTATAGCCCGCGAAACTACGATGGCCGTTATCGCGGCCCGCTCCTGGCACGCAAGGCTCTTGCAGGATCCGAGAACGTGCCGGCAGTCGCCCTCGCATCGGAGATCGGCGTGCCAAACCTCCTGCGGCTTCTCTTGCGCGCGGGGTTGTCGACGCTCGATCGAAATGCTTCCTATTACGGGCTTGGTATCACGCTCGGGAACGCAGAAGTGCGACTTGACGAGCTGGTCGCGGCATATTCGGCATTCGCCAGAGGCGGCGAGTGGATCGCTCCGATCTACGTCGTCGATGCGCCGCGTTCAGAAAAGCGGCGGCTGGTGAGTGCGCGCACGGCATTCTGGATCACCGACGTCCTGTCCGATGCTGATGCTCGCGAGTACGTGTTCGGCCGCGGCGGCAGCCTGGACTTTCCATTTCCAGTTGCGGCGAAGACCGGAACGTCGCAGGCGTATCACGATAACTGGACGATCGGGTATTCGCGCCACGTGACCGTCGGTGTCTGGGTCGGCAACTTCGATCGCAAACCGCTTCGCAATTCGAGTGGTGTCACCGGTGCGGGCCCGATATTTCACGCCGTGATGCTCGCCGCCCAAAGGCGAGCCGCCCGGCAGCACAACGATGACAACGTCGATCCATTCGAGCCGGCGGATGTTCGATCGGTCGAGATCTGCGCGGTGTCCGGACTAACGGCGAACGACTGGTGTCCAACTCGGCGCCGCGAGTGGATCGCGCCACAATCAGCCCCGCTCCCGTGCAGCTGGCATCATCTCACCGACGGAGGGCTGCTGACGGTGTGGCCAGCGCCGTATCGCCAATGGGCCCGCGATCATGGAATGGATCGTGGAGCGCCACGGTCGGCCGCATCGGTGGACGAGGTTGCTCACGTCGCATCGCGAAGCTCCGGTGCGCTTCGCATCTCGAGCCCGCCAGACGGAGCCACCTATCTGATCGATCCGACATTGCGTCGTGAGTTCCAGGCGCTCGCGCTTCGAGCCGTCACGTCGGCGCCTGGTCCGATTCAATGGACTGTCGACGACCGTTCGCTTGGCACGGGCGAATCGGATAGCGGAACGTCGTGGGCGCTCATTCCGGGTAGCCACACCTTCCGTGCGCGGGATGCGGCTGGGCAAGTCGCGGAGGCAACAATCGTCGTCCGCTAAGTGGGCAAGTTGCCGCGCGAGCCAGCCCTTGCCCAGCTTCACGGTCGAGTTTCCTTTATTCCCTCGAAAGGACAATCTGTCCACATTCTGCTCAGCTGTCGTTTTGGCCTCTAGCTGAACAAGTTCTCGCAATTGCCGTCGTCCGTGCAGTTACAAGGCTGAGCCCCAATGGCACTCGCGTTGCCGTTCACTCAGGCGATGGAGTCAGCTAATATGAGACAAATCAACATCCGTTCGTTGACGCTCGTAGGCACCCTCGTTCTTGGCTTGGCAGCTCCCGCATTCGCGCAAGAGTCGCGGCGGGCTCCACACCAAGGCTCCTCGGCAGTTTCGGGTGAGGTTGGACTGTTCCTGCCGAGTCAGGACGGCATGACAACGGGCCCGACCGTGGAAGGGGCGTACGAGTACTACCTCACAGCGCGCAACAGCCTCCGGCTGGGTGCCGGATGGGCGAATCCAAAGGTCGATCGAGAACATGCCGACTCGACGCGACAGGTGCGCCTCGGAGCTGACCTTATTCACAACTGGGAGGGTGGCGCGGTTCATCCATTCGTCGGTGCGGGCGTAGGCTCGTACTTCCTGCAGCCGATGGACAACGGTGACAGCTTCGGGCCGAGCAACACCAGGGTCGGAGCGCGGTTCCTTGGCGGTGTCGAGTTCTTTACAGCACGAACATTCTCGGTGAAGGGCGAGGCTCGATACGATGCCGTCATGAAGGCGAACGGCTACAATCCGTCAGGGTTGTCGCTGTCGATTGGCGTAAAGAGCTATTTCTAACGGTCACATCGCCGGTTGCACGGGATCGCGTTTGATCCACTTGTAGGCGGCGAGGGAGTTCTTCCAGAAATATTTTTCAGCAACTTCCCTCGGTTGCATCTGGAAGAACTCCCGCACTATCCCCACAACCTTGTCGAGCGGTGCGACGCCGTCACTATTCGGCCAATCGCTGCCGAACAGAATTCGATCTTCGCCGAATCGGGCGACAAGTTGCTGCAAGCGATCCCGGTAAGCATTCAGTTCAGTCGAGACCTGACCGTTGACACGATGAATGACGGCGGACAGTTTCACGAAAACACGCGGCCGCTGCTGAAGCTGATCGAGCGTCTCGTCGTACGCCTTGCGTGTCGTTGCCGTTGGTTCAAGGCTCGGCAAATGATCCAGAACGACCCGTAGGTCGGGAACCTTGTCGGTGAGTTTGACCATCGCTTGTAGCAAATCGACCCGCGGATTCGCGGTGTCGAGGACGAGATCCGCTTGCTGCAGCCGTTTCAATCCGTCGATGAAGGGCGGATTGTCGACCTGCTTCGTGATGTCGCGCCCCCAGAGATTGCCGTAGCGAATGCCGCGAAAGAGACGATTCTTGCGATACCGCTCCAGCATTTCCGCAAAATCAGGCTTGTCCGGCTCCAGGTTGCCGACGACGCCGACGACGATCGTGTCCCGTTCGGCCACTTCGAGGACCCAGAGGTTGTCCTCGACCCATGGACTGGCTTCAACTTTGATCGCCCCGACGATGCCGAGAGGTGTTGCGAGTTTTCGGTACCGCGGCGGTAGCGATGGTTCGACCGGCACACCAGGCGGACCGGTATAGGGTGCGCCTTGAGGGCGAGTCGGATCGAACAGGTGAATGTGAGTGTCGATGATCGGGATAGGCGAGTTCTGCGAGCCGATGGCTGTTAGAGAGGCGGTCCCTGCGATCAGCGTCAGGAATCCGCGTCGGGTCAGCTCATCGGGGTTGCACACCTATTTCGCCCAGGCGTAGGCGGAGACCCTGGGGTCCGCGCCCGCACTCACGGTGCCCGTCTTAGCGTCGACAACCACCGCAGCGAGCGATCCCAGGGACCAGGGGCCCGGCGCGCGCTGTGGAAACTTGTGACCTTTTGCCGCAAGCGCCGCTTTCACCGTATCTGAAATACGCGACTCGACAGAAAGATCGGCGGGGTACATCGTGTGCGGGAATGGCGAAGCTGGGAAACTGCGCGTTGCCCAACGCGGCGCTTCAATCGCCTGCTGGATGTTCATGGAAAAATCGATCACGTTGATCAAGGTCTGCATCGTCCGCATCACCTGATCGTCGCCGCCCGGGCTGCCGAGGATCATGAACGGCTGGCCGTCTTTCATCACCAGCGTGCTTTGCAGCGTGCTGCGCGGTCGCTTTCCCGGAGCGAGCGCGTTCGCTTCACCGGGGACGAGCGAGTAGTAATCGCCCCGGCAATTGAGGATGAAGCCGAGATCCGCCATGACCATGCCGGTGCCCCAGCCGCTGTGCAGGCTTGGTTCAAAGCTGACCATGTTGCGGTCCTTGTCGACAACCGCGAGATAGCTGGTGTCGCCGACGTGGTCGCCATCCCCCTCGGTGGTGAAGGTGACGGGTGGATCGGCAGCTGTACTCTTCATGAACTTCGACGGATTGCCCGGCCGCATCTCGCTTGACGCACGATCCGGATCGATGAGCGCACGACGTTCTGTTGCGTAGGCTTTCGACAGCAGTCCTTCGTAAGGGATTGTGATGAAGTCCATATCGCCGAGAAACTTCTCGCGGTCGGCAAATGCCAGCTTCACCGCTTCCGCACTGGTGTGAATGAATGCGGCGCTGTTGTGCTTCATCGCTTTGAGATCGAAACCTTCGAGGATGTTGAGCGCGAACAGCTCGGCTGGTCCTTGACTGGCCGATGGGTTCTTGTAGACGTCGTATCCGCGATACGTCGTCGACACCGGCGTCTCCACCTTGGCAGCGTAGCCAGCGAAGTCCTCGTAGCGGAAAAGTCCACCGTTCTTCTCGGAGAACTCCGCCATCGTCCTGGCGATGTCCCCCTTGTAAAACCGATCGCGCGCCGCCAGCAGCGCCGCGTGTCGACCCTTTGACGCCGCCTGCTTCTCTGATTCGACGAGTCGTCGAAGCGTCCGCGCTGCGTCGACGTTGCGAAACAGCTCGCCAGCCTTGGGTGCAGTGCCACCGGGCCAGTAGACCTTCATACTCGTCGGATATTTCTGCAGCTTGCGGCCGCCGATTGATGCGGCAAGTCCCTCGGGAAGCACGAACCCTTGTTCCGCAAGATCGATCGCCGGCTGCAACACCTGAGCGAAGGTCATCGTCCCCCAGCGATCGAGCAGCGTGAACCACGCATCGACGACACCCGGTACAGTAGCCGACAGCAAACCATCGTCTACGGGAATCTTGCCGCCTTGATGCTCTTTGTA
>DASTVZ010000196.1:0-11879 GCA_035758845.1 Vicinamibacterales bacterium
GCGCTCGTCGGATCGCCGCCACAGAGCGCGCTGACGCCGAGCGGGCCTACGAGGAAGCAAAGGCCATTTATCGGCAAATCGCGGCTGAATCGCCGTCTGAGAAGTAATCGGAGTGATTAATGCCACAGACGGCGGTCGTGACAGGTGCGGGGAGCGGCGTCGGGCGGGCGATTGCGCTGAGATTTGCCCGCGAAGGATGGAACGTCGCGCTGGTCAGCCGTCGCACTGAATCATTGAGCGCGACCATCGCGCTTGCCAGTCAGGACGTCGGCGATCGAATGGTGCCGTTTCCCTGCGACGTCAGTGACGCCGGCGCCGTCGACGCGATGGGCAAGGCCGTCCTCGCGAGATTTGGCGACGTGGACGTGCTGGTGAACGCCGCGGGTATCAACGTGCCGCAGAGAAGTTTCGAGGCGTTATCGCTCGATGACTGGCATTCTGTTCTCGGCACGAATCTCCACGGCGCCTATTACTGCGTCCGCGCGTTCCTGCCGGGCATGCGTGCGCGGCAGACCGGCACGATCATCAATATCAATTCAGACGTGGGCAAAGTGGCGCGCGATCTCGCCGGACCGGCGTACGTGTCGTCGAAGTTCGGACTCAATGGATTGACGCAGCAGATCAACGCTGAAGAAAGGCGTCATGGCGTCCGCGCGTGCTCGATTTGCCCGCGTGACATCAACACGCCCTTGCTCGACAAGCGTCCGCAGCCTCCGACACGGGAGGCGCGAGCGCGCATGATTCAGCCAGACGACATTGCCGATTGCGTCTGGCTCGCCGCGATGTTACCGGCGCGCGCCATCATCGAGGAAATCTCACTCTCGAGTCGATAGCTATCTCAAGGTGAAAGCGAGCTCCACCTCTATCAATACCGGTACTGCGCGTCCGGCCAGCGTTCCCGGTCGGAAGCGCCATTGACTGACGCTTTTCAGTGCTTCTTCATCCAGCCCGAACGTGTGGTCGAGCGACCTGACGATTTTCATCCTTCCCACCGACCCATCGGGCAACACGATCGCCTGTAATTTCACGACGCCCTGGATTCGCGCGCGCATCGCTTCACCGGTGTAGCCGGGTTTCACTTCGCGGAGCAATCGAGGTTCGGTGACACCATTTCCAGGAAGATATCCGGGTCCTGCCTCTGAGCCATCGCCCGGGCCGAAGCCAGGTCCGCGGCCCGACCCATAACGGCCGCCGCTTCCCGGCCCCCGCGAGTCGAGGGCGGTCGATGTCAGTGGCGCAATCACTCCGGGCAATTCCTGAATGCCAGCCGCGGTCGGAACCGCAGCCAGATGGAGCGGTTCGGCATCCACCGCTTTTTCGATACGCGTCGGGTTTGAGGGTGGACTCGTTGGCAGCGCGATAGCATCGACGCCGGGCCGCTGCATGGGTCGCGCGGGAGCGGGGCTGTGATCTCCGCTGCCGCCTCGGGGAGCGCCCGGTTGCGATGGCTGCGATGGCGGCGCAATCCACGTGATGTGCGCGATGCTTTCGCCCACATGAGTAGTAGTGTTGTCGCCCTCGGTCATAAGTCGCGTTGCCATGATTACGGCGAGCGCGAGGGCGATCGTGTGAATGACAACAGATACCATCAGTGCGTTTCGAACTGGTGCTCTGACGGTCATGTGTTTAGGACGGTGGATGATGGGGATTGGTCTTAAAGCGAAAGCGCCCGCGGCCCGAGCGAGGCGCTGGAAGGAAGCGGCGCGAGGTAAAAGGAGGATGGATGGATCATTCGGTCATTCTGAAACGCTTCGAGACGCCCGACGAACTTCGCGAGATGGAGAAAGGACGGTTTGAGCTCGTTCATCTTGGAGGGATGACGATTGGACGCGCGACCTACCAGCCCGGATGGAAGTGGTCGCTGCATGTCGGCCCGCGCGTGGGCGCGAGTCGCTGCCATGTCGAACATGTCGGGCTGGTCGTGTCGGGCACGGCGACGGCCGCCTTCGACGATGGCCGGGTCATTGAATTGAAATCCGGCATGCTGTTTTACATTCCGCCGGAGCCGCACGACAGCTGGGTGGTTGGCGACGAACCCTACGTATCGCTGCACTTTCTCGGCGCCAGCCACTACGCGAAGAAGTGACCTGGAAGCTCCGGCATATCGGGGATCCCACGTGGCGTCGTGGGGCACCTGCGGTTCACTTCCCCAAATCTTGGGTTCTTGCCACTCAACCTGCGGCATGACTGTTGAACCGGCCACGCAGATCGTCCACAGCAGATGCTGGTGCCACTCGTCACGGTCATCGTGCTCACCGCGGTGTCGCAGTCGGTCTCCCACGAGCGCACTCGCGCCGAGCAACTCGCCCGCGCCGGGAAAAATGCCGAAGCCATCGAGCTGTTCAAGAAGGTCGTTCAGCAGGACCCTGCCGACACCGAGGCTCGATTGTGGATTGCGCGGCTCGAGTTGCGAGTTGGACGCGCGGCGGACGCGGCGGCGGGCTTCCGGTCTGTGCTTCGTGACCATCCGGCGGACGTCGACGCGAAGATTGGTCTTGCCCAGGCGCTGCTGCGGAAGGGTGCGGCGGACGAAGCGCTGACGATCTTGATCGAGGCTGAACCAGCGGCGGGACAGAATGCCGATCTGTTCAGCGCGCTCGCGCGTGCGTATCGCCGCACGGGTGACGATCGCCGTGCGCTCGAGTATTTCAGACGCGCCCGTGCTCTGTCGCCAGACGACCCCGACATCCTCTCGGGATACGAAGCCGTCGTCCTCGCCCACGGTCATTCGATCGCTTTCGAAGGATTCCGCCAGTGGGATCCTGAAAACGTGTACACCTCTTCCGGGCTGATCGCGACCTCGGTCCGCGTCGCGCCACGCCTGCACCTTGACGCAGCCGTTCACGCGGAAGAGCGATCTGGAACATTGGACACGGTCGCCGGTGGCGGATTCCTGTGGCGAATGACGCCCGCGTCGAATCTTGGCATCCACGCGCTTGGCGGACCCGGGAACATCCTGCTTCCGACGAGCGATATTTCCGGCGACATCATCAACTATGTCGCTGCGTACGAATGGGGCGCCAGCGTCCGGCGGTTGTCGTTCTCCGGCGTCGACGTGATGGCAATCTCCCCGCTTGTGGCCTGGGATCGAGGCGGCAGCCGACTCGACGCGCGCTACACGTACTCACGCGTGCATTTCGACGAGCACGTGACGGCGGGTGCTCGCGGCGCGGCAGCCGCCGACTCGACCGGTGATCACTCGTTCTTGGTGCGAGAGACGTGGCGCGGCTGGCGGCGTGCGTCGCTGAACGTCGGATACGCCTACGGCATCGAGAGTTTCGAAGATCTCACGGTCGACCGGGTTGGCTCGCTGGGCGCGTCGACGCTGTCGTTCGGCGGCCGCTTCGATCTGCCGTCGCTGACGATGATCACGGCAACCTACGAGCATCAGTGGCGATCGAACTCGACAACGATGGGCCGCCTCACGATCGGGCTGGTGCGGTTCTTTCCATGACGACTGGCCTCCTCGATTACGCCAGCCGCCGAGGATCCCGCGATGACCGAACTCGAGCGTTTTGTCGTGCTGATGTTCCGGATCGAGCTCGCGGTGGCGCTGGTGACGATGCTCGCGGTCGTCGTGGAACGGGCGGGGTTTGCCTGCTGGTGGGGGTGGCGACAGCGAACTGACCGGCGTTACGGATCACTCGTGCGCTCCGCTCTAGAAGGCGACGAAGCTGCGACGCGCGCGCTCATCGCCAGTCCCGGACGCCACCGCCTCACTCTTGCCGCACTACTTATTCTGCCGCTGATCGACGATCGCAATCCTGACCGGATCGCGCGAACCAGAACGATCGTCACGACGCTGTCGCTGGTGCCGATTGCCGACCGGTTTCTCCGCAGCCGGTTCTGGTGGCGCCGCGCGCTCGCCCTTCGCGCCCTCGGATTGACGCAAATCCGGGATCGCACCGCCGCGATCGTGGCGGCGCTCGACGACAAAAACGCAAGTGTCCGAGCGGCGGCATTAGATGCGCTGACAGATCTGAAGGACCCCGCATCATTACAGGCGGTAGTGATTCGACTTCACGATCGATCGCTGCATCGGGGCCGGCGGATCGCAGCGATCACGGCGTTTGGCAACGCGTGCGAACCGTTCTTGCTCGACCTCGCCGAGATCGACCCTGTGCACCGTTCCGACTACGCGCGGGCGCTTGCCGGCTGTGGCAGCGAACGCGCGCGGCCGACGTTGTGCCAGTGGGCCGGCGACACTCGCGGCGAGGTGCGGGCCGCAGCATTCGAGGCGCTCGCACACCTTGGCCTGGATGGACATGCCGCCAGGCTGGCGATCGATGCACTCGAGAGCGAGCATGAATCGGTCCGAGAGATGGCCGCATTTGCGCTGCGTCATTGGGGCGGGCCCGGTGAGGCGGCGACCTGCCTCGGTCGACATCTGGAAGATACCTGGACGGTTGCGCTCCGAGCCGCGCAATCCCTGAAGACTATGGGACCTGCAGGGCTGCTGGAGTTGCAGGCACATGCGCACCGTCAGGATATCGCCGGCGATCTCGCGCGACAGATGCTGTGGGAGCAGCGGCCGCAGTGCTGACTGATGCGGCATTCGTCTCGACGGTCGCAATCAGCGTCTTCCTGATCGCGTATCTGGTGATCTGGAATGCGTCGCAGATTGTGATGAGCCCGGTCGCCGCGATTTATCTGTGGTTGCATCAGCGAAGGAACACGCGTCGTGCGCGCGCGCTGGTTGCGCATACCGTATCACCGCCACTCGTCTCGATTGTCATGCCTGCCTACAACGAGGCGGTGACAATCGTCGAGAGCGTCCGGGCGCTGCTCGCGCTGGACTATGCCCGGCTTGAAATCGTCGTCGTCAATGACGGTTCGACCGACGATACGTTGATGCGGCTGACGGATACATTTCACCTTTTGCCCGCGCCGCGAGCGTTCGTGCAGCCCCTGAGTTCCGCGCCCGTTCGCGGATTGTATCGATCGACGCGCCATCCCGGTCTCCTGGTGATCGATAAGCAGAACGGCAAGTGCAAGTCCGACGCTGCCAACGCCGGCATCAATGCGGCCTCTGGCGCCCTGGTGGCCATCATCGACGCCGACACCATCCTCGAGCGCGATGCCTTGGCGAGAGCGATCACCCCGTTTCTCGAAGATCCAAAAACCGTTGCTGTCGGTGGCAATGTCGGCATCGCGAATGGCTGCCGCATCCGTGAGGGCCGCGTCGACGAGATCGCGTTGCCCCGAAACTGGTTGGCGCGGTTCCAGATTGTCGAATACATGCGCAGCTTTCTTCTCTTTCGCCTGGCCTGCGCCTCAGGCAACGGGGTGGTCATCATCTCGGGTGCGTTCGGGTTGTTTCGACGCGATGCCGTGATTGCGGTAGGCGGCTACGACACGACAGCGATTGGCGAGGACATGGATCTCACCATCCGGCTGCAGCGACACTTTCGCGAGCTCGGTCAACCATTTCGTATCGGCTTCGACCCGAATCCGCTGGTGTGGACGCAGGCGCCAGAAGACTGGCGCTCGCTGCGATTCCAGAGGTATCGCTGGCGGCGTGGGCTGCTGCAGGTTCTGTGGCGCAATCGACGCATGCTTGGCAATCCACGGTTCGGCTTTGTCGGCATGGCGGTCCTGCCGTACGCGGCATTATTCGAGGGACTCGGGCCACTGCTCGAGTTGGCCGGCTACGTCGTTCTGATACTCGGTGCGGTATCCGGGACACTGAGTCCGCAGTTCTGGCTGGTGGCCTTTGCGGTATCGGTGCTCTCCGGAAGCGCGATTACGTTCGCCGCCGTTCTCCTCAGCGATCTCGGCACGCGACAATACATGCGTGGACGCGACTTGCTGCTGCTTGGCGTCGTGGTTCTGGTCGAGAACTGCGGCTATCGTCAGTGGAATTCCTGGTGGGCATGTGTTGGCACCTATCAGACGCTGACCGGTAAGGGCGGCTGGGGAGAGATGAAGCGAAAGGCGTTCGAAGGGGTGTGATTCGTGGGACATTAATCCGCGACTGGAGAAAAGAGTCTGCCGCGCGGCGGAATGTCGTTTGAAATGCTTCTATAACGTCGAGCTGGCAGCGTCCATCGCCGTGGCGCATAACTTGCTGATTTCGACATCAGCAATGGACACGCAGGCGACTTCGGGAACCACTTCGGCGCCGGCCCCGCGCCCTCGTGTCTGGCAGGACGTCGCTGCGGAAAGCCTGCTGTGCACGGCGGTCGTTGCTATCGCGCTGACCGGTAACAATTCTGTCGTCCTTCAGATCAACCTCTGGCTTGCGGACCTCATTCCGGCCTACGACCCGATGCTGACGATGCTGGCGCTCGCCATCGTGGCCATCGCCGCACTCACCTTGGGAGCCGTCAGGCTCAAGGTGTCCGCCCGCCGGGCCAGTGAAGTCGCGCCTGTGCTGCAGCCCGTACGTCCTCGCCGTACTTTGCCGTACCTCGGCTCGTAATCCGCTTTTCCCTTCTCCCTTTTCCCTTCTCCCTTTATATTTCCGCTCATGAAACGAACTCTGTTCGCGCTGAGCGCGTTTGCTGTGTTAGCTGTCCACCTTCACGCGGAGAACTGGCCGCATTGGCGGGGGCCGTCGGCGACCGGCGTGTCGCCAGAAGCGACACTGCCCGAACGATGGAGCGACACCGAGAATGTCGCGTGGAAAGCAACTCTGCGCGGTGTCGGCATTTCTTCTCCGATTGTGTGGGGCGACCTCGTCATCGTCACGGCACAAGCCGGAAGCGGGGAAGTGCGTCCGGGTCCGCGCCTGGTGCAGGGCGGCGATCCGCTTGCCGCAGGCGAGCGGCCGCTCAGTTCATCCGCCAGTTCCAGCGGCACTCGCGTCGCGTTTCTCGTCAGTGCGGTCGATCGTCGCACCGGCCGCGGCGTGTGGGATTACGAGTTGCCGGCCGAGGGACCGCTTCCTGCAGTTCATGAAAAACACAATCTGGCGTCGCCCAGTCCAGTCACCGACGGCGAACGCGTGTACGCATGGTTTGGAACCGGTCAGATCGCTGCGGTGGATTTGTCCGGAAAGCTGGTCTGGAAGAAACATCTCGGGGCCACGTACGGCCCGTTCCAGATTAATTGGGGGCACGGCAGCTCGCCGGTTGTCTACAAGAACCGGCTGATCCTGCTCTGTTATCACGAAAGTGGATCGTACCTGTTGTCGGTCGATGCGCGGACGGGGGATGTGCAGTGGAAAGTGGATGCGCCGGCCGGCGTGACGTCATACAGCACGCCGCTCGTCCTCGAGACAGCTGGGCGCGCTGAAATCGTCGTCAACTCCAGCCTCGGCGTCAGCGGACACGATCTCACCTCCGGTGAGCGCCGGTGGTACATCGAGGAGGCAAACAGGTTTCCGATTCCAACCCCGGTCTTCCACGACGGAATGATCTATACGAGCCGCGGCTATCGCAGTAGTCCGTTCATGGCGATTCGTCCAGGCGGCACCGGCAACGTGGCCAATACGCATGTGGCGTGGAAACTTGCGACCGGCGCGCCGTACATCTCGTCGCTTCTGTATTACAACGGGTTGATCTATATGACCGGCGACGTGGGTGTGCTGACTGTTTCAGACGCGCGAACAGGAGAGCGCGTCTATCAGGATCGCGTCGGCGGCGTCTACACTGCCTCCCCCGTCGCGGGAGACGGAAAGGTCTATCTCGCGAGCGAAGACGGCGAGACGATTGTTGTCGCCGCCGGCCGCACTCCGAAGATCCTTTCGCGCAATCGCCTCAACGCGCGTCAACTCGCATCGCCGGCCATCGCTGGAGGCCGCTTGTTTATTCGATCAGACGACGCGTTGTATGCGATAGGAAAGTGAGAGGTGATCCCCGCTCATTTTCCCTTTCTACGGAAACGCATACTGAAAGTGTCCGACAGCGGTGTACTGCCCCGAATGATCCATCGGCACACCCTCGTTGATCCGAAAGACCTTCGAGCATCCGAAGTCTGCCTCTTTGACGATGATGCCTTCGGGCAGGATCACCCGTGGATGCGCGTCCTTGCCGCTGACCGGGTTCTTGATTAACGTCGATTCCAACTCGACGACGGTCCCTGCCTTCAGGCGGGAGCCGATGCCGTTCAACTGGATGTCGTAAGAAACCGGTCGAGGACCGTCAATCTTGGTAGACCACGTCCACGCAAGCACACCCCACGGGCCGCCGACCTTGCCGCCCACGAGGGTGGCAATCGCATCACGCTGTCGATCGTCGGCGCGTTCATCGACGAGAATCAGCGCTTCGCCGTTGCCTTCGTGAATGGCTCCCGGCCAGTTGGCATAGACTGAGAAGTTCAGCCCATCGAGAGACACGCCGTCGAACGATCCGCGTTCGACATGCCAGGTCCATCCGCCCTCGCATTTGCCGCGAGAGGGGCGCGCGTTGAAGTTGCACGGACAGCCGAAGTCGCAATTGCAGGCGACAAGCACGGTGCCGTTCAGCGCCCAGGTGGGTTGTACGTCGTTCATGGCACCGCACCTCGATGACTTCGCTGAGTATTCGGGATCGTTGTGCGTGGTCCGTGATCCGACCGGATCCCGGAACCCGGGTACCGGATCCCGGCTGAAAGGAGGGATCGTATCAGAGACATGGCGGCGGCGTTTCACCGCGCCACTTGGTGAGCCTGCGGCGTCAGTCGCAGCGAGACATCACTCACCGCAATTCCGAGCGTGCGGGTATCAGAGGACAGTCCGACGGCGGCGGGGCTCGCGAGGGTCGACGCCGTGAGCGCCAGCCGGTTAAATCCCTGATGCCACATTTCCGCCGGGACCGACCATTCGTACGCGCCCACTCTGCTCTGCATCGGCCGCGCAGGCAGCGTCTCGCCGTTGACCTTCAACCCGATAGAGGTCGCCTGAGCGCCAGGATAGGTGAACGGAGCGGCGTGCACCCGAACCATGATGGTTCCTATTCTCGTGAGCGGAATCAGGACTTCAGCTTCTCGTGCTGCCGTCCACCTGAAGTCCACGCCTTCATTCGAGAGTTCGGGGGCGTGCCAGCCGGCTCCAAAAGAATTCTCACCCGATCGTCCGAGCGGCAACCGCTCCTCGACTCCCGACTCGAAGAGATCTCGTCCGGACCATCCGCACAAACTTGCGCGCCGGGGATTGTTCAGGTCTACGGATGCGCGTGCCAGCACGACGTCGGGATGTCCGCCGAGGTCGAGCGCGGACCATGAAAAATCGCCGCGATCGTTTACCTTCAACTCGATGCGCTGCACGGTTGACGCGCCAGCAAGTCGATCACGCTGAGCGAGATCGTCGCGCTGAACTGCGGCAGCGAGGGTTGCGTCGGTGCTGTGAAACGTCGTGACCGTCATCGACGGCGCTTCGGGACCGTGTGAAGCGGCAAGCAGCGGACTGAAACTTTTCGTCGACGGCTGCGCGGCGTACAGCACAACTGCCGAATCAAATGGTCGATAGTTGTCGATGCGGATCAGAAGCCGCCCCTGGCGCGCGACGTCGGTGATGTCCTGCCAGCCGGCGTTGCCAATATCCTGACAGGAGGTCACCCTGGACAGCCGAAACAACGGCAACGGCGACATATCAATCGGGACGGCGGCCGGCGGTCCCGCCGTGGATAGCTGAACCGGTTCGAATCGGAATCCATGGCTTTCGAGCGCCGTGCGGCCAGCGGAGAAGGCGTAGGTTGCGACGCCGGAGTTGGCGTGCTGACGCACGGTTTCCACGTCTCGGGTGATAAGGCCAATCGTGCGACCGACGGCCGCGTGTTCTCCCGCGAGTTTGTAGAGCACCAGCTGATCGACCGCGTAGCTCTCGGTGACGATCGCGGCACGCGCTTCGAGTCGATCGAAGAGGGCGTCGAAGTACCGCGTTTCGTACGTGCGCCGGTGGTGGTCGTTGAGCCGATAATTGCGCGCGAGTTGCACCAACGGCATCGCCAGCGCCGCCACGATTGCCGCGGACGCGCCGTGTTTCACGAGTGTTGCTGCGTGACGCGACAGCCACCCGAGTCCGATACCAGCAACGATCCATGTCAACACAAATGCGGGGATCAAGAAGCCGTCGACATCGGTCGCGCCGACATTGAGCGTGAGAAACAGGATCCCACCCGCTCCGACGATCAGCAGGACCCCGACAATGATGCGGCGCGCGATCACGGCCGCTATTCCGGCAAACACGAGGACGACGCCGAAGACCGTGAACTCCCGGACCGCGAGATGCCACAGCTCGGGCACTCGCTCGATGATTAGTTGACGGACCGGGAACGCGAAGATCTGATCCGAGAAACGCGATGCGCGCATCACTGCGAATAGTTCGCGCAGACTCGAGGCTCGCGCTTCGAGATACCGTGCATTCTGGGCCGTGCGGACAAGGATGAACCCGTACTGGCAGAGTCCCGCGACGACGATGAGCGTGCTAATCGCCGCGCTCCGCCAGTGAATCGCCCGGCGATCGGTCAACAGAACGAACGCGATCAGTCCGGGGGCGATGGCCGCTGACGTCAGGTGGTTCCCCAGGCTCAACGCGAAGATGGCGACCATCAGATAGAGATCGCGCTCGCGCCGCGTTGCCTGCCAGCGTAACGCGCACAAGACGAGGAATGCAGTCAGCGCCGCGGTCAGCGAATACACCTCGGCGCGAACCGCGAAAGCCCAGAGCGCATGGTCGAACGCCAATGCCAGGGCGATACCCGCCGCGATCGCGCGGCCGATACCGAGGCGTCGTAGTGCTACGACACAGACGACGGCCGTCACGGTGGCGAAAAACGCTGACATCGCGTTGATCCGCCAGGCCAGGGAACCGAACGGAAGGTGGGCGAAGCAGAACGAAACGAACACGTACAACGGATAACCGGGTGGATGAGGTGTTCCGAGCACGCTGCCGACGTATTGGAACTTCGCCGAATCTCCGCCGCCTCCGAGGCCAGGGAACAGCGTCCGCAAGTAGACGCCGCATGCGACGATCGCCACGAGAGCGCCAATGAGCCATTCACCTCGAGGGCTCGTACGAGTCTCGTTGTCCACACTCACCGCTTCCGCGGTCACGCCACATCTCTCATCGCGCTACCCATCGACACGATCGAGTAAGCTGGTGACATTCAATCAAGCCCGCTATGTTAGTCGCGTTCATCCATTCGCATGAAGAATGCAAGCGTGGCAGCCGCGTGTGAGAAAGCCACCAATTCCGTGGCAAAAGCGGTGTTCGATCGGCAGTAAGAGGGTTTCAGTTTGTGAACGCTGTTGTTCTCGGCCTGGTCACATTCGTCTCCACCTTCAGCGCCGCCCTCGTCGCGACCCTCGTTCGCGGCCGCCTGCCAGCCCCACATCTGAGTAAAGAGTCGCAGGATGTGGTACGGCTCGGCATCGGGCTGGTCGCGACGATGACCGCGCTGCTGCTTGGATTGGTAACCGCCGCTGCGCGAAGTACGTTTGATGCGCAGGATGCCGCCATACGCACTAGCGGAACCGCAATACTGACCCTCGATCGCCACCTGGCCCGCTACGGCCCGGAGACGCAGCCGACTCGCGACCTGATTCAGCGAGCGATCGCCGCGCGCATCGAGGACATCTGGCACGTCGGCGGCCTGCAGACCCTTCAGGCCGCCGGCGCTGCGCCGGCGATTGAGGAAATCGAGAATCAAATCCTCGCGCTGTCGCCGCAAAACGACAATCAACGCTGGTTCAAGACCGAAGCGTTGAAGCTCAGTCAGGAAATCGTCAAGGCGCGCTGGCGCGTGCTGGAGTCCGCCGGTGGCTCGGTGCCAGTTCCGTTCCTGGTCGTCGTGATCTTCTGGTTAACGGTGACGTTCGCCAGCTTTGGACTGTATGCGCCACGCAACGCCACCGTCGTTGCGGTGCTTTTCGTCGCCGCAGTCTCGGTTGCCGCCGCGGTCTTCCTCGTCCTCGAGCTCGATGGTCCCCTTGACGGGTTCATCAGGGTGTCGAGCAAG
>DASTVZ010000253.1:0-6902 GCA_035758845.1 Vicinamibacterales bacterium
CGCCAATCTGCGCTGCTGCGCTGACGTGGACGCGCTCACCAATCTGCGCGCACGAGCCGACGAGGGCGTGCGAATCGATCATCGTGCCGCTGCCGACATACGCCCCGATATTGATGTACATCGGCGGCATACAGACGACACCCGGTCCGACAAACGCGCCGTCGCGGACGGTTGAACCACCGGGCACGATTCGAACACCGCCGCCGGCATCGAACCGCTTCAACGGCATCGTGTCCTTATCGACAAACGGCCATCGGCCGTGATCGGCCGACATGTCGACGATGACCCCGATGCGAAAGCCGAGAAGGATTCCTTGCTTGACCCACGGGTTCACGCGCCAGCCTGATGGCGCCGCCTGGTCAGGTTCCGCGGCACGAACGGTTCCGGCTGACAACGCGCCACGCAGACGAAAGAACGCGTCGCGTGCATGCTCGCGATCGGCTGACGCACCCGCCTGAAATAAAGCAGAAATCTCCGACGCGAGATCGTTCACTCGCTGATCCTCTCAAAATGCGAAAAAAATATTGGGCGTTACGCCCGAACCGTCGCAGGTCCTGTGGGCAAACCCAGATCGCGAAGGACACTTGCGATTCGTTCACGCGAGGCCGGCCGCGGCGGCACGAGCGGTAGCCGATAGACTTCTTCGACCAATCCCATCATTGCCATTGCGGCCTTCACCGGAATCGGGCTGGACTCGATGAAATTGATCTGCATGAGTGGAAGCAGTTCCTGGTGAAGCCGTCGCGCGCCGGCAAAGTCTCCGGCCTCTGCAAGCTCCACCATCTTCGCCATCTCCGATGGGACTTCATTGGACGCGACCGACACGATTCCGCGGCCGCCGACCGACATGACCGGCAGCGTCAACACGTCGTCTCCGGAAAGCACGAGGAATTCCGAGGGAACCGCGGCGCAGATCTCACACATCTGGGTGACGTTGCCCGACGCCTCTTTGACGCCAATGATGTTCGGAACAGCGGTCAGTCTCACGATCGTCGCAACATCGACGTTCACACCCGTACGGCCGGGGACGTTGTAGATAATGATCGGAAGCGGCACCGCGTCAGCGATGGCTTTGTAGTGCTGATAGAGCCCTTCGGGCGTGGGCTTGTTGTAATACGGTGCAACCGAGAGGATGCCCTCCGCTCCGGCGCGCGCCATTTGCTGCGCCGCTTCAATAACCTCGTGTGTGTTGTACCCGCCAGCGCCAGCAAGGACCGGAACCCGGCCTTTGGCCTCGGCGACAACGAGTTCGACGACGCGAAGGCGTTCGCCGTCGGTCAGCGTCGGCGTCTCCCCGGTCGTGCCGCAGGGCACCAGAAAGTGGATCCCCGCGTCGATCTGCCGGCGGGCCAGCCGGCGCACCGCTGTCTCGTCGACGGCCCCGCTCCGGGTAAACGGAGTAATGAGCGCCGTGCCGCAACCTGTAAACGCCTGACGCATTGGGAGCCTCCGCAGTCGGAATCCGGGACCCGGGATCCGGGATTACGGAGTCCGAAGCAAAAACGGAAAACTAAAAACGCAAAACCTAAAACCAAAAACCTGAAATGGACGGCATCTATATTCCAAGAACGTCCTTCATCGTGAACCACCCTTTGCGGCCATGGACCCATCGCGCCGCTTCGAGTGCCCCACGCGCAAATCCGGATCGATCCCGCGCCGTATGCGTGAGCGTTATCGTCTCGCCCGGCGCGTCAAATCCAATCGTGTGTGTGCCGGGAATCGCTCCGGCGCGTGTGGATGATACGTCGATTGCGCGGTTGAAAGCGTGTTCTTTCATTGCCGCTTCGAGCAGCAGCGCCGTGCCCGACGGCGCGTCGCGTTTTGCGGCGTGATGCGCTTCGTGAATCCATGCACCGAACGCCGGTTGGGGTCCGAAGAGCTGGGCCGCGCGTTCCGTGAGCGCGACGAACAGATTGACCCCAAGAGCGAAGTTCGGCGCCGCGACCACGCCAATTCCCGCACCGTCCACCACACGCCGGACGTCCGCTTCTTTCGCGCTCCAACCGGTGGTACCGATGACGATGTTCACGCGCCGCTCGGCCAGTCGTCGCGCATTCTCCGGCACTGCATCCGCGATCGAAAAATCGATCGCAACGTCTGCCTGTGGCCACTTGTCCGGTGCTGCCGCTTCCGCGATATCGACCGTACCGGCGACATCGAATCCGTACTCGGGGCACAGTGACGCCACCAGGTTCCCCATCCGCCCGTAACCGACGATCAGCAGTAGCACACCAGCACTCTTAGCACTCTAATCACTCCGAGGCCCCTACACGCTTCCGCCTTCGCCAGGGCTACGGCGGGCAAGCGCGAGATCCTCTTGAAGCGGCCGCTCCGCCTTGGGCGCCGTAGCGCGCGGCGCGGAGGCGTCTCACGTGGGCTCACTCGCGCGCTCGTTCGCCTCGCGGCACCCTTAGCACTCTTGGCACCCCTGGCACCCAACTCACTATCCAAAAAATTCCCCGTGAAGCTGCGCCATGCCTTCAGCCAAATCTTCATCCCGTAACACGATCGTGACGTTTCGCCGCGACGCTGCCTGCGACACCATGCGAACCGGGAAGCCGTCGAGGGCGCCGATGACGCGCGCCGCGATGCGCGGATCGCATCGCAGATTGTCGCCGACGGCACACAGGATTGCGAGCCCTCCTTCGACGTTCACCTCGGCGAACTCGCGCAGCGCTCCGACGATATCGTCGAGCCGGGCTGCGTCGTCGACGGTCACCGAGACGCTGACCTCTGATGTTGTCACAACGTCGACCGCCGTTCGATGACGCTCGAATACCTCGAACACCCGCCGGAGAAACCCATGCGCCATCAGCATGCGAGTCGAGGTGATTTCGACCATGGTCACGTGCCGTTTACAGGCGACCGCCGCGAGCTGGCGATCGGCCGAAGGCGGTTCGCCCGTGATCGTCGTACCCGGCCCGCTGGCGCGGCGGCTGTTCAAAATACGAACCGGGATGTCCTTGTCCACGGCTGGCAGGATCGTGCTCGGGTGCAAGACCTTGGCGCCAAAGTACGCGAGTTCGGACGCTTCGCCGAACGAGAGGAACGGCACCACGCGCGGCGACTCGACAACGCGCGGATCTGCGGTCAGCATGCCGTCGACATCCGTCCAGATCTGGATCTCGCGTGAATCGAGCGCGGCGCCGATGATTGCCGCCGAATAATCTGAACCACCACGTCCGAGCGTCGTGGTCACGCCCTGGCTGGTCGCGCCAACGAAGCCGCCAACCACCGGCACGCGCCCCTCGGCGATCCGCGGCATGAGCTCTCGCCCCACAGCCTCGCGCGTTTCATCCGGCTTTGGCGAGGCGGCCATGTGCGCAGTGTCGGTAACAATCGTTCGGCGTGCATCGACCCATGCCGACGGCACGCCGTTCTGTTCGAGCGCCGCGGCGACGATGCGGCTGTTGATGAGTTCACCGGTGCAGACGATCGCGTCGTGAGCGCTGGGGGAGGCGGCGCGCAAAATGGCGGTCGCTTTCAGCAGGGCGCGGAGGTCGTCGAGCTGCGCGCCGACTTCGACGAGCACACCGTTGGCGACATCGGCCGGAAGCAATCGCTCGATTGCTTCGAAGTGACGACGCGACAATTCGGCGACGCCGTTGAGCACGTGCGCGTCGCGACGGCGCTCGGCAGAGGAGGTGAGCTCGAGGAGCCGATCGGTCACGCCGCTCATCGCCGACACGATTACCACCGGCGGCAGCCCAGAACCATCGCGCGCCGCCTTGACGATGGCGACCACGCGCATGATCGCATCCGCATCCGCCACCGACGTGCCGCCGAATTTCATGACGATTGGCCCGGTCAGCGGCACGTCGGCCGATCGCGACGCACTCGGTTGGAGGTGGCTATTCAGTTCAGCCGAATCGGATCCTTGCAATGTCGCCATTCGTTCCTCAAATCAACAATCCGCAATCACAATCGACAATCCGCAAACACAAAAATCAGCGATCGGCATTCAGCAATCAGCAAGGCTTAATCGCCGACCAAAAGGCCCTCGGCGCGCATCAATTCTGCGTTCAGTACCGCAGCGCCCGCGGCGCCGCGAATGGTGTTGTGTCCGAGCGCGATGAACTTGACGTCCTGCACCGGGCACTTGCGCACGCGGCCGACAGTGACGGTCATGCCGCCATCGCGCTCCGCGTCGAGCCGTGGCTGCGGACGATCGCCCGCGTCGGTCCACACAATCGGGTTCGGCGGTGCGGTCGGCAGATTCAGGTCCTGCGGCCTGCCGCGGAACGATCGCAACGCCGCGATGACGTCGTCGATCGACGCGCGCCCGTCAAACGCGATTGAAACGCTTTCGGTGTGGCCGTCGATTACCGGCACTCTCGTGGTCTGCGCGCTCACCACCATGGGATGCGGCTTCACGCGCATGCTGTCAAGCTGCCCGAGAATCTTCTGCGTCTCGCTCTCGATCTTTTCTTCTTCGCCTGAAATCGCCGGCACGACGTTGCCGAGGATGTCGAGCGACGCGACGCCCGGATACCCCGCACCTGAGACGGCCTGGAGCGTTGTGACCATCACCGATCGAATGCCGAACTGACGCAGCGGGGCGAGCGCCATCGAGAGCACCACGGTCGAGCAGTTCGGATTGGTGACGATCGCACCCGTCCAGCCACGTTCACGCTGCTGCGCCGGCACGAGTGCGAGATGATCGGCGTTGACTTCGGGGATGAGAAGCGGAACCAGCGGGTCCATGCGGTAGCTGCGCGCGTTGCTGATGACGAGGTGCCCCGCTTGGGCGAAGGCCGGTTCGACGTCCTTGGCAGCATTTGCATCCAGCGCCGAGAACATCAAGTGAGGCCCACGCCCGGGAGTACACGTGTCGACGCGAACACCTCTCACGTCTGCAGGCATCGGCCACGAGAGCCGCCACGATGCGGCTTCGGCGTACGTCTTTCCTTCCGATCGCTCGCTGGCGGCAAACCATGCGGGACGGAACCACGGATGGTCGGCGAGTTGGCGGATGAATTGCTGCCCGACCATTCCGGTCGCGCCGAGAACGCCTACGTCGATTCGTTTGGTCTGCATGATCTCCATCTCTCATGGCTTCGCGCGCCGCGCTCGGCGGCGGCTGAAGTCTCTTGCTCAAAAAAAAACCCGCCGGCCTCTTGCGGGGCCGGCGGGTGCTGTGATCCTGCTGTGAGCTGTCAGCTAGGTGACGATCTCACACACCCCCGGCCTGCGGATTCGCTTCGTCCGCTTTCGGCCAACCGTCTGGGGCGTGGTGCACATCGTCACGATTGACCGGAGTATAGCGGGTCGGCGTGCGCGAGGTCAAATTTTGAATCGGCGGGCCCCCTGCACCCCGCCTAGCTCACTTCGCTACGCTCCGTTCGCGTCCGTGTCAGGTTCGCGGGGGTCGTCGAGGGACAGTCCGGGAACGCGGAAACTGAAAACTGGAAACTGGAAACTGATTACGCCAGAATTCCCCACGTATGAACAAACAGATTTCCTTCGGCCTCGTCGTCGCGGTTCTCGGCGCGGTTGCGCTGGCGCACCCGCGAGCCGCGGCTGATGCGACCTCCCTTGGCTACTACCGCTACCCAGCGATTCATGGCGACACGCTCGTGTTTACCGCCGAAGGTGATCTCTGGCGCGTGAGCGTCAACGGCGGCGTCGCGCAGCGGCTTACGACCCATCCGGCAGAAGAGTCGAGAGCGGCGATCTCGCCCGACGGAAAGACTATCGCGTTTTCGGCCGCGTATGAGGGGCCAACCGAGGTGTACACCGTTTCGATCGAGGGGGGCGTGCCGGTTCGGCAGACGTTCGAAGGGGGCACGGCGCTTGTCGGCGGCTGGACGCCATCGGGCGATGTGCTCTACACGACGCGACGCTTCTCGACACTTCCAAACACACAGCTCTCGCGCGTCAATCCGGCGACCGGTGCACGCTCTGTCGTTCCGCTCGCCCAGGCGAGCGACGGATGGTACGACCCGAGCGGCAAGACGCTGTACTTCACGCGGCTCGCCTTTCAAGGCAGCTACACGAAACGGTATCAGGGGGGCACGGCGCAGAACGTGTGGCGGTATGCAGACGGGGACAAGGAAGCCGTCGAACTGACGGCCGACTACAAGGGGACCAGCAAGAACCCCATGCTGTGGAACGGGCGGTTGTACTTCCTCAGCGATCGTGATGGGACGATGAACATCTGGTCGATAGCCGAGCGCGGAGGCGGGCCGCGACAACACACACATCACAGCGGGCTCGATGCAGCGTCCCCGTCCCTCGCCGACGGACGGATTGCCTATCAGCTTGGCGCGGACATTCGCGTGTTCGACATTGCCGGCAACCAGGATCGCGCCGTCCCAATCAAACTTGTGTCGGATTTCGATCAACTGCGGGAGAAGTGGATTCGCACGCCGATGGAATGGGTGACGAGCGCGCACGTGTCGCCGACTGGCGATCGCGTTGTGCTGACCGCACGCGGACAGGTGTTCGTGATGCCGGCGCAGCAAGGACGCATCGTTGAAGCGACACGCGACAAGAAGGTGCGATACCGCGAAGGACGGTTTTTTCCGGATGGGAAATCGCTCCTGGCGTTGTCGGATCAGAGCGGTGAAGTCGAATTCTGGAAAGTGCCGGCGAACGGCGTCGGCGATGGCATGCAACTGACGACCGACGCCAGGGTCTTGCGATGGGACGGTATCCCCTCGTCGGACGGCAGCCGCATCGCACACTTCGACAAGAACCAGCAGCTCTGGGTGTACGACATCGCGGCGAAGACGAATAAACGGATCGCGGAGTGCGGCGATGGAGACTTCGCCGATGTCACCTGGTCGCCCGACGGCAAGTGGCTCGCCTACACCGCGCCCGATCGCAACCAGATGACACGTCTTTATCTCTACAGCCCCGACACTGATCGCATCACGCCCGTTACCACCGATCGATACGAC
>DASTVZ010000212.1:0-33621 GCA_035758845.1 Vicinamibacterales bacterium
CGCGTGGGCTCACTCGCGCGCTCGTTCGCCAGTCCGCCCGCAGTCGGTTTTGAAAGCACCTCTAGCAATGGATTGCGCGGTAATCGTGCGGTCAGGCAGGCAGCGGGCAGCGCACCTCGGACGACCGGCTGCCGCAGTGCGCTTCGATCTGAAGTTCGCCGTTGACCTCGCGAAAGTCGAACGTAATCTCCGCGTCGCTCGCGGCCGGGGCTACTTTCGACACCACGCCCTCGATGGCGACCCTCAACCCCTGGGTGTCTGGCGCGCCTTCGCGCAGGTATTCGGCGATCCGCTTGGCGATGTCGACGGCTACGACCCGCAGGTCGCCACCGGCTGGCACCGACAAACGCAGCAGCATTCCACCCGGAGCACGGTCCGGCGCTTGAGACATGCTCAAGATTCTACAGCGAAATGCGGCCGAACAATCGCCGTGCGCTCCGGCAATCGGCCTCGATCTGCGCGCGGAGCGCGTCGACATCGGGAAATGCGCGTTCGTCGCGCAGCCGCTGGACAAACGACAGCCTGAGCGATGCGCCATACAGATCGCGGGTGACATCAAACAGGTGGGTCTCGATGACCGGACGGTCGGCGTCACCAAACGTCGGACGCATGCCGATATTTGTAATCGACGGATGGACGACCTCGTCGATCGTCACGGTGGTGGCGTAGACGCCAGTTGGAGGCACCAGTTCATTGCAGGTCGTGAGGTTCGCGGTCGGGACCCCGAGCTCACGTCCGCGCCCCGCCCCCCGCGCCACCGTTCCATCGATAAAGTAGTGATGGCCGAGAAGCGCACCCGCTTCATCCACGCGGCCTTCACTGAGCAGCCGCCGCACCCGCGTGCTGCTGACGACGAAGTCTTTGTATCGGATCGGGTCGATCTTCTCCGCGCGAAACCCGTATCGAGCACCCAGCGATCGCAGGACGCTGAAGGTGCCGCTTCGCTCGTGACCGAACAGAAAATTTGCGCCGACCCAGACTTCGACGACGTGCAGCCACTCAACGAGGACCTGGCGGACGAAGGTTTCGGGGTCCCATTGCGACAGCTCACGCGTGAATCGAACAATCGCAACGCCCTGCATTCCCGAACGCGTGAGCGCCTCGATCTTCTGCTCTTTGGTCATGAGCAGCGGCGGCGCTTTGTCCGGGCGAAGAACCCGCGGCGGATGCGGCTCGAAGGTCATCGCCGCCGGTGTGCCGCCACGCTCTCCGGCCCGGCGCCGGACGCGATCGATGATTTTCATGTGCCCGCGGTGCAGGCCATCGAAGTTCCCGAGCGCGAGCACAGGGTTGTGCCAGCGCAGGGGCGGGTCATCTGGGAAGTGGGCAATCATCAATCAGCAATCAGCACTTTCAGAGCTCAACGACCAATCCGTCATACGCCAGCTCGACGCCCTGCGGAAGCTTGGCGCACGTATCGGCATGACGAAGATTGTGGCACATGTGTGTGAAGCAGGTCCGTCGCGCGCCAATGCGCGCGCTGACCTCGATGGCCTCCGCTAAAGAGAAATGCGTCGGGTGCGGCGTCTCGCGAAGCGCGTCAAGCACGAGCAGATCGAGTCGGTCAAGCAGCGGCCACGACTCGTCCGGGATCCGGCTGCAGTCGGTGAGGTAGGCGAACTTCCCGATCCGCAGTCCGAGAATCGGCCGCTTGCCGTGAAAGATCGGAACCGGCGTGATCTCTTGCCGGCCAATACAGAAAGAACCGGCGATGCGGAACAATTCAATTTGCGGAAGCCCTCCGCCACGCGGTGTGTTCGGATCGAACACGTAAAAGAACGTTCGCCGCAAATCCTGGAGCGTCGCTTCGTCGCCGAAGCATGGCATCGGGCGCTGTTGCATCACATTGAATCGGCGGATGTCGTCGAGTCCCATGATGTGGTCGGCATGCCCGTGGGTGAAGATGATGGCGTCCACCCGCCGCACTCCAAACGCCAGCGACTGTGCCCGGATGTCCGGCCCCGCATCCACCAGCAGCGACTGTCCCTCATCGGTCTCGACGTACACGGACGCGCGCCATCGCTTGTCGCGCGGATCGGGCGAATGACACGTGTCGCAGTCGCAGCCGATCATCGGCACGCCATGTGACGTTCCGGTCCCGAGAAAAGTAATGCGCAAGGGAATGAGCTACGGTTCGACGATGCGCTTCTCTCCCTGCTGCGCCTGGACGTAGCGGACGCGCAGTTCGTAGAGCAGGTCGTCGACGAGACGCGCTTCAGGTTCGATCAAATTGCCTTTGGTCTTTTCCTGCAGCATGGCGATGAGTTCGATCATCTGTGCTGCCGCTTGCAGGTTTGGCTCAACTTTGTTGCCAGTGTTCGGGTCGGCGAGGTCGCCGAAGTGCACGGCGGCCGTCGTGGCCAGCGACAGAATGAAGCCGCTGAACGTGATGCCGGAATCGGGCGTCTCCACGTTCGAATGCTAGCATAGTCGCCGATGGCCACACGTGCTTCCGCGTCGCGTGCGCGAGCGATTCAATCTCGTGCGAAGCCGGGCTTGTCGCAGAGAACCGCGGGACGCGAGTTTCAGAAACTGGTCGACATCATGGCGCGATTGCGTGGACCGAAGGGCTGCCCATGGGATCGCGAGCAGACGATTCAGTCGCTGCGAGGCTTCGTCCTCGAAGAAACGTACGAGGTTCTCGACGCAATCGATCGCGGCGACCACGTTGATCTTCTGGGCGAGATCGGCGACCTCCTGTTCGAGGGCGTGTTCCTCGCCCAGATCGAAACGGATGACGGGCGCTACACGGTGTCCGACTCACTTCGCGCGATCTCAGACAAACTGATCCGCCGCCATCCCCACATCTTCGGTCCTGCCGGTTCGCGCGTTCGCACGGCCGGCGAGGTCGTCGAGCAGTGGGAACAGATCAAGGCGCGCGAACAACAGGACGCCGGAGAGCGGCGCTCGATTCTGCGCGGCGTGCCATCGTCTTTGCCGTCACTGCTCCGCGCCCACGAGATAGGTACGCGCGTCGCCGCGGTCGGCTTCGATTGGGCGCGGACCACGGAGGTCGTCGACAAGATCGAGGAAGAGGTGGCTGAACTCCGCCGCGCAATCGCGACCGAAGGTGTGGAACGGACGGAAGAAGAAATGGGTGACCTGCTCTTCTCGATCGCGAATCTGTCGAGAAAGCTCGGCATCGAACCGGAGTCCGCGCTTCGAGCAGCCAACGCGAAGTTCAGTGGGCGCTTCGAAGCGCTGGAACAGGCGTTCGAGAAACAGGGGCGTTCGATTCACGATGCGAGGTTGGAGGAGATGGAGGCTGCGTGGGCGAAGATCAAACACCAGCCCTTGTTGAACAAACCCACGGTCACGTCGAAGATGAGAAGAGTCGAAGAGTCGAAGGGTGAGAAGCCTGCTTCTCCATCACGCAGAGCCGCTCGGTCGCCGGCAAGAGGCCGGCGACGGAAGTGATGGGCGAGTCGCAAAGACAAGTCACGAACATTCCAGCGGTGGCTTGTCTTTGCGACTCGTCCATCACTCCGGCCGCGCTTCGCGCGGCCCGAGCGGCGTGACTCGCTGCAGTCCTTGCTTCAACAGACGAGAATTGAAATTCATTAGTAAGCCGATCGGTAGTCCCGTAGTTTTCAGGTACGACTGCACCTGACACCGGTGAAGTACCCGTAGCCTCGGAACTGCCTTGATCTCTACGAGAACAATACCCGCCACAATGAGATCCACCTTCTGGCCAGGAATCCTCCACTGCCGGTACTTCACTTCAATTGGCTTCTCGCTCTCATATGCCAGTCCTTGGGATTCGAGCTCGAGCCGCAGCGCAGTGTGGTAAATGCATTCCTTGAAGCCCGGGCCTAAGACTCTGTGAACATTGATTGCGCATCCGATTACGGTCGCTACTATGGCTTCCTGCTCGGGGGCTAAGTCAGCGTATTTCTTCAGCATCACTCCTCCTTCGACTCTTCGACTCTTCGACGTGAAGCCGTGGGCTCGTTTCAGCGTGACGGTGAAGAATGTTGAATGCGGACCCGGCGGCCCATCCAGGTCCACATCTCGACACTCTTTCCATCCGTATCCAGCCCAATCGCTCCGTCCTCGTCTGTCCGAAAAATCACCGAGTTCGCGGCTCGATAGCGGTCGACGACAGAGGGCGCCGGGTGACCGAAGCGATTGCCGCGTCCGGCGCTAAAGATGACTGCTGATGGATGAAGTGCGTCGATGAAGGGTTGCGTGCTGGAGGTCGCGCTGCCGTGGTGCGGCGCCTTCACGATTGTCAGCCGTGCGGTCGCGAGAAGTGGAGTCAGCCGCTGCTCCGCTTCGCGCCCTATGTCGCCGGGCAGGAGAATCGAGACCTCGCCGAATCGGATCTCGAGAACGACCGAGTCTTCGTTGCGCACCCGCTGCCGTTCCCAATCGGGAATGGGCGGATGCAGTACGCGGATCTCGACGCCACCCGCGAGCTCGCGATCGGCAGCCTGGACGGTGCGCCACAGCACCGCCGAACCGCGAGCCAGTGACGCCAGCTCGCGCAGGCCAGGATGGGGCGGCACTGGAACACCTTCCCAGATGTGATGTGGCGAGAAGTGCCGCAGCACGGCCGGCGCACCGCCGATGTGATCCGGGTCGCCATGGGTGAGGACGAGCGTGTCGACGGCTCTCGCGCCGAGTGCCACCAACGCAGGCGTCACAATGCGCTCGCCAATGTCGAACCCGGTTCCCGCGAGACCGCCGGCATCGACCAGCATGAATCGCTTGTCGGGTAGCTCAATTAACGTGGAGTCTCCCTGCCCCACATCCAGAAACACGACACGTAACGCGCGGTGGGCGGGTGGAGGTACCGGCCGTGCGAACGGCGGCGGCAAGACCATCAACGCCAACGTGCAGGCAAGGCCGGCGAGACCAAGGCGCCACGTTCGACGCCGCAGAAGCAGACAGCAGAAACCGTAGTACGCGCCGATCAACCACCACGTGGGTGTCACAACCGACTGCGACGTCCAACGGGCAAAGTTCACTACGGCCGCTGAACTGACGAGACCTGATGCCGCTAAATGCGTGATGTAACCGCTTGCGAGAGCAACACTCTCTGATGCCGGCGCCGCGGCCAGGGTCAACATCGCCGCGCTCTGCACGATCGCCATCAACGGGATCGCCAGGAAATTCAAGCCGAGTCCCGCAATCGTGATGCGCGAGAAGAACCATGCACTCACGGGTATCAGCGCAAGCTCGGCGCAGAGAGTCGCCGAGAACAACGAAATAGTCGGCTTGAGCGCTGCACGCAGGACGCGAATCGGGGCGGCAACGTCACCGGAGTGACGACCGGTGACGTCGAAGTGAGTGCTGAACAAGCGACTCAATCGCGGCGCACCGATCAGGATCCCGAGCGTGGCGCCGAACGACAGGAGGAAACCGCCGTCGAACGCCGCCAGCGGTGATGCCGCCAGAGCCACGGCCGCGGCGACTGCCAGCGCGTTCAGAGGAGGGCCGCGGTGATCCAGCATCCGGCCGCCGAGATAAACACAGGCCGCAGTCACCGCCCGCGACACAGAGGCGCCGCCACTGGCCACATGACCGTAGAAGAGCAACGCCACGATCGTCACGGCGGCTGACGTCGCAGCCGGCACGCTGAACAGGCGAAGCAAGCCGAGAAGAATCGCGGCCAGGATGGCGATATTGCCACCGGAGATCGCGATGACGTGATACGTGCCAGCTTCCTGCAGCCGACGCTCGTCAGTGTCAGAGAGGCCCGATCGGTCGCCGATCAGAACCGCGATCGCGATCGCCGCTGACCGAGGATTCCAGTGTCCAACCGAGCGATGCAATCGCGCACGGACCCAGGCACGTGCCGCCGCCGCTGCTTCAGAGTGAACGCTGCCCCGCCTGACGATCTCGACCAGCGATCCACTCTTCACCGTCCCGAGTAGCACGACCCCACGCCGCGCCAGCCCCCGCACATCGTCCGGCACGCCCGGATCGCGATAGGAGGTTGGCAAACGAAGAAGTACAGGGGCGCGGATGGTGCGGCCGGCACGCCACTCGCTGAGAAGATCCACGGCGGCGACTCCGCCAACGCTCAGGCGAACACCGCCAGCCGCTCGGCGACGGACACCGTCAGCGAGATCAATCCTGATGCGTGCGTCGAGCAGCAGGGAGACTCCCGCTGGCGAGAGCGCCGCGTCCTCCCGAAGAACGCCCTCCAGGGACACCGGACGATCGCGACATTTCTCGTCGCATGTGTTGAACCAGGAAAGAAGACTAGGGCTGTACGCCGCAACCGCCGCCGACAGGCCGAACGAGGCACCGCTCAGCACACAACCTGCAACAATCGCCACCGCGCAGCGAGCACCGGATCCGTCGGCAAAGAACCCAAGCGCGGCAATCAGGGTCAGCGAGGCTGCGGCAGCCAGACGAAGCGACGCATCGGACGTGAGGCTGTCGGCAAGAGCGACTCCCGCCGCACACCCAATGAACAATGGAACGGCAACGAGGGGAGCGGGCAGACGCACGCCGTCATGGCATGCAACGCGTGCGCTGGAGTTGTTCGATTAAGGCCGATTCGCCTGACGCGTGGAACTCAACACGAAAACGTGCGCCGTGGACCTGCCCACGCGCGCCAGGACTGTACGGCGCGCAGAATTTGCTGCGCCGTTATGCCTTTCGCGTCGTTGTTTCTGCGTGGTACTCCTGCAGCGCGCGCACCGTGAGTCCTTCGGATCGGAGGGCTTTGATCGCATTCACGGTCGCGGCAGCGCCGGTGAGGGTGGTAATCGAAAGCACGCCGTGCATCATCGCGATTCGTCGGACGGTCCGATCGTCGAAGAACGACTCGCGGCCGAGCGGCGTGTTGATGACCATCTGAATCTTGTCGTTGAGAATCTCGTCCCCAACGTGCGGCCGGCCCTCGTTGACCTTGAAGACGATCTCGGCGTTCAGGCCGTGCGCTCGCAGGTAGCTCGCCGTGCCGCGCGTGGCGACGAGACGGAATCCGAGATCCCGCAGGTCGCGCGCGATCTGCACCACCGCCGGTTTGTCGTGATTGTTCACGCTGATGAACGCCGTGCCTTCCGTGGGCAGCTGCATGCCCGCGCCGATCTGCGCTTTGGCGAAGGCCGTACCGAAGGTTGACGCGCCGCCCATCACCTCGCCGGTGGACTTCATCTCCGGGCCGAGGATCGTGTCGACGCCAGGGAACCGAACGAATGGAAACACCGGTGTCTTCACGAAGAATCCGGACACTTCCAGATCCTCGGTGAGGCCGAGCTGCTCGAGCGTCCGTCCGATCATCACGCGGGCAGCGACCTTCGCCAGTGGCACGCCGGTCGCTTTTGACAGGTACGGCACCGTGCGGGACGCACGGGGATTCACCTCGAGGACGTAAATCACGTCGTCTTTGATCGCGAACTGTGTGTTCATCAGACCGACGACCTTCAGCGCGCGTGCGATGCGTCTCGTGTAATCGCGGATCGTCGCGACGTGGCGATCGATCACCTTATATGGCGGAATGACGCACGAACTGTCGCCAGAGTGAATCCCCGCTTCCTCGATGTGCTCCATGATGCCGCCGATGATGACGGCACCGGTGGCGTCCGCCACCGCATCAACGTCGAGCTCGACTGCATCTTCCAGGAACTTGTCGATCAGAATGGGATGCCCGGGCGACACCGACACGGCGGCAATCATGTAGCGATCGAGCGCGGCCATGTCGTAGACGATCGCCATCGCCCGTCCGCCAAGCACGTACGAGGGACGAACGACCAGTGGGAATCCGATCTTCTCAGCGACGTCGCGTGCCTCCTCAGGCGTCAAGGCGGTGCCGCTCGGCGCCTGTGGAATGCCGAGATCCCACAACAACTGCGCGAACCGCTCGCGATCTTCAGCCAGGTCAATCGAGTCCGGCGACGTGCCGATGATTTTGATGCCAGCCGCCTGCAGCGGCAGCGCAAGCTTCAACGGCGTCTGACCACCGTATTGCACGACGCAGGAGACGTCACCGCCGGCTTCCTGCTCGCGCGCGATGATCGCGGAAACGTCTTCTAAAGTCAGCGGCTCGAAGTACAGCCGATCGACTGTGTCGTAGTCTGTCGACACGGTTTCGGGGTTGCAGTTGACCATGACGGTCTCGAACCCCTCCTCGCGAAGCGCGAACGCGGCGTGACAGCAGCAGTAGTCAAACTCGATCCCCTGACCGATGCGGTTTGGCCCGCTGCCGAGGATCACGACTTTCTGCCTCGGTGTCGGATCTGCTTCGCACTCCTGCTCGTAGGTGCCGTACAAGTAGGGCGTGAACGACTCAAATTCCGCAGCGCACGTGTCGATCCGTTTGTACGCCGGCCGCAAACCGTGTTCGGCGCGCGCGTTTCGAACCGTCTCCTCGTCCGCACCCAGAATCGGTCCGAGCTCGCGATCGCTGAAGCCGGAGCGTTTGAGCGTTCGCAGCATGTCCCGCGAGATGCCGCGCAGGCCAACGAGGCTCGCCGACCGCTGCAACTCGACAATCTGCGAGAACTGCACGAGGAACCATCGATCGATGCGCGTCAGCTCGTGGACCTCATCGACGGTCCAGCCGCGATCGAAAGCCCGAAAGATCGCCCACATGCGGCGATCGTTCGGCACGCTCAACTCTCGCTGCAGCGCCCCTTCTTCCTCCTCTGCCGTCATTCCGGTATGCGGCCGTTTCGTATTGTCGCCAAACAGAAGGCCGCTCGCGCCGAGCTCGAGCGACGCGAAAGCTTTCATGAACGATTCCTTGAACGTCCGGCCGATCGCCATCACCTCGCCCACCGACTTCATCTGCGTCGTGAGCGTCCGATCGGCGCGCGGAAATTTCTCGAACGCCCAGCGCGGCACTTTCACCACGACGTAGTCGATCGTCGGCTCGAACGATGCGGGAGTCAGGCGGGTGATGTCGTTCGGGATCTCGTCGAGGTGATAGCCAAGCGCGAGCTTGGCCGCGATCTTCGCGATCGGGAACCCGGTTGCCTTCGACGCCAGCGCCGACGACCGTGACACGCGCGGATTCATTTCGATGACGATGATCCGGCCAGTGTCGGGGTTGATGGCGAACTGGATATTCGATCCGCCGGTCTCGACGCCCACACGGCGGATGATCCGGCGCGCGAGATCGCGCATCCGCTGGTATTCCTTGTCGGTCAATGTGAGCGCCGGCGCGACGGTAATGCTGTCGCCGGTGTGGACACCCATCGGATCGACGTTTTCGATCGAGCAGATGACGACGAAGTTGTCGGCGCAGTCGCGCATCACCTCGAGCTCGAATTCCTTCCAGCCGATGACGGACTCTTCGAGCAGGACTTCGTGAACGGGACTCAGGTCGATCCCGCGGCTGGCCAGTTCCCGGAATTCTTCGATGTTGTAGGCGATCCCGCCGCCAACGCCGCCGAGCGTGAAAGACGGACGGATGATGATCGGAAACCCAAGCTCCTCGACCGCCGCGAGGGCATCTTCCATGTTGCCGACGTAGCGGCTCTCAGGCACATCGGCGCCGATCTCCCGCATCGCATCGCGGAACTTCAATCGATCTTCGGCGAGGTTGATGGCGTTCACCGACGCGCCAATGAGCTCGACGCCGTACTTCTGCAGTGTGCCCTGCTTTGCGAGCGCGACCGCCAGGTTCAGGGCCGTCTGCCCGCCGACGGTCGGGAGCACTGCTTGCGGACGCTCCCGTTCGATGATTTTCTCGAGGATCTCCGGCGTCAGCGGCTCGACGTAGGTCCGATCCGAGATCTCCGGATCGGTCATGATTGTCGCCGGATTGCTGTTGACGAGAATGACTTCCAGTCCTTCAGCGCGGAGCGCCTTGCACGCCTGGGTGCCGGAATAATCGAACTCGCATGCCTGGCCGATGACGATCGGGCCGGAGCCGATCACCAGCACGCGTTTGATGTCAGTGCGCTTGGGCATTACGCTCGCTTTTCCATCTCGTCAAGAAACTGCCGGAACAAGTAGTCGGCGTCGTGTGGACCCGGGGCGGCCTCGGGATGGTATTGCACACAGAACACGGGCTTGGTCTGGTGGCGAAGTCCTTCCACGGTCCCATCGTAAAGATTGACATGCGTGACCCGCACGTCTTTCGGTAGCGAACGCGGATCGACCGCGAAGCCGTGATTCTGAGAAGTGATTTCAACCTTCCCGCTGTCGAGCTCCTTCACCGGATGATTCGCGCCGCGGTGGCCGAACTTGAGTTTGTATGTCGATCCACCCATCGCGAGCGACAGGATCTGATGCCCAAGACAGATGCCGAACACCGGCACATCCGCTTTCACCAGATTTCGTGCGTTCTCGACCGCGTAATCAAGAACTGCCGGATCGCCTGGGCCGTTGCTGAGGAACACACCGTCGGGACTTGACTCGAGAAGCTCCGACGCCGGCGCCATTGCGGGGTAGACACGCACGTCGCACCCGTATGCAGTGAATCGCCGTAGGATGTTCCACTTCATCCCGTAGTCGTAGGCGGCAACCTTCAACGGCCGCCTCGCCCGGCGTTGCGGGTACGGCGCAAATTCATCCGGCGTCGACGGCTTCCAGTCGAACGGAGCCTCGCACGTCACACCACGAACGAGATCGGAGCCTTCCATTGGCGTCAGCCCGCGCGCTTTCTCGATCAAGACTCGCGGGTCCGCATCGCCGGTGGCGATCACCCCGCGCATCACTCCGGCGGAGCGGAGCACGCGCGTCAACGCACGCGTATCGATGTCGGAGATCGCCACGACGTTGTTTCGTACGAGGTAATCGCGCAGCGTGCTGTCGGCGCGCCAGTTGCTGGCGACCGGCGACTCGTCGCGAATGATGAATCCCGCCACCTGCGGCTCGCGCGACTCCCCATCGTCGGGCGCGACGCCGTAGTTCCCGATTTCCGGGCACGTCATCGTGACGATCTGACCAGCGTAGGACGGATCGGTGAGGATTTCCTGGTATCCGGTCAGGCTGGTGTTGAAGACCACTTCGCCGCCGGTTTCGCCGGCAGCACCCGCCGCCTCTCCTTCGTACCAGAGCCCATTTTCAAGTGCGAGTGTAGCTTTCATCGTATGCGTTCGAGCGATCCGGTGACCCGCGCCTGCTCTCCCGCAGTGACGCGTGTGCTGGTCGTCCACGCGCGGTGATCGGTGAGTTCCAACCTGACCACGTGTGAACCAATCGGAATGTCCGGAATGCTCGCGGGCGTCGTTCCGACCGCTTTTCCGTCGATCAGGACGGTCGCGCCTCTCGGTCTCGAGTCCACGAAGATCGTGCCGGCGTAGGTTTGCGCCGCTGATTCCCGAGGCGGCGTCGCGCGACCAGTCGTCGCAGGTCGAGCACTCTCGGAAGACGTACTGCGGGCGTTGACGGGCTGCAGACGGACCGACACGGTCCGCATGGGCTGACGAGTGGTCAGACTAACGTCTTGGTTCGACGCCGCAAAGCCAGGCTGCACGACGCGCACGGTGTACTTGCCTAATGGCAACGCGTCGAGGGTGAGCGGTGTTCGTCCGCGCCACTTTCCATTGATTGTGACGCCCGCGCGTGATGGCGCGGAAAGGACGGTCAAGCGCGCTGTCGTGACAACCGGTGACGGCGCTTCGGTTCGCGCCGGTGTTGCAGCTGCCGGTGCGTCGCCGGGCACTGGGGGCGCTTCCCCGCTTGGCGCGGTTGTCGGCGCCGCCGACGGTGCGACGGCTTGTTCACTGTACGTCCGGGTCGGCTGCTGCGGTTGACTCGCCGGCGGAGCCGAATTCGTGGCTGGCGTTTCCGTCACTGTTGAGGGCGTATCGGTGTCGCGGAAACCGACTGAGTATCCGATTGCCGCACCAATCAACAGTCCGAGGATCACTCCAAGCGCAACGGGCAAAGCTGCTGGCCGTGGGCGTTCCACAGCGGTCGAAAGAACGTCGCCACCCAGCGTTGAAGCAAACGGCTGCTCGTCGTGTCGCGCGGCTCGAAGATGATTCACCGACGAGACGGCAGCCACGTCGCGATCCTCGAGCAAACGATCGCGCTTCCACCGTGTTGAGTGATCGGCAGCGGCCGACGTGGCGTCGAGGGCGAGGTCGGCTACGGATTCTTCTTCTGCGTCATCGAACAGCGTCGGTTCAGCTTCTTCCGCTTCGCGCATGAGAAGATGATGCGCCGCGTCCTCGTCACGCTCTACAGCCACATCGTGGTGGATTGGTTCTTCTTCCGCTTCTTCCGGGACTTCTTCAACCGGCGGGACGATTACCGGGACGGGCGTGGCGGCTACAGCGGTGCTTGCCGGCTGCGGTTCTCGCGGCGCTGCCGTCACCGCGACGGCTGCCGCATCCACGGCGCCGCCTCTCGCAGCGGACTCCAGTGCGGAGGCGAAACCCAGGGCGGTTGCATAACGCCGCGCAGGCTGTTCACTCATCGCCCGCGCCAGCACAGCCCGAATGGCTGGCGCATGACCGCCGACGTTTTCTCCCGCCAGCTCGCCAATCTGGTCGCCCGTTCCAGACGGTCGCCTGCCCGTCAATAGCTCGTAAGCAATCGCCGCGAGGGAGAAAACATCGGCCGGAGTACCCCATTCCTCGCCGGCAATGCGCTCAGGGGCACTGTATGGCCGCCGTACGGGCGCGCGCACACCTACACGCTCCAGCGCTTCGACGATGCCGAAACCGCTGGCGCGGGCTTCGTCGGGCGTTACAAAAACGTCACGCAGGTGGAGGCCGCCGTGGCCGACACCGGCCGCTCGCGCAAAATCGATTGCGCCAGCAAGTTGCGTGAGAAAGGGCAAGGCCTGGTCGAGCGAGGCGGGTGCATAGTGACGCATCGCCACGTCGAGCGATTCCGCCGCGACATATTCCTCGGCGCGATACGCAATGGTCCCTTCAACCCCTGCAGCGATTGGTTCGACAATTGACGGATGAAACAGGCCCGCGTCGGCTGCGCGCGCGAGTTCATCGGCGAGCGACTGCGCCTGTTCGGGCGTGACGTCGAGCCGGAACACCTTGACCGCAACCAGCCGGTCTCGTGTGGGTTCGTAGGTGCGGAACACGGGCCCCAACGCGCCAATACCAATCTGATGCAGGACCCTGAATGGTCCGAAGGCAGGTGGTGGGGCGAACGCAGCCGGGTCGTCTCTGGTCATTCCGGGGAGGGACGAAAAAATGTAGCACAGATCGTTCCACTCTCGAAGCCGAAGCGCGGGATCCTCAGTCGATCCTGCCGCGTCGAAGTACGGCAGGTTCACGTAATTTTGTAGCAGCTTGGCGAACGAGCGCGCGAGTGAGCCCACGCGAGCGGAGCGGGGCCTCAGGGCCCCCGCGACCCGCCTTCGCACCGATAAATCGACGGTGCTACGGCGAGGCAAGGCTGGCCCGAAGGACGACGCGAGCAAGCGCAGCGAAGCGAGCCAGGCGAACGGAGCGAGCCGACGAAGCGGCTCGCGAGAGAGCCTGCAGGGGAGTCCGAGGGGCGAAGCCCCTCGGACTCAATATTTGACTTATTTACTAACTTTGACACAGTACGAAGCGTTGTCCGAGTCACCTGCCTCATCCCGCGCCGACTCGAGTGTAGCGGCGGCTGCCGACGAGTCCCGGCCGTCCGGCATCGACGTTCGCGCGCTTGAATGGATGCGTCCGCTCGTTGGCGAGTACGCGTTCAACTTCCAGAACCTGAGTCAGCTGTATGCCGGCGATCCGGCCAAGCCGGATGCCTGGCGCGGAGCGATCGCGCGGGCACAGGCCCAGCCGCGCGACCCGGCTATCGCGGGAATCATTGCGGCGCAGCAGGCGGCACGGCGCGCGCCGGCGAGAGCACGCGAGTTCGCGGCTCTCCTGGCGGATCCACGGGCAGTCGTAATCGCAACCGGTCAGCAGGCCGGGGTATTTGGCGGTCCGCTCTTCACATTGCTCAAGGCAGTCACGGCGATCCAGCTTGCGACGAAGATTTCCCGCGATCACAACGTGCCGGCCGTCCCCGTTTTCTGGGTGGACGCGGAGGACCATGACTGGGAAGAGATCCGCAGTTGCACGGTCCTGGATGCGGAGTTTCAGCCAAAAACGATCACGCTCCCAAACGTCGACGGCGCGGGCGAACTGCCGATCGCTCAGCTGAGACTCGACGATCGGATCGAAGCATCGATCAACGATCTGCTCGCGACTCTGCCGACGACAGATTTCACTGCCCAGATCCGCGACGACATCCGAGCCGCCTATCGGCCTCGTGCGGGAATGGCGGAAGCGTTTTCAACCTGGATTGAATCGATCTTGGGACCTCACGGGCTGGTGGTCTTCGAAGCCGCGGATCCCGCGGCGAAGCCACTTGCCGCCCCTGTTTTCGTGCGGGAGCTCGAATCACCTGGACGGACCGCGGCGCTCGCCGCTTCAGGCGGTGAAAAGCTGCGCGCCCGCGGCCATCAGCCGCAAGTGGCGCCGCAAGCCGGCAGCGTATCGCTGTTTCATCTCGATGGCGCGCGCCAACCAATTCGTCGCGACGGCGATCAGTTCTTCGTTGGTGACACACCGGTTACCCTGAAGTCGCTCCTTGATGAAGCCCGAACGAATCCCGGGCGGTTCAGTCCGAATGTCCTGCTGCGTCCGCTTGTACAGGACACGCTGTTCCCTACCATCTGTTACGTGTCAGGTCCCAGCGAGCTTGCATATCTTGGTCAGTTGCGCGAGGTCTACCAACATTTCGACATTGCGATGCCGCTCATTTATCCGCGCGCGACCGCAACGCTGGTGGACGGCAGTGCCTCCAGATTCTTAAATAGGCACCTGGTTGAGTTCGACTCGCTGCGTTCGCGCGACGAATCCGCCCTCAATCAGCTTCTACAATCACAGCTTCCACCGGAGATAGAAGAGTCCCTCAAGAATGCTGACAATGCATTGCGCGCGGCGTTGCAGCGCGTCATCGACGCGATGCCGACGCTCGATCCAACCCTGGTTGGAGCCGCAAGAACGACCATGGGCAAGATGGAGCACGACCTGAAGTCGCTCCATGGCAAAGTCATTCAAGCAGCAAAACGGCGTGACGACACCCTTCGCCGCCAATTCGTGCGCGCCCAGGCGCAGATTTTTCCGCTAGGCCACCCGCAGGAGCGCACCCTGACGCTTGTCTACTTCATCAATCGATATGGCCCCGGTCTCGTAGACACCCTTTTGCGGACGCTGCCGATTGAATTGGGACGGCACTGGGTGGTAACTCTCTAGCGGCAGCCTTCACTCTCACGCTGTCACGGGCCGCACGACTGAAACGCGAAGTTCCGAAGATCCGAAGATGCGAAGCTGTCGGTGCGGCATCCGCCGCCGCCGGCCTTAGGCCGCCTTAGGCCGGCATTCAGGACGCCGAGAACTGCAAAATACAAACAGCTCGTGATCAAGTGCTGCTTGTATTTGGAGTTCTCGGACGTCCTGACGCGCGAAGCGCGTGGCGGCGGATTCCCTGTCACGTGCCCGGCTGGCGCACTGGGCGCCAGCCGGGTTTTTCTCGCTTCGACTTCGATTCATCTCATCTTCGAATCTTCGACGGAAACCGTGGTACGTCTCAGCGTGACAGTGAAGATTGCAGTTAGAGAGCCCTCGCCGCTTCGGTGAGCTGTTTGTCTGCCCGCTCCAGCTTTCCGCGCGTATCGCTCAACCACGTCGAGTCGCGCTGCAGTACTTTGCGCGATTCACTCAGGGCTCGAGCGACCTCCGGCGGTGCCGGTCCTCCAGGCGTCTTTCTGACATCGACGAAATGACGGGCGCTGAGGATCTTGCTGAGTCTGTCCTCGTCGAACTCGACGGGACGCTTAAGCAGCGACGATGAGACTTCGCGCAGTAATGCGGCGCGGGGTTCGGTCGGACGCCGACTCGCCTCGGCAACGAGACGAGTCGCAATCGTGTGACCGGCCTTGAATGGCACACCCTCGTCGCGCGCCAGCGTATCGGCCAACTCGGTGACGGTGATCCAGCCCTCTTCGGCGCGCGCGGCAAGTCGCTCGCAATCGAACGTTGCCGTGCTCATCGCGGCGGCGACCAGCCGCACGGCGCGATCCGCGTCGTTGAACATCGCGAAGACCAGCGGCTGCAAGTCATCTTCCGTATCGACAATGTCGCCGAACGGTGTGTTGTGAACAGAAAGCACGATTCCGCTCGCCTGGCCGAGCGCCTTGCTGCCAATTGCCCGCGCATGTTCGAGCGCAACCGGATTCCGCTTTTGCGGCATGATGCTGCTCGTCTGGACGAACTCGTCGTCGAGCCGCAGATAACCGAACTCGGCCGTACACCACAACAACAAGTCCTGAACGACGCGACCCAGTCCCGCCAGGAGCACCGAGGCTGCCGACACGCTCTCCAGCAGGTAGTCGATCGTAGCGATGCTGCCGTACGTGTTGCCGGTCGGACCATCGAATCCGAGCAGATCACTCGTTCGCTGACGATCGATCGGAAAGCCCGTTCCGGTAATGGCGCAGGAGCCGAGCGGATTCCTATTCGTAGTCGCGTAGGCCGCGCGCAGGCGCACTGCGTCGCGCTCGAGTTGTTCGACGATGGCATGCAGATAATGGGCGATCGTCGTTGGCTGGGCCGGCTGCGTATGTGTGTGCGCGGCAAACACGTCCTCACGGTGCTCATCCGCCAGCTTGATCAGAACGTCTCGGAGACGAGCCGCACTCTCATACAACGACAGGATCAATAAGCGCTGCTGCATGCGGTACATCGTCATGTCGATGTCGTTCCGCGAACGCGCCGTATGCAGCCGTCCTGCCGCCTCTTCCCCGCACGCGCGCACGAGCAGACGGTCGACAAAGAAGAAAAGATCTTCGCAGGTTCCGTCGTACTCGGTTTTGCGGATGTCGGAAACCGAAATGCGGTCCAGGCCGTCACGAATCGCGCGGACCTGCGCGGAGGGCACGATGCCCTGCTCGCCGAGCATGACGAGGTGCGCATAGTGAATGCGCATCAACGGATCGAGAAATAATGTCTTCGCGTCTTCGAAGGCAGTGTTAAGAACGCAGGCGATGTATTCCGGCGAAAAGCGGTTACTTCTTTCCAACGGTGTTCGTCCTTGGCATCTTCCCCAGGCTGAGTAGGTTCGCCAGCAACGTGTAGGCGCCATCCGTGCCCGCGGGGAGTTGACGCCACAGTCCCAGTCCGATGTAGATCCACCTCCCCTTCCCGTACTGCGCTTCGACCAACGCACCGGTCTTCCATCCCTGGTTCAACGGAAACGGATCGGCGGTTCTTATGAGGTCCACGTATTTCGGATCGCGCTGGGCCAGGAAATAGGTCCCGCGTTCCTGCACCCATCCTTCCCACGTCTCGGGCCCGACGCGGTTGGGCAAATTGAATACGGGACTCTTCGGAACAAGCACTTCGATTGGGGCGTTCTCCTCCGTCACGCGATCCTGACCGACCTTTGCCGGATACGGAGCGTACTGTGCCTGGTTGAATTCCTGCTTGTTGTAGTTGACGAGAAGAACGCCGCCATTGCGGACGTATTCGAGCAGTCGGCTGTTATGCGCCCGCAGATCCGGACGTCGTTCGTATGCGCGAACACCCGTCACAATGACGTGGTATCGACCGAGATTACCGGACGCGAGTTCAGTGGGATCGAGCAGATGGACCTCGGCGCCGAGTTGTTGAATCGCGGCCGGCATCTCGTCGCCAACGCCCATGACATATCCGACTCGCAATCCGGTCGCGATACGGAAATCGATCACCTTGACGCGTGTGACCGCGGCTTCGACGACGTGACGGCGATGGATATGGGGATACTCGACGACCTGATAGCCAACGCGGGAGGTGTTGTCGGATGCGGACACCAGAGCCTGAACAAGCACCTCACCGGCACGAGCGCGCGCAGGGGGCAAGATGTTGAACGACGTCGTGACCTGCTCGTCAGCTCGCTCGAACTTCACGGGCGCGGATGCCGGCGTGACCGTCCATCCCGCGGGCGCCTGAATCGACGCCGTGGCGTTCACCGGGCCGTTCAGGTTGTTGGTAACCGCCACCACGACGGTGCGCGCACGGGCCCTGCTCGCCGCGCGGGAACGCACCGGTCTCGGCTCCTTCTCCGCTTTGAATTCCAATTCTTCTTCCTCGGCCCGTTCAAGTGCTTCAGCAGAAGTCGCAGGAACGACCGCTATCTCGGGGCTCGTCTTCACAGCAAACGCGGGAACCACCTGAAGCTCCATTCGTTTTTCGCCGGCGACAAGGTCGCTGTAGCGAAATTCGATGGTTCGATCAATCGTGACCTCCGCGCCGCCGATACTCAGCGAGAACTGCGCGGTGAATGGGCTCGGTCTGAATGCCACGCCAAACGGTACATCACGCTCGAAGTCATATCGCGCGGCGTCCCGACGAGGCGTCCAATACGGCGTCGACAGGGGTGCTTGCCCCACGCGAAGTGTCGAATCGCAAGATACCGCTCGTCCGGTTTGAATCGCTCCTGTAGCAGGAGTACACACCGCGGGACTCGACGACGAACCGTCACCCTGGGTGCTAAACCCGGAGAGACTGACTGACTTGAAGGTCACATCGGCGGTGCCATTGTTTCCCGCGACCGTCGACACTTTCAGGTTCTGTCCCACAACAACCGTCCCGTCGTCGGCGAGCGCCTCGAGACGAATGCCGTGCGTCAGCAGAAGCGCCTCCTCAAACTGCGGCTCCTTTTGCGCAAGGCGAAACTCGATCTCATAGCGCGCTTCGGGTGGCAGTTGCAGGGCAGGGTCTTTAGACCCTGCCGACGCCCCGGTCAATGACGCGCGCAAACTCCTCAACGCGGTCAGGCCCTGAATCAGCGGTGCGGCCGCCGCTGCGGGCCCGCGCGCTTCCGCCGCCTGTCTCGCCTGCTCCACGTTCGTGGCGATCCCTTGCAACGCAATCACCAGGTTCGCCGGCGGCTGAGCGCCTGCATACTTCGCAAGCCCGGGCAGAGAGGTATCAATGTCGTCGAAGATGTCTTTCGGAGCCACGCCGGCTTCGCCGACCACGCTGTCTTTCAGTCGATACAGCCGTGCAGGAGACGCACCAGGCAGCAAGAGCAGCTGCGATGTGCCCTGACACTTGTGCATGCTGCGACCCTCGAGACCAAGTTCGGAATACGTACGCCCCAGCAGCGGGTCGAACTGGCTGGTCGCCGTCACGCGGAGAAGATCGGCACCCTGCGCCTGTGCGCCCATTCCCTCGCTGCAAAACACGCGCTTCGCCTGCCAGGGCCGAAGTCCTTCTCGAATCTGTTCCGGGTATCGCGAGGGATCCGCTGCCGCGCGAAACGCCTCGAGCGTCAGTCGCGTCGAGGCCTGATGATGCTGGCCTCCGCCGCTGCCGCCGCACAGAAAGCCGACAATGACGTCAGGGCGAATGCTGCGAATGTGCCGCACGTAGTCGCCGACGATTTCGTCATGCCCCCATTTCTGAATCGACTCTTCGATGCTGAACGAATACCCGAAATCGACGGCGCGCGTGAAATACTGCTCCGCGCCGTCAAACCGATGGACGGCCAGCAACTCCTCGGTTCTCAGCACGCCGAGCGCCTGAAAGATCTCCGGCCCGATTTCATTCTGCCCACCGTCGCCGCGCGTGGCCGACACTAACGTCGTCCGCATTCCACGACCGTGACTCATGAACGCGAGCAGTGCATTGTCTTCGTCGTCAGGGTGTGCCGTTGTCTCCATGAACGTGCCGGCAGACGCGAGTTTCCGAAGCAGCAACCTCAGCGAGACGTCACCGGGAAGTTCGCCAACGGGTCGAACGCGGAGTTGCGCGGGGACTAAAGCGCTCAAAGAGATCAGAAGGACACTGGAAACAAGAATTCGGACGGCATTCATAAACGAATAGTAGCGCCGAATTGCGGCGACCAGCTCGATCGAGGATGCGGAGATCACGGAACAAGCCTTAACACGGAGACACGGAAGGACGAAGGTCAAAACGTCATGAATTACTCCGTGTCCCCGTGTCTCCGTGTTGATCTCGTTCCGTGCCCTCCGCAATCCTCCGTAGATTATTCCCAGCTCAGAACAGGAACTTCACCCCCAACTGCATGACACGCTGGTCATACCCGCTCTTCCCCGCCGTCGGGTATTCGTCGCCGTGGAAGACGAGCGCGTTGACCGGATTGCCCTGCGCGTCGGTCGTCACCACCCGGTTGACGCCGGCGATGTTCTCCGTGTTGAACAGATTCTTGGCTTTCCGCCTTCGCGCGAAGCGCTTCGGCGGACCGCCGCAGCCTTGGCGGAGGCAGGTCAAGCCTGTCCCAATATCTCTTTATAGAAATTCTCGTACTGCGGAACGATCAGGTCGCGACAGAAGCGTTTGCGAACCGAACGGCGACTCTCCGCAGCCACTCGCCCATGCAGTGCCGGATCGGTCAGCAATTTGATTCCGTCCTCGGCCATCCCATCCACATCCGCGGCATCGCGGAGAAACCCGGTCACGCCGTGCTCGATGACTTCGTGCAGTCCCCCGACGCGTGACGCGACGACTGGCACTTCGCACGCCATCGCTTCCAGCGCCGCAAGGCCGAAGCTCTCCTGTGAAGACGTGAGAAGAAAAAGATCCGCAATCGACAGCAGGGGAATGATCTGATCTTGCTCCCCCAGCGCCTCGACGAGACCAGCGACTCCCAGCGCCTTGGCTTCGTCAAGCGCAGGCGCGAGGTCCGGTCCGTCTCCCACCAGCAATAGCCTCGACGGCACGCGCTCGGCGATGCGCGCAAAGACTTGAACGACGACCGGAACGCGTTTCACGGGGCGAAAGTTCGAGACATGGATGACGAGCTTTTCGCAACCCGGCGGACAATAGCGCGCCCGCAACGGCGCCGCCTGGATGCGCTGATACACATCACAGTCGAGGAAGTTTGGGATCACCGTTATCGGCTTCTGAATCGAGAGCGCAGTATAGGTGTCCTGTTTCAGGCTTTCTGAAACAGCGGTCACCCCATCGGACATGTCGATCGAGAACGCGACCGTCTCCGCGTACGAGTGATCGCTGCCAACGAGCGTGATGTCGGTTCCATGAAGAGTCGTGATGATTCGCGGCACCGCGCCCTTTCCCGGACGGAGAAGAATCTGTTTGGCAAGATACGCCGCCGTGGCATGCGGCACGGCATAGTGCGCGTGGATGATGTCGAGCCCCTGTTCGCGCGCGACCTGAACCATGCGGTTGGCCAATGCGATGACGTACTGCGGCTCTCGGAATAACGGGTACGCGGGGGTGCGCACGCGATGAAAGGTCAAGCCGGGCTGATAGCTGCCGAGCCGGAATGGTGTATCGGTGCTCAGCACGTGAACCGCGTGGCCGCGCTCGGCAAGCGACTTGGCAAGCTCAGTCGCGACGATGCCGCTGCCCCCGACGGACGCATAACAGGCGATCCCGATATTCATGGTCGGTCTGCCTGCAGGGCGTTCCAGTTCTTCATCAGGTGCGGCCGTAAGAGCGGCTCTCGGACGACCACCGCCTCTGCAAATGCGACACCCAGTAGCGCGCCAAGATGCGCATCGCGGCTTTCGATCAGTTGCTGAAATTGTGGTGCGGTGAGTCGTGTCGGCACGCTTTCCGTAGCTGCAGCGGTGAACTGAGACCGATGGCACGCGAGCGCGCGGCGTTTCGTCTCGTAGTGCGACGACACATCGATGCCAAACGACTCCGGAGCTGAATCGTTGATGAAGTAGTAGCAGATCCAGTCCGGACGCCACGCCTCCTCGACATCGGAGGCGAATCGACGCAGGCCGCTCTTGAACGCGGCACGGGTCAGCACATCGCTGGCCGCGCGATGGTCGGGATGCCGATCGTTCCAGTACGGCAGGGCAACGGTGCGAGGACGTGTCCGGCGAATCAGGCCAACGACCTCGAGGATTTGAGCGTCGGATCCGATGATCCCTCCATCCGGCCAGCGTAGGTTCAGACGCCACGCCGCACCGAGAACTCCGCGTGCCTGCTCACCCTCCGCTTCGCGCTCCTCCGGCGTCCCGTTCGATCCAAGTTCGCCCCGTGTCAGATCGCAGAGGCCGACGCGGAACCCGAGCGCAGTATGCAGGGCGACGGCGCCGCCGAACCCGATCTCGATGTCATCGGGATGAGGGCCGAACACGAGGAGGTCGACAGGTGAATCCCTAATCACTGATCACTAATCCTGAATCACTAATCCTGAATCGCTAATCCTGAATCGCTAATCCCGAATCGTCGCATCCGGAATCTCGGACCCCGGATCTCGGACACCGGATCCCGGATCCACGCCGCCATCATAGTCAACATCAGTGTTAGAATTGAGGCGCTACCCCTGCTCCGAGACATGTGGAATTGAGCCCAACGGGTCCTGCTGTCGCAACGAAACCGCGTGTGCGCGCCCGCCACTGGTTTCGGAACCGCGGTTGGAAATTCTATGCAATCGTGTGCGGCGGCGGAATCTTCCTCGTCCTCTCGATTGTTTCCATCTATTTCTATATCGCCTTCTCGCGGATGATCGACGCGCGGCTGGCCGGCGAAACACAGCGGTCGGATCCGCGGATCTTTGCGCGTCCCTATGAATTCCGCCGCGGCCAGTCGCTGAGTCCGACGCAGATCGTCGATCGACTGAATGACCTCGGTTACTCCTACCGAGCGAAAGCGGAACAGCCTGGCGAGTTCACGGTCGGGCGCGACGCTGTCGTGCTGATCCCGCGCGCCGGAGATCGAAGAGGACAGCTCATCCGCCTGGTCTTCGCGGCAAAGCGGGGGAAAGCACCCGAGCCGACGACGATCGAGCGTCTGGAGATAGTGGGAACCAAAAAGACGGTCGACCGGGTGACGCTCGACACTCCGCTGATCACTGCGCTCGTCACCGAAGCGCGTCAGAAGCGTCGCGATGTCCCGCTGGCCGTGATCCCGCCGGTCATGGTGCAGGCGGTGCTCGCGATCGAGGATCGCCGCTTCTACGATCATCCCGGCATCGATCCCATCGGGATCATGAGCGCGGCGATCGACAACGTCTTCGGGCGGAAGAAGTATCTGCGCAGCGGCAGCACCGTCACACAGCAGCTGGTCAAGAACACGTTCCTCACCCCGGAACAAACGCTCAAACGCAAGGTGTCGGAATGGTTCATGTCGGTCTCCCTCGAGCGGCGTCTGACCAAGGAGCAAATACTGACGCTCTACCTGAACGACGTCTCGCTCGGACAGCGCGGGTCGTTCGCGATTCACGGGGTTCCGGAAGCCGCGCGGCTGTTCTTTTCCAAGGATGTCACCAATCTGTCGCTGAGCGAAGCGGCGACCATCGCCGGGGTGATCCAATCGCCATCGCGCCTTTCGCCATTCAACAATCCCGATCGCGCGAAAGAGCGTCGCAATGTCGTGCTGCAGGCGATGGCCGATTCGGGGTTCATCAGTCAGGACGCCGCCGAGCGCGCGTCGAAGGAGCCGCTGCAGATGGCGGCACGGGCGCTCGATGCCGAAGCGCCGTACTTCGTCGACTACATCGGTCAAGAGCTGCAGGAACACTATGCCAAGGAGACTGGCGCGATCGACGTCTACACCACGCTTGATCTCCACATGCAGCGAATTGCGCAGGATGTCGTCCGCGATGGCCTTGCGCGGGTCGACGAGCTGCTCGCGAAGCGGAAACGTCAACGTGCGCAAGCGGCACTTATCGCGGTCGACCCGCGAACCGGCGACGTCCTCGCGCTCGTTGGTGGACGGAGCTATAACCAGTCGCAGTACAACCGGGCGATCGCCGCGAAGCGCCAGCCGGGATCGTCGTTCAAGCCGTTCGTGTATCTCTCAGCCTTCGAACGCGGGGCCGCGGAAGGGCGGACCGACCTCACGCCGGCGACGGTCGTCATCGACGAGCCGACCTCCTGGGAATTCAATCAGCAGACATGGACGCCCGGCAACTACGACGGCGAGTTCGAAGGGCCAGTCACGCTGCGCCGCGCTCTGGCGCTCTCGAGAAACATACCGACGATCAAAGTCGCCGAAACGACTGGATACGATCAGGTTGCGGCTCTGTGGAAGAGAGTTGGTGCCGCCACGCCGCCGCGGCCGTATCCCTCGATCGCACTCGGCGTGTTCGAGGCAACCCCGTTCGAAATCGCGACTGCTTACACGCTGTTCGCCAACGGCGGAACGATCAAACCGCTCCACGCGATCTCTCGCCTGATCAGCAGCTCGGGCAAGGACGTCGCGCTGCGCAACGAATCGTCGCGAACGATCGCGCGTCCTGATACGACGTTTCTCGTCACCAACATGATGCGCAGCGTGCTCAACGAGGGAACGGGCGCGGGCGCTCGGGCAGCGGGATTCACCCAGGATGCCGCGGGAAAATCAGGCACGACCAACGATCTGCGTGACGCATGGTTCGTTGGCTTCACGCCCGAAGTACTGACCGTCGTCTGGGTCGGCCTCGACGATAATCAGCCGCTCGGCCTGAGCGGCACACAGGCTGCCTTACCGCTCTGGACGACCTTCATGATGCGCGCGCTGGGCGGCCGGACGAGCACTGGTTTCGAAGCCCCCGAGGGGATCGTGTTCGTCGACATTGACCGCGATACGGGCAAAGTGGCGGTCCCCGGGTGCCCTCGCGTATTTCACGAATCGTTTCTCGCCGGCACTGCGCCCACCGAACCGTGCACACTGCACAGCTTTTAGGGTGGTTTAGAATACAAAGTTAATCCTGCGCATTCAGGCGGGCCTGAAGATGCCGCCCTGCAGTCCGATAGCCGTCCATTTAGAAAAGGAACATTGGTTTTGACTCGATTGTTCTCGGCGCTCTTGATTAGTGCGGTGGTGATGGCCAGCCTGGGATGCCGTAAAGCGGCAAGCGATAACGCCGCAACCGGAAATCCCGAAAAGCCCGCCGCCACATCAGGACAGACGGCCGCGCAACCAGCGCCGCCAACGAAGCCGATGCCGGCGGAACTGCCGGACGTGCTGGCGCGGGTGAATGGCGAAGCGGTCACCAGGGTGGATTTCGATCGACTGATCAAGAACATGGAACTCAGGGCCAACCAGCCGGTGCCCGCGGAGCGTCGCGACGAGGTGTATCGCAAAGCGCTCGATCAACTGGTGACCTATACCGTGTTGTCGCAGGAAACACGGGCGCGCAAAGTGGATGTGACGGACGCGGAAGTCGACAGCGGCATCCAACAGATGCGTGGTCAGTTCCAGACCGAAGAAGCGTTCAAGAAGGCCCTGGAATCGCGCGGGATGACGCTCGACAAGCTCAAGGCCGACACTCGAATCGATATCAGCATCAATAAGATGGTGGAGGCCGAGGTGTCGACGCAGCCGCCGCCAACAGATGCGCAGGTGCGAGAGTTCTACGACAAGAATCCGGACAAGTTCAAGCAGGATGAGGCGGTGCGCGCCAGTCACATTTTGTTCCGCGTCGAGGAAGCGGCTGACGCCGCGACAAAGAAAAAGGCGATGGACGAAGCACAAAGCGTCCTGAAGCAAGCGCGCGCCGGCGCTGATTTCGCGGAACTGGCCAAAAAGCATTCGGCGGATGGGAGCGCCCAACAGGGTGGAGACCTGAATTTCTTCACGAGGGGGCAGATGGTTCCGCCGTTCGATCAGGCGGCATTTGCGATGAAGCCGGGCGAGATCAGCGAGATCGTGACGACCCAGTTCGGCTACCACATAATAAAGGTGACCGAACGACGACCGGCCTCGACTGTGCCATTCGAACAAGTGAGCGGCCGGATCAAAGAGTTTCTCACCGAGCAACAGAAGCAGCAGAAGGCCGACGCGTTCATTCAGTCGTTGAAGCAGAAGGCGAAGATCGAGGTGCTCGTCTGAACGAAGAGGTCCTGTCAGCAGCGGCGGAGGCACTGGCCCGCGGCGACAGCGTCGCGCTCGTAACCGTGGTGCGCTCGCAAGGGTCCACACCGCAACGGGCGGGGGCGAAGATGCTCGTCTGGGCAGACGGCCGCACGTTGGGCACCATCGGTGGCGGCTGCTACGAGAACGATGCCTTCTGGAAGGCGCGCGAGGCGCTTTCCTCGGGCCGTCCACTGCTTCTACACTACGAGCTCAACGATGACTTCGCGCAGGAGAATGGACTGATCTGTGGCGGACGTATGGACGTACATGTCGACCCGTTAACGCCTTCTCCACGACTCTTCATCATTGGCGCCGGACACGTCGGCTTTCATCTCGCGAAAATCGCCGCTGACGTCGGCTTCCGGATCCAGGTCGTCGACGATCGCGAGAAGTTCGCGAATACCGACAGGTTCCCCGGCGCCGACGTCGTCGTCGAGCCGATTCCCACCTGGCTCCATCGCGCCGACATCCCTGCTTCCTCGTACGTCGTGGTCGTGACACGCGGACATCAACACGATCTGGATGCGATGCGCGCGCTCGCGGCGCGTGATCTGAAATACCTCGGACTGATTGGCAGCCGCGCCAAAGTGGCGCGTATCTACGACGCCCTGCTCGAGGAAGGTATGCCGCCCGAGTGTCTCCAGCGCGTGCATGCGCCGATCGGGCTGGAAATCGGCGCGGTCACGCCGGCAGAGATCGCCATCAGCATTCTCGCCGAACTCATCGCCATCAGCCGCGGCGTCGACACGTCGTCCATGTCGATGAAGCGCGTGCGGATCAAGGCTGAATGATCGGGGATCCCCCCGATCCGGCGGTCACGCGGTCGTCCTCCAATACTCCCGGCACCATCATCCGGAACGCGACGATCGTCACGATGAACGATCGTCTCGACGTCGTTGACGGCGACATCCTGGTGCGAGCGGGCCGGATCGTTTCGCTTGGAGGCGCCATCGAGCGGAGCGGCAACGAACGAATCGTTGACGCTGGTGGCGGATATCTCCTACCGGGCTTCATTCAGACTCACATTCATTTGTGTCAGACCCTGTTTCGAGGATCGGCTGATGACATGCCGCTGCTCGAATGGTTGAAGAAACGGGTCTGGCCTCTGGAAGCTGCACATACCCCTGAAACACTTCGCGCATCAGTACAACTCGCCGCCGCTGAGCTTCTCCTTTCCGGCACGACATCGGTTCTGACGATGGAAACCGTGCACGACACCGATGTGGTGTTCGACACGCTCGTCGAGACGGGGCTGCGCGCGTCGGTTGGGAAGTGCATGATGGACGGGTCGGGCGAAGCGCCGCCGCGACTGCAGGAGGACACCAGACGATCGATTGATGAGAGTCTCGCGCTAAGGAAGCGGTGGGATGGCGCGGCAAACGGCCGCCTTCACACCGTGTTCGCGCCGCGGTTCGCCGTTTCATGTACGCGTGAACTCCTCGAGAGCGTTGCCGATCTTTCGAATCGTGAACGCGCGATCGTGCACACGCATGCGTCTGAGTCGCGGGATGAAGTTGACGAAGTTCGACGCTTGTCGGGTGGATTCTCGAACCTCGAGTACCTCGCCGACACCGGTCTCGCGACGTCACGTCTCTGCGCGGCGCATTGCGTGTGGGTTACGGATCGGGAGCAGACGTTGCTGGCAGAACGTGGCGTCAAGGTTCTGCACTGCCCTGGCTCGAACCTGAAACTCGGATCGGGGCTGGCGCCGATTGCGGAGATGCGCGCTCGCGGCATTTCTGTATCCCTTGGCGCCGATGGAGCGGCGTGCAACAACCGTCTGGACATGTTCGAGGAGATTCGTCTCGCCGCCATGATCCAATCGGTGCGCAGAGCACCTGGCGCGCTCACGGCGCGCGATGCGATTTGGATGGCAACCCGTGAAGGCGCGCGGGCACTTGGGCTCGAACGCGAGATCGGGTCGATTGAGCCCGGCAAGCGCGCGGACCTCATCGTCATCGATCGCGATCGACCGCATCTCGCGCCGGATCGAGACGTCTGGTCGACCTTGGCGTTCGCCGCGACCGGCAGAGACATCCGAATGACGATGGTCGATGGCGAAGTGGTAGTGGATAATTTTGAACTCACCCAGCTCGACCGTAGCGCGATTACCGCCGAGGCGCGTGCGGCTGCCCGGACGCTGTCCGTCCGGGCTGGGCTGGTGTAGGGCCGGGGCTTTAGCCCCCGCCTGGCACGGTCCAAAGACCGCGCCTACAAGTCGAATGTGCGACGCACGATCGGACGGCTACCGTGTATAATCTAAATTAGCACTCGACTCGATAGACTGCTAAGAACCTATGTTTCGGCATCCTGAGCTAGCGGAACGGGATAGGCGAATCCTCGGGGTCCTGGTTCATGCCTATATTGACCAGGGAGAGCCAGTTTCGTCGCTCTGGCTCGCCAATCGAGGCTTTGGTGTCTCCTCAGCCACGCTGCGGAACATCATGGCTCGACTTGAGGAGCTCGGCTACGTGCGGCAGCCGCACACTTCCGCTGGACGTGTGCCTACCGATCTTGGATACCGGCTGTACGTGGATCAACTACTCGCCGAGCGTAAGTCACTCCGTCCTACCCCGCAGGTCGAAGCGCGGCTGAGGCGTGCCGGGACGGTCGAAGATCTTCTTTCCCACGTCTCGCAGGAAGTATCCCGCGCCTCACACCAGGTCGGGTTCGCGATCGCGCCGGACATGACGACATTCGAGCGTCTCGATTTCGTGCCACTGCCGGGTGGCAAGCTGCTCGTAGTTGTGGTGGCCGCCGGAGGTCATGTGACCCACAAGGTCATCGAGCCAACGGAGGAGTACGAACCCGGAGAATTGCAGCAGGCGGCAAACTATTTGAACCAGCAGTTCAGAGGAAAGTCGCTGGTGGAGGTGCGACAGGCGGTTGTCGAGCGTTTGCGCGAGGAACGCACGCTCTACGATGAACTGATGGCGCGGGCACTACGGCTCGCGAGCACCACGTTCGAGGGGATCGATCCGGTACCTACTCTTTACATCCAGGGCACGTCGCTGCTGCTCGAAGATGTCCGGACCGAAGATCCGGACGTGACGCTCACAACGTTGCGAACGTTGTTCCGGATGATCGAAGAGAAGACGCGACTCATTCAACTTCTCGATGATTACCTCGGCACCACGGGTCTGACCGTCGTGATTGGAAGCGAACATCACGACACCGATCTTCAGTGCTTCAGCCTCGTCGCGTCCACGTATTCGGATGGGCACGGGACCGGCGCGGTCGGCGTGATCGGTCCAACACGCATGCGCTACTCTCGCGCGATCAACGCGGTCGACTCACTGTCGAAGGCGATCAGCCGGATGGTGAGCGGAACAGACATGTAGCTTCCGTGAACTGATTCACAGTGTGGCTTCTACCTTTAGGTGGAAGAACTTGACTTCCGGCTAAAGCCGGAAGCTACCAGAGAAACTTCAAGGTTTACCTGCCGTGGAAGACAATCCAACAAATGACATCTCGAGCGCCGTCGACAGTTCGCCGGCGGCCACCGAAAACGATCCATCCGCTCTGCAGCGCCAGCGCGATGAATACTACGATCTCCTGCTCCGAAAGACGGCGGAGTTCGACAACTATCGCAAGCGCACCGAACGCGACCGGCAGTCTCTGACCGACGCGGCGGCGGCAAGCGTCATTGAAGAGCTGTTACCGCTGATGGACGATCTGGAGCGGGCATTGAAGGCGGACGCCGGCTCCGAAGCTGACGCGTACCGGCGTGGCGTCGAACTGATTCACAAGCAGCTCAGTGAAATCCTGCGAAAGCGTGGTGTGCGCCCAATCGACGCGGTCGGCGCCGATTTCGATCCCTACTATCATCAGGCCGTGTCGTACGAAGACGCAGAGGGAAAACGGGACGGCGAAGTGATTGAGGAATTCCGGCGCGGATACATGCTGGGTGACCGGCTCCTACGGCCGTCGATGGTAAAGGTGGCCAAAGCGTGAGCAGCGTGACGAAGCGCGATTACTACGAGGTTCTCGGACTCGATCGCCAGGCAACGGACCAGCAAATCAAGAGCGCCTACCGAAAACTGGCGCTCAAATACCATCCAGACCGGAATCCCGGCGATCACAAGGCCGAGGAAGCTTTCAAGGAAGCGGCGGAAGCCTACTCGGTCCTCGCGGATCGCGAAAAGCGCAGTCTGTACGATCGATTTGGCCACGCCGGGGTTGCCGGTGCAGGCGGTGGCGCGGCGGGATTCGATCCGACTATTTTTGCCGACTTCTCAGACATCTTTTCCGGCCTCGGCGACGTCTTCGGCTTCGGCGATCTGTTCGGTCAGCGTCGGCGGCGCGGCGGTCCGCAGCGCGGCGCCGATCTGCGATACGACCTCGAGATCTCGTTTGAAGAATCGGCGAGCGGCACCGACACAGCGATTCAGATTCCGCGCGAGGAAACCTGCGACACATGCAAGGGATCAGGTGCGGCTGAAGGGACGACCCCCGAGACGTGCAATCAGTGCCGCGGCTCCGGGCAGCTCCGGTATCAACAGGGCTTCCTTACCGTCGCGCGGCCGTGTCCCAACTGCCGCGGCACCGGAAAAACAATCGCGAAGCCGTGTCAAACGTGTCGCGGCGCCGGTCGCGTCGGTCGCGAACGCAAACTCACGGTGAAGATCCCTGCCGGGATTGCAACCGGGCAGCGCCTGCGGCTTTACGGCGAAGGAGAACACGGCACCGCCGGTGGTCCGCCGGGGGATCTCTACGTCGTCGTTCACGTGCAGGAGCATTCGTTCTTCCATCGCGAAGAAGACGACCTGTATTGCGAAATGCCAATCAGCTTTCCTACCCTCGCGCTTGGTGGAACGATCCACGTGCCGACACTCGATGGCCGCGAGCAAGTACAAGTTCCAGCCGGCACGCAGCCGGGAACGCGTTTCAAGCTGCGGGGCAAGGGCATGCCGCACGTGAACGGACGCGGTCAGGGAGACCTCTACGCAATCGCCCGTGTCGCGGTACCAAAGAAGCTGACGAAAGAACAGAAACACGCGCTCGAGGAATTGAATCGCCTGCTGCCGCAGGAAAGACTCGATGAAGAGGCGGGCAGCGAGGAAAAGCCGTTCTTCGAACGCGTCAAAGACATCTTTGGGTAGTTATCCCGCGCTGGATCTGACCTTCGCTCCTGGCCCAGGGGCTGGAACACTCCAGGACATGTTGTACGCCGAGCTCGACGCCTTCGGGCCGGTTGCCATTCAGGAACACGAAAGCGGCGATGGCTGGCGCGTGTTCTTCCGCTCCGTCGCCGACCGCAACTCGGCACGAGGCGCCTTGGCATCCGAGTTCGGCAACGCACTGCTTCATCTCGGCGCGATCGAGGTTGATGACGAAGATTGGGCACGACGCAGTCAAGCGACCCTGACAGCTGTCCGCGTCGGACGAATCATCGTCGCGCCGCCATGGGCGGATCCCGGATCCCGGACAACGGATCCCGATTCCATCCGAATTGTCATCGACCCCTCAACCGGGTTTGGTACCGGTCATCACGCTTCCACACGCTTGTGCCTCGAGCTTCTGCAGAAACGGGATGTGCGCGGCCTGCGAGTGATCGACGTCGGAACCGGCAGCGGTGTCCTCGCGCTCGCGGCGTGGAAGCTGGGCGCGACTGACGTGGTGGCAATCGACAACGATCCGGATGCCCTCGAAAACGCGCACGAGAACGTTCGGCGCAATGGCGGTGAAGAGGGGATCACGATCAGCGAGATCGACCTGTCGAACGCATGGCTCGAGCAAGCGGATGTCGTAATTGCGAACCTCACTGGCGCGCTTCTTCAGCGCCATGCGACCTCATTGCGACGGCTGACGCGGCCGCACGGCGCGATTGTCGCCAGCGGGTTCACCGTTGAAGAAGAACAAGAGGTCCTGCGAGCGTTCGGCGCGCCGCCCAAAGAGACGGCTCGGGAAGGCGATTGGATCGCGCTGTTGTTTTGATTCACAGGTCGCGTAGCGCGAATCGAGCGATTGCAAGGGCAGCGACAGCGACCGCATCTGCGCGCAGGGTCAAGCTACCGAGAGTGACGGAGAGGCATCCAGCCGCTTCCGCTCTTTCACATTCTTCGGCGGTCCATCCACCTTCCGGCCCCACAATCAATGCCAAAGACCCGGCCGCATGATTCTCGAGAAGATGCAACGAGCAGGTCTCGCCAGTCGACGCCGTAGGTTCGACCAGCATGAGCCGCAACCCGTGCGCGCTCGTTCGCAGCCACTCGTCGAACGGCCGAGCCGCAGCGATGGTGGGCACGACGGCGCGGCGGCACTGTTTGGCGGAGGCAATGCTGACACGTGTCCATCGATCGTTGTCGGGTCTCGGCCCTCGCGCGATCGTCCGCGCCGTGACGATGGGTTCGATCGCCGCCACACCCAACATCGTGGCGTCGCGAAGGACCGCGTCCATTTTTTCCCCCTTCAGTACGGCTTGCACAAGCGTGATCGGAACCCGAGCTTCTGGGACCGCGGCGATTGATTCGAGCAGTTCAACGGTCACTTTGCGGCGCGCGGTATTCGTTACCCGTGCGCGGAATTCGTGACCGCGACCGTCGAACACGGAGATCTCGTCCCCTGCGTCCAATCTCAGAACGCGGGTGAGATGAGTGGCTTCATCAGGCGGGAGTGAAGTCTCACCTACGGCTGCATCAAGCTGTGGCACGTAAAAACGCGGCAGCATCACGCGAGAATTATGGAGCAATCGCGCTATACTCCAATCACTAATCACTAATCACTGATCACTAATCGCGAATCGCTAATCGTTGAATCCTCGAATCCCTGAATCCTCGAATCGCGAACCGCGACCCGCAACGCAGCCAGTCCCGCCGGAGCGCGAGCGCGACGGCGGACGAAGCACGAATTAACCGTGTTATTCAGAGGCCAGAGTCTCGGGAAGTACAAAATCATCGCGCCACTCGGCAGCGGCGGATTTGGCACCGTTTACCTCGCGCAGGACACCTGGATCGACAAGAAGGTCGCGATCAAAGTTCCGCATCGTCAGGGTCTGGACTTCGGTGAACTGCTGAGAGAGCCTCGCCTGCTCGCCAGCGTCAGCCACCCCAACATCGTCGCCATCACGACCGCCGAGAAGCAGGAAAACGTCTTCTTCATCGTGATGGAGTACGTGCAGGGAGAGACGCTGGAAAACCTCATCGCTGCGAAGGGCGCGCTCGAACTGAACCGTGCGTTGGATTTCACGTGCCAGATCTGCAACGCCGTCGATCACGCACACACACAAGGTGTCATTCATCGAGACCTGCGGCCCGCCAACGTGCTGGTCACCGAGAACGACATGCTGAAGGTCGCGGACTTCGGGACTTCCCGCTTTCTGGAGATCGCCGCGCACGGAACCACGGTCATCGGCAGCCCACCCTACATGGCGCCCGAGCAATTCCACGGTAAGGCCGTGTTCGCCTCAGACATCTATTCGCTGGGCGTGACGATGTATCAGATGTTGACCGGGATGCTGCCCTACGACACTCCGGCACCAGCGGATCTGGACAAGCTCATGTCGGGTGAACTCGTGACACCGCCGAAGCTGAAAAATCAGGCGATCCCAAAAGCCATCAGCGACATCGTCATGCGCGCGATGGCGCCCGAAATCAAGGACCGTTACCAACGGGCGCCGGATTTATTGAACGACATCATGGCCGCGACCGCGGCGAGTCAGCCTCGGCGCACGCCGCAGCCAAGCGCAATCGCGCGGGGCGAGCCGGCGCCGCAACGGAACCGCGACGATGCCCAAGGCATTCAGAACCGCCTCCGCGCACGCGAAACTCCGTCGGCCCGGTTTTGCTGGCAATGCCGCAAACCGCTGCACGCCCGCGCGGATCGGTGCCCTTTTTGCGGGGAGGCGCAATAGGTTCTGCGAGGTTCGACGGGGTTCCCGCCCACAGAAGCCCGCGGAGCCTCTCTAGCAGGCTGCTGAAATAGTGGTTCCAATTGTCAC
>DASTVZ010000214.1:0-18208 GCA_035758845.1 Vicinamibacterales bacterium
ACCGGATCTATCGGCAGCGCCTGGGGTTCGGTTGTCGGGGTATGCATCGGGGTCGGGACGTGAGCCTACCTCTATTATGACTGCCGAATCGCGCTCGTCGTCCCCAGAGCCAAATTCATTGGAACGAATTGGATAGCGAGCCGTAGAATACGAACATCTTCGTAGCTCGATCTTCCGCCTGAAGGCGGAAGCCACGAGTTCAGCAAGCCACGAGTTCAGCAAGCCACGAGTTCAGCAAGCCACGAGTTCAGCAAGCCAGAGTTCAGCAAGCCAGAGTTCAGCAAGCAGAGGCGGCCATGCTTCAGACGACCTTACAGGACATCCGGTACGCCATGCGACTACTCCGCCGCAGTCCTTTATTCACGTTCACCGCGGCCTTCTCGTTGGCAATAGGTATCGGCGCGAACACGACGATCTTTTCAATCGCGAGCGCACTGTTGCTGAAACCGCTGCCAGGCCTGAGCGATCCGTCGCGGCTGGTCGATATCGGCCGCACCCAGGACGGCCAGGGGTTCGACAACTTGTCGTACCCGAACTATCGCGATTATCGCGAGCGTCAGAAATCGTTAACCGACGTTTATGCGTCTCGAGTCGACCCGCAGCCGCTGAGTCTCGCGACACCCACCGACGCGGTGCGCATCTACGGCAGCATCGTCTCGGCCAACTACTTCACAGTGCTCGGCGTGCGTCCGCTCCTCGGCCGGATGCTGCAGGACAGCGATGATGCACCGGAGAGCTCACATTCAGTGATCGTCCTCAGTTACGACCTCTGGACAAGAACATTTGCCAGCGATCCGGCGATCGTCGGTCGCACGCTCTCTGTCAACAGCAAACCGTTCATGGTTGTTGGCGTGGCGCCGCCAGGTTTTCAGGGAACGACCTTGCTCAAGCCGGACGCCTGGACGCCGATGGCCGGAGTGTTGGACACGATGCCGCGGACCCGCGCCGACATCGTGAACAATCGCGCCGCAGTGTGGCTCGTGATGGGTGGACGTCTGAAGGACGACGTCACCATCGCGCAGGCAAACGCGGAAGCGCAGGCGATCGGCGCGAGTCTCGAGAAGGAGTACCCTGACGCGAATCGAGGCAAGAACCTCACGGTGGCGCGGTCAGCGCTGATGCCCGGACAGGCCGTCGTCGCCGCCGGCTTCCTCGGTTTGCTCGCGATCATCGTGGCACTGGTGCTGTCGATCACATGTACAAATGTGGCTGGCATGCTGCTCGCGCGCGCGGCCACGCGCCGCCGCGAGATTGCTGTTCGTCTCGCGCTTGGCGCAGGACGCGGACGTCTCATCCGTCAGTTCCTGACCGAAACGATGATCCTGTTCGTCGCCAGCGGTCTCATCGGCCTGGTCGTCACCAACTGGCTGACGACACTGCTGCTGGCGGTCATACCGAAATTGCCGATCCCGGTTGATTTCACGGTTCGCGCCGATTGGCGTGTCGTGGCATTTGGGATTGCGATCTCGTTTCTGTCCGCGATTCTCTCCGGACTCGCACCGGCGCTCCAGGCATCGCGCGCCGATCTGGTGCCCGCGTTGAAGACCGAGGGCCTTGACTCGGGAAAATCACGGCTCCGGTTGCGAAACCTGTTCGTCGTTGGGCAGGTGACGATGTCATTGATGCTGGTAATCGTGGCGGGTCTGTTCCTTCGAGCGCTCGAGCATGCCGCGGCGATCGAGCCAGGATTCGATGAACGCAGAGTCGATGTCGTGCACCTCGACATGTCCCTCTCGGGCTACACCGCCGAAACAGCGCGGCCTTTCATGCGCGAGCTGCTGGAACGCACGCGCGCACTTCCGGGAGTCGACAGCGCGACTCTCTCGGTGGATCTGCCACTCGACGGCGGGCGGATGGGGCTTGGCGGCATCAAAGTTCCGGGCAAGACACCGCCACGAGGTGAATATTTTCAGGCCGACTGGAACGTCGTCGAACCGGGCCTCTTCAGCACGCTGAAGCTGCCGCTGATCCGCGGCCGTGACTTCACAGACGCTGATACTGCCAGCTCAATGTGGGTCGCGATTGTTAACGAAGCGTTGGCAGCACAGTACTGGCCCGGTGAGGATCCACTTGGGAAGCAGATCCTGGTTCACGACGATGGGCCGAGTGCCGCGCCGCAAGCGATGCGGCCGGTGACCATCGTGGGGGTGACAGCCAATGCCAAATTGATCTGGCTGACTGGCTCCGTCGATCCGTACATCTACGTACCGTTCGCACAGCGATACCTCCCGCGAGTCTCTCTTCTCGTGAGGAGGACAGGCGATCGCAGCGCAATCCCAGAAATCCGGACTCTGCTTCGCAGCATGAACCCGAACCTGCCGATTACAGAAGCAATGCCGCTCAGCGAACTCACCGCTATTGGTCTCATTCCGCAGCGCCTTGCCGCCACCCTCGCCGGCTCACTCGGCATCGTCGGACTGCTCCTGTGCGCCGTCGGGATTTACGGCGTCACGTCCTACTCGGTCGCGCAGCGCACACGCGAGATCGGCATTCGGGTTGCCCTTGGCGCCGATCGCGGCAGTGTCCTTCGACTCGTGCTTCGTCAAGGACTCGTCCTTGCCGCGATGGGGACGGCGATCGGTGTTGTGCTTGCCGGGGTCGGCTCGACGTTTCTCGAGAGTCTGCTGTACGGCATCCGTGGATTGGATCCGCTGACGTTCGGATCGGCATGCGCGCTGTTCGCGGCTGTCACGCTCGCCGCGAGTTACCTTCCAGCTCGCAGGGCCACGCGCGTTGATCCGATGGTCGCCCTTAGAAACGAATAAAGGTAAAAGGCAAAAGGACACAGACAAGGGGGAAGCGCCTGCGGCCCGAGCGAGGCGCCGGAGGGAAGCGCCGGGCAACGGCGCCGCCGAGCGAGAGCGAGCGGGGGTGGGGCCTCGCGAGCAGTAATAAATGCAGACGGTACGCTGAAATAAAGCAAGCGGCGAGAAAACTATACTTAGAAGATGCGAGCTGCTGCCGCGACTGTGTGCCTCTTTTTGGTCGCATGCAGCGCGAAACAGAGCGAGCCTCCAGCACAGACATCGTCGGCGCACAATCTCGTCATCATTACAATTGACACGCTTCGCGCCGACCATCTTGGCGCCTACGGCTACAAGGACGCTCACACTCCGACAATCGATCGTCTCGCGAATGACGGTGTGCTCTTCACGCACGCCTACGCGACGGCGCCGATCACGCTGACCTCGCACGCGAGCCTGATGACCGGGCGCTACCCTCCCGGCCATGGCGCACGGCACAACGGGATGCGGATCGATTTGAAGACGCCGACGCTCGCCGACAAATTAGGCGAAGCAGGATTTTCCACCGCAGCGTTCATTGCGGCGTATCCGCTCGACCGCCGCTTTGGACTGATCAAAGGGTTCCAGACCTACGGCGATCGCATGCCGCCGGCTCGGAATGGACGCATGATCAACGAGCGGCCTGGCCGCGACGTCGTCGACGAGGCACTCTCATGGCTGTCGACACATGGTGGCACTCCGGGCACTCCTGGCACCCGTTTCTTCCTATGGATTCACCTCTTCGAGCCCCATGCACCGTATGGCGATCCGGCCGACAAACGCGGACTCAGCGCCCGGCAGCGATACGACGAAGAAATCACTGAAGCTGACAGGCAGGTCGGTCGAGTTGTCGATACGCTCGCGCCAGTGCGAAACGACACAATCATCGTTGTCGCCGCAGATCACGGCGAAGCATTCGGCGAACACGGAGAGATCGGTCACAGCATTTTCGTCTACGACACGACGCTGCGTGTGCCGCTCGTCATCACCGGGCCCGGGGTGCCGGCCGGGCGAACAGTCGACGACCGCGTCGTGCTCGTCGATATCGCGCCGACGGTGACGGGGATGCTCGGTGTCGCGCGGTTCGACGCCGACGGAATCGACTTGCGCCCTGCGTTCAACGGCACGACTCTCCCGAATCGTGCGCTCTACGCCGAATCGTTCGCGCCGCTGCTTGATTTTGGCTGGAGCCCGCTGCATTCACTGCGATCCGATCGATGGAAATACATCGACGCGCCAAAACCTGAGCTTTTCGACATCACCCGCGATCCGACTGAAGAACACGATCTGAGCGGAGCCGAGTCCAAGCGGGTCGCCGAATTCCGCGATGCGTCCGCACGACTTGCCGGCCCAACCACCCTGGACACCAGCGGCATCGATCCCGAGGCGAAGGCTCGTTTGCAGGCGCTCGGATACGCGGGCGGATCGGCGACCTTGCCGCAAGGGAAGCGGGCCGATCCGAAAGATCGAAAAGAGGAGGCGGCGCGGCTCGCGCAAGTGACGTCAGGGGAACTCGCCGGCAAGGATCTCGAGCGAGCGCTGCGCGCGCTCTTGAGGTCGGATCCTGCTAACCCCCAGGCGAATCTTCGCCTCGGCTACGTCTTGCTCGAATCGAACCGATGCAAGCAAGCCATTCCCCGCTTGCGAGCGGCCATCGCCGCCCATCTCCCCTCAGCGGATGCGCATCTCGGGCTCGCGGGATGCCAGGTTGCCGAGCGCCAGTTCGATTCGGCGTCGGCAACACTGCGCGATGCCGAACGCATCGAGCCCGGAAACCCGGTCGTCATGGCCAACCTCGGCCTCGTGCTTTCCGACGGCGGTCATCCCGCCGAAGCGATCGAACCATTGCAGCGAGCGCTGACGATCGATCCGGATCTCCACCAGGCGCGTTTCGGACTGGCCGTCGCGTTTGCACGCGCTGGTCGACGCGCGGATGCGGCCTCAACCGCAGAGGAACTGCTGCGCCGCTTGCCTCCGGATGCGTCGCAAAGGTCTGAAGTGGAGAGGTTGATTAGAGAAACGCGAAGGCAGCCCTAAAGGGCCGGCCTTCGCGGGCTTGCACACCCCTTCAATTTGTCCCAATGGTACTTTCGGGATGCGCAACAACCATTCTTTTGGATAGCCAAATCCAAAATGGCCTGAACGTTTAGCGAGCGACATCGAGATTCGACCATTTCATCAACGGAATTTGGGCACTCGTCACCGGGCGATAGTGGTGTCGGCTTTGCGTGTGCGTCCCGGCGCTTGTCCCACATCTCGGAAATTCTGTTGGGACGAATGGCACGAGTTGGGCTAGACCCTAATTATTTGCCGTAGAATTGAACGCTGCATCCCCCGATTCGAGTTCGACTGACACTCCGCTGAAGCCCAGGACCGGTTCGGCAGAGCAACGTTCGCCTGGGTGGCGATCGTTGATGTTCATTCTTTAAGAAGGAGCTTGACAGATGAAGAAGATCATCCTCGCGATGATCATGTTGTGCGCGCTCGTGGCGCCGTCCATCGCGCTGGCACAGCAGACCACCGGGAATATCAACGGCCGCATCGTCGACGCACAAGGCGCTGCCGTGCCGGGCGTGACCGTCACCGCCCGCAGTCCGCAGACGGGGTTCGTGCGAACCGACGTCTCCGACGGCGAAGGCATCTATCGCCTCACCGCGCTGCCGGTCGGCAACTACGACATCACCGCCGAGTTGTCAGGCTTCGCGACAGTCAACCGCAAGGACGTCACGGTTAACGTGGCGCAGACCACCGACCTCAACGTCGAATTGAGCCTCGCGGGGGTGACCGAATCCGTCAATGTCACCGCTGAAGTGTCGCTGATGAAGACGTCTGATTCGTCGGTGGGCGGCGTCGTCGACGTGACCAAGATTGAAAGCCTGCCGCTCAACGGCCGTCAGTTCGCGAACCTCGCGGTGACGATTCCCGGCGTCGGCCTCGGGTTCCACTCGGATCCGACCAAGAGCACGCAATATTCGCCGCAAATCGCCGGTGGCAACGGCCGCAACGTGAACTACCAGATCGACGGCGGCGACAACAACGACGACACGGTCGGCGGTCTGCTCCAGCTCTATCCGCTCGAGGCGATTCAGGAATTCAACTTCATCACCCAGCGCTACAAGGCCGAGTACGGCCGCAGCAACGGCGGCGTGATGAACATCGTCACCAAGAGCGGCACCAACGATCTTCGCGGCAGCTGGTTCACGTCGTTTCGCGACGACAGCATGAACGCGAAATCGCAGACCGAGAAGCTGAACAACGTCGCGAAGCAGGAGTATCAACGCTATCAATACGGTGGATCGTTCGGCGGGCCTATCGTTCAGAACAAAGCACACTTCTTTGCGGCTGTCGAACGCACTCAGCAGGACACCAAACAGGCAGTGACCACCTTCGGGCTCTACCCCAGCGAGGATGGCGTCTACCCGACGCCAAGCCGCGAGAACCTGTTGACCGCCAAGGTGTCGTCGAACGTGACGCCGACTCAGTACTTGTCGGTGCGCTATGGACGCAACACGAACTCGCAGGTCTACAGCGCCACCACTCGACGGACTCCGGACAACTGGGGCGACAGCAAGAACACGTTCAATTCGATCAACCTGAATCACAACTGGGTACTGGGTGGGTCGAAATTGAACGAGTTCATCTTCCAGTACGCGGACTTCGTTAACAACATCACCGCACGCACCGAGGCGCCGCAGCAGACGTACCCCAATAACGTCACCACCGGCTACCACACCAACACGCCGCAGACGACCGAACAGCGCAAGTTCCAGTTCCGCGACGACTTCACGTGGCATGCGACCGGGATGGGCGGACTCGGGCACGACTTCAAGGCCGGCCTCAACTACATCCACGAGCCACACCTGTACCTGACCTTCTCGTCGGGCAGCGCCGACTACGCGTACACGCATCTGACCAACGACGTCAACGGCCCGATCAGCCGCGTCACGCGCAACAAGGCTGGCGCGTCGGCCAACCTGCCGATGGATCAGTACGGCATGTACTTCCAGGACGACTTCCGCGTTACCGATCGCCTCACGCTCAACGCCGGGCTCCGTTACGATTACACGAGCGGGTTCCTGATCGATCAGTCGGCGATCCCAAACTACGTGAAGTTGACGACCGCGGCAGCCGCAGGCCGATTCGACGGGGTTCCCGGATTCGACGAGTTCAAAAAGAAGGCCCAGGAAGACAAGAACAACATCCAGCCGCGAATCGGAGCCGTGTGGGACCTCCACGGGAACGGCAAGGACGTGGTGCGCGCCGGCTGGGGCATCTACTACGACTACGGATTCACCAACGCGAACATTCTCTTTCCCGGACTGAGCGCGCAAGGCGGCTCGGGCGTCATCTTCGACGTCAACAACTCTGCGGGCATCAGGAATCCCGACGGCAGCTTCTTCACCTACGGACAGCCGATCTCCAATATCGCGTCGCAAAGCGGCGTCGACCCGAACGGTCCGTTCTACAGCCTGCAGGTCGCCGCACCGCAGATTCGACAGCCGTGGACGGCGCAAACGTCGGTGGGCTGGTCGCACGAATTGACGCCATCGACCGTCGTCGACGTCGATTACGTTCACACGGACGGCAAGGATCTGGGCGTCCGCTGGGCGTTGAACACGCGCGTGAACGGCGGGGCGCGCCGCTACGCCGACCTGGGCCTGAGCCCTGACAACCCGACGCTGAACATGAGCATCGGCAGGAGCCGGTACGACGGCGTGAATTTTGGTATCCGCCGCCGCATGGATCATCACGTGCAGCTGAATGCGTGGTACACACTCGCGAAGGCGACTGGTCGCGGCGGCCAAGCGGTTGACGAGCTGACCACGAACCTGGTACAGAACTCGCTCGACCCGCTAGGCGATGTGCAGGACGGACCGGCGGCGCGGACCGATGCGCGCCACAAGTTCACGATCAGCGCCGTGATTCAGGCACCTTACAGCATCACGGTCTCTCCGGTTTTCCGTTATCGCACGGCCCTGCCCATCCACACGTGGTATGGGTACGACAACAACCTGGACGGCGTCCTTAACGACATCTTCCCGACGGCGTTCAAGTACACCGGCATCAACGACGCCGGAGTGGCATCGTCCAAGGAAATCGGTGCGTGCGAGTCGGTGAACTGCAGCCGCGGCTCGTCATTGACGCAGTTCAACCTGCGCGTGTCGAAGACGGTGCACATCTATCAGCACGTCAACGCCGAGCTGATCGCGGACTTCTTCAACCTGACCAACGCCATCAACCCCGCGTTCAACATCGGCGCGGCGGGCGCTGGCCAGGTCTACACCGGGACCCTGGCAAACCACACGGCGAATACGGTCTTCATGAAACCGGACGCGTTTGCCGGCGACGCCGGGCAGGGAGAACAGAGGGTCGCTCAGTTGGGATTCAGGATCACTTTCTAAATCGATTTGCGTTCCACTGGGCGCCGGGGCCTTCGGGCTTCGGCGCCCTTTTTTTCTCTGCTACCAGCTCCAATCAACGTCTTTCACTGTCACACTGCGATCAGATCCAAAGAGATCAAAACGAGAAAAGAGAAAGGAGAAGGGAGAATTCTCTTTTCTCCCTTCTCCTTTCTCCTTTCCATCTCTTAGACTCGATCGCAGTGTCACCGTGTAGGCGGTTGATTTGAGGAGTACTATGGGTCCCCGTTTCTCCCCGAAGACGATACGTTTCCTCCGTTCTCTCAAACGCAACAACAACCGCGAGTGGTTTAAAGCCCGCAAGGATCAGTACGAAGAGTGCGTTCGGACCCCGATGGTGGAGGTGATCACCGCGCTCGCGTCGGACTTCCGTCGCTTTGCGCCCGAGCTCGTCGCCTCACCGCAGAAGTCGATGTACCGGATCTACCGCGACACGCGGTTCAGCGAAAACAAGACGCCGCTCAAGACACATGTCGCGGCGGGATTCCCGTGGCGGGGGCTGCCGCGGCACGAGGGAGCGGGACTCTATTTCGAGGTCGCAGGCGGGTGGGTGTGGGCGGGCGGTGGGATGTGGGCGCCGCAGCCGCCGCAACTGCATCGCGTGCGCGAACACATCGCGAACACGTTCCCGGAGATCAAGCAGCTGTCACAAACCAGCACGTTCCGACGCAACCTCGGACAGCTGCAAGGCGATCGTCTGACACGGGTGCCGCGCGGGTTTTCCAAGGACGATCCGGCGGCCGAATACCTGAAGCATTACCGTTTCGTCGCCGGCCGCGAGTTCCCCGCGTCGCTCGCCACCAGCGCCGAGTTCTACCCGACCCTGCTGCGCACCTTCCGCGCGCTGATGCCGCTTGTCAGGTTCTTGAATGAACCGCTAGCGCCTGCGGCCCAAGCGAGGCGCGAAGTCGCCGAGCGAGAGCGCGTGGGGGTGGGGCCCCACGCGCCGTGATGAATGCAGACAAGAGTTGCGGATAAGCTAGGCGTCGCTGCCAACCGTTAACAGCTATTTCTGGATTTCTACCAGCGCTACCCTATTCACGCCGCTCTCGGCGATCACGAGATTGCCTTCTTTGGTCGCCATCATGTGGCGGACGACACCGCCACCCGAGGGGATCGTCCAGGTCTGGAACTTCTCGGTTTTTGGATCGAACCGAACGAGCGTGTTTGGACGGACGGCGGATTCGCTGTACCAGATGATGTCGTTGGCCGCGGTGATGCCGTACGGCTGCGACTTCGGACCACCGGGTGAAGGCCATTCAGTTGCCTTCCCCGTCTTTGGATCGAACCGGCCCAGATACCCGCGCGAATAATCCGAATACCACAACACGTCGTCGCTCGTGATCGCGATGCGGCGCGGACGCGTCTCGACGTTCGGCAGCGGATATTCGGTGATCGTCATCGACTCCGGATCGATGCTGCCGATCTTGCTGACACCGAAGTCGACAAAGAACGGCACGCCACGCGAGCTGATGACGAGTCCATAGGGAAGCGAACGCGGCGTCGGGGAAGTCGCGAGCTTGATCTCCTTGGTTTTTGGATCGAGGCGGCCCACCAGGTTGGCACCCTGAACGGTGAACCAGAGAATGCCTTTCTGGTCGAACATCGGCGTATGCGGATCGCGAGCAGTCTCCGGCAATTGGTAGTTCGTCACTTCACCACTCGCGGGATTCAGCTTGCCGATGTAGCCCTTGGCGTTCGCGGTGAACCAGATGTTGCCTTCGCTGTCGGCGATCAGTCCGTGCGGACCAGACTCCGGAGTCGGCAGCGCAAATTCCTTGACCGCGCCGGTCTTCATGTCGACACGCCCGAGCCTGTTCGAGAACTGCCCCGTGTACCACAGCCCGCCATCCGGAGTTGCGAGCGGATCGTGTGGACGCGAACCGAGCGTCGGCACCGCCCATTCCTTGAAGTTCACTTTCGCCGGTCCATCGATCAGTACCGCCGGCGGGCGCGGCTTTTCGGGGAAGTTCGTCGCGAGATAAGTGGTGACCGTGTCGCCGACATCCGGCGGCAGCATGACCATCGTCGAAATGAGCGTGCGCCAGCCCTCCTTGTTGTAGCCGCCCGAGTTCACGATCGTGTTCAGCGAATGACAATTCACGCACAGCGTCTGCACGTTATCCTTGCCGGAACCATCGGGGAGATTGACAGGCGGTCCACCGCGGCCACCGCGGCCCTGGGCAGAGAGCGCCAGTGACACGAGGAGCGCTCCAGTGATGGAGAAAAGAGGAAGTAACAGTTTGTTCATATGTTCCTCAACTCAATCAGACGCACATCACATTCGAACGGCAATCACTGGAATAGACGCCCAAGCTCATTGGCGCACTGCGGCTCTGATGTCCTCTTCAATGTACCGCCGCACGATCGCATCGAAGTTCTCGTCGACCTGAAATCCGAGGTCAATTGCGCGCGTGTTATCGATCGCCGGCGGCCAGCCAAGCACCATTCTCTCGATCCGCTCATCGCGCTGCCAGCGAATGCGTCGCGCGACGTCAGGACCGGCAACCCGCTCGAGTGCGTCGGCCATCTCCCCTGCCGTCACTGAAATACCCGGCACGTTGACCCATCGACGATGGCCTAGCGCAGCCGATGGCAGGTCGTTCGCCGTGATCAACGCCGCGATCGCGGTCCGCGGCGACGCGACCCAAATCCGTGCGTCGCGGCCGACGGGACAGATCCCGTCTTCGCCATTGAGCGGCTCACGGATGATCCCGCTTGCGAACGACGATGCGGCGGCGTTTGGGCGGCCGGGGCGGACGGTGATCGTCGGGAGCCGCAGCGAGCGGCCATCGATGAATCCCTTCCGCGTGTAATCCGCGACCAGGAATTCGCCGATCGCCTTTTCTATTCCGTACGACGTCTGCGGATTGAGTGGCGTCGTATCGTTCAGGAGCAGAGGCAGATCGCCACCGAACACCGCGACCGAACTGGTGAACACGATGCGCGGTCGATTGCCAGCCGCGCGACACCGCTCGAGCAGGGTTCGCGTCGCATCGACGTTGATCCGCATGCCGAGATCGAAATCCGCTTCAGCCATGCCGCTGACGATTGCGGCGAGATGGAAGATCGCGCCGGTGTCGCGATCGACGACCGACTTCAATACCGCGGGATCCGAGATGTCGCCGGTGCTTCGCGAGACGCGACTGTCAGCGATCGCCGGGGGCTCGGTAACATCGATCAGCGTGAGCTTGCTGATTGACTGGTCTCGTCCCTCACTATCCTTTACAGTGCCGCGTTCGAGCAGCGCGCGCGCGAGCCGCGACCCCAAAAATCCGGCGCCGCCGGTGACGATGACCTTCATGCGCGGTCGATTTTATCGCTTTTCGATAGACTGTCGGCCACGTGACCCATCAATCCACGGCTCAGTCAGCAGACCCGATTTACTCCAAGGTTACCTGGCGGCTGCTCCCCTTCCTGATCCTTTGCTACGTCGTCGCATACCTCGACCGTGTGAACGTCGGGTTTGCGCGGCTGCAGATGCTCGGTGACCTCGGCTTCAGCGAGGTCGTCTATGGCCTCGGCGCCGGGATGTTCTTCATCGGCTACTTCCTGTTCGAGGTGCCGAGCAACCTGCTGCTCCACCGCGTCGGCGCCCGCCTGTGGATCGGACGCATCATGATTACGTGGGGGCTGGTGTCGGCGTCGTTCATGTTCATCAGGACACCGGCGTCGTTCTACATCCTTCGCTTCATTCTCGGCATCGCCGAAGCGGGATTTTTCCCCGGGATCATTCTGTATCTGACCTACTGGTATCCGAGCGACCGGCGCGCCCGGATGGTGGCGATGTTCATGGCCGCCCCGCCGCTCGCCGGAGTCTTCGGCGGTCCGCTGTCCGGCTGGATCATGGAGGCGTTCGCCGGCAAGGGTGGCATGGCGGGATGGCAGTGGCTGTTCGTCCTCGAAGCTATCCCCGCGATCGTCGTCGGGCTCTTCGTCTTGATTTATCTGGACAACGGCATTCGATCGGCAAAGTGGTTGACGGATGGCGAAAAGGCCGTCCTTGAAGAACGCATCGCACACGATCGCGCGGCAACCGCCGATCATCCATCGCTCGCGCACGTGTTTTCAGATCGCCGCTTATGGCGGTTATGCCTGATCTACTTCTGCTGCGTGATGGGGCATTACGGCTTGACGTTCTGGATGCCCGTACTTGTGCAGTCCGCGGGTGTGAGTGGCACGTTTCGGATCGGTCTCTTCACCGCGATTCCATACTCCGCCGCGGTCATCGCGATGGTGTTACTGGCTGCGAACGCCGATCACCATCGCGAACGGCGGTGGCACGCAGCCATTCCCATGACCGTCGGGGCAGTGTTCCTGTCGCTAAGTGCAGTTGCGGGAACTCACACGCTCGTCGCGATGGTGTGCCTGACGATCGCCGCAGCCGGCGTGCTCAGCTCAGGCGCGCTGTTCTGGAGCTTGCCAACCGCATTTCTCGGCGGCGTCTCCGCCGCAGCCGGCATTGCCGCCATCAACTCGGTCGGTAATCTCGCCGGCTTCGTCAGCCCCTACGTCGTCGGCTGGCTGAAAGATCTGACCACCAGCACCGAAGCGGGGATGTTTGCAGTTTCTGCAGTGCTGATTGTGGGCGCGGGCGCGATTCTGACGATGTCTGCGAAGCTCGTGAATCGTTAGGCTTCTGGCTCCTGGCTTCTAGCTCCTGGCTCCTGGCTTAAGAGAACAGAACCAGCAACCAGCAGGCGACAGCCAGCAGCTGCACTTCAACCGGCGTACAACGTGAGTCCGCCGTCCACTCGCAATACTTGACCATGTATGTACTTCGCCGCTGGCGTGCACAGGAACGCGACGGCATTCGCCTGATCGCGCGGGACGCCGTAACGCTCGAACGTCCCCTCCTCCTTCAACATTGCCGCGTCGATCTTGCGGGTGGCCAGAAACCGTGCGGTGGCGGTCGCACCGGGGCTGACGCAGTTGACGCGGACGTGGTGCTTCCGCGTTTCGTAGGCGAGGCAGCGGGTGTAATGAACGATGGCGGCCTTGATCGTCGAGTATGCGACTTCGGGTGACGTGCCGAAATGACCGGCGGTCGAGGCGATGTTGACGACCGCGCCATTCTTGCGATCGACCATCCCGCACACAATCGCCTGGCACATCAACATCGTCCCGACGAGATTTCGGTTGAGCAGCGCACGAACGTCTTCGAGCTTGACCTGCAGCGCGTTGTTCGGGTTTGGCTTGCCGCCGCCTGCACCGATGTCGCCACCGGCGGAGTTGACCAGGATCGTCACCGGACCGAGCGTCGACTCGACGTCGCGCGCGATTCTTTTCACAGCCGCTTCGTCACCGATATCGCCGACCACTGCATGGGTCCTCGTGCCATGGCGCGCAACCGCGGCGAGCGCGGCATGAAGATCGGCGAACTCGTGGAACTCCGCAGGAGCCTTCTCGTCGTAGTCATGCATGGCGACGTCGGCACCGAGCTCCGCCAGGCGGTCAGCGATGGCATGACCGAGCCCGCGTCCGGAGCCAGTTACCAGCGCAACTTCCCCCTTCAATGAGAACTCTCTATCCATCTCTCCCCTTTTATCCGTTTCTCATCGGGGGACTGTCGTCCCCCGAACCCCCTTACTCGCTCGCTGACCCTCGTTCGCGTCTTGAACCGTGCATTCCGTGTTCATCCGTGGTCTACATCCAGCCGAGCGCCCGCAAATTCGCGACACTCTCTTGCAACTGTTCCAGTTCGTAGTCAACGATTGCCGATGTTGACTGGTTCAGCTCCCACGGTGTGCGGTAATCCGCATTATCATCCAGACGCTTCGTCTTGAGACGATCGAGTGCGATCCGCAGCTCTCCGACCGGTCGTGTCGGATACCCCTTCCACCAGTCAGGCGCAAAGACGCGGACATGACGCGCCTCGAGCGCACCGACTTCGATGGAGGCAGTCAATCCAACACTCTTTGTGGCTTCCGCCTTTAGGCGGAAGTTGTCGAACACTTCCGCGATCTCCTGCAGCGGTACGCATCCGTCCCCGATCGCACAGCGAATCAGGCGAAACCCTTCCGGCGTGAACTGCGACACATAGTCCTTCAGATGTACGTGCTTGATTCGAGGCGCAACGCGCGCTGCAAATGCCACCGGGTCTTCAGCGACCGCGAATGCATTCCCGGTATCCATCGCGATGCCGACGTTTGGTCCTGCTTCTTCGGCGAAGGCCATGAGCTCGTCGCTGCCGAAATCCTGATGATTCTCGATCGCGATCTGGAGGCCGGCATCGGCAGCTTTGCGCGCCTCCCGGTTGAACGTCTCCCGCGCATGCCGGATCATTTGATGCCACTTCGGCCCCTGCTTCGCGCGCGCGCCCTCGAGAACTGGCGTCAGGTGCATGCGGATCGTCTTTCCACCGATCGCGCGCGTCGCCCGAATCGCTTCATCCAGCGTTTCACCCGGTACATGCTGAAGCCAGTAGCTGCACAAGCGAGGGACATCGGGCACCTCGGCGCCGAGCGCAGCAAGTTCGGCGTTCGTCAACGGCGCGAGCCATCGGCCGTCGAACTCGAAACAGCGCGCACCGATGTCGTTGGCGATGCGGATGAAGCCATGGAGTCCGGTGCCGCCGGGATTGGCGCGCGGCGTGCCAAACGCTTGGAGACCTACGGCGTGGGAGAAGCCGTACGGATTGAGGCCGATTTGGAACATTCGCTGCTCGCTGCTGGCGCCACGGATGAACATGAATTAAATCACCACGGATGAACACGGAAAAACAGGATTCCAATCGCCACCGACAAACACGGATGAACACGGGCCACGGATAAACACGGATGAACACGGATAAGATTTCTGTTTGCCAGATCCGTGTTGATCCGTGTTATTCCGTGGTTTGAGTCATCCGTGTTATTCCGTGTTGTTCCGTGGCTCGAATTATCTGTGTTGATCCGTGTTGTTCCGTGGCCTTGAATTATCCGTGTCATTCCGTGGTTCATCCTGAACGGTGAGGATACATACATGAGCAGAACATTCAACGTCGCCGTGGTCGGTTATTCCTGGGCGGCAACGGCCCACATCGACGCAATTAACGCGACCAGACAAGGAAAGGTGACGGCGCTGTGGTCATCGCGGCCGCTCTCGGCGGCTGAGCTGACGGCGCGGCACAAGACGCCGATCACGCCCTACACCGACCTCGAGGCAATGCTGAGCGATCGTTCGATCCAGGTCGTCGACATCACCAGCTATCCGGACCAGCATTCGGCGCAGTTCATCGCTGCCGCCAGGCACGGCAAGCACGTGATCGTGGAGAAACCTCTCGGGATTACGTGGGATGAAGTTCTCGCGATGAAGAAGGCGGTCGCGGATACCGGCATCAAGACCTGCGTGTGTTTCGAGTGCCGCTATTCGTCACAGTTCTTAGCGACGAAAGCGGTCCTTGATTCGGGACTGATCGGAAAGCTGCATTACGGCGAGATCGACTACTACCATGGCATCGGACCGTGGTACGGACAATATCGGTGGAACACAAAGCGCAATCTCGGCGGAAGTGCCCTGCTGACAGCCGGGGGTCATGCAATGGACGCGCTGCTCCTCTGCATGAACGATGAGGTCGATGAGGTGACCAGCTACGCGACCCAAAGCAGTAGTCCTTTGTTCACGCCGTACGAGTACCGGACGACTTCGACGACGATTCTGAAATTCAAGAATGGAAGCGTCGGCAAGTGCGCAGCGGTGGTCGATTGCCTGCAGCCCTACTACTTCCACACCCATCTCGTTGGCAGCGAGGGCAGCATTCTCGACAACAGATTTCACTCGCAAAAAGTGGCCGGGTTGAACCGCCACGCGTGGAGCCAGCTGTCGATGAAGCTGCTCGACAGCGGCGACGTTGGCGATCATCCATACCAAACTCAGTTCCAGGCGTTTTTCGACGCCCTCGAGAGTGGCAAGGACATGCCGTTGACGAATTTCAGCGATGCGTTCGTGACGCATCGCGTCATGGCTGCCGCAGATAAGTCGGCGAACGACGGAAGGCCGGTGCGTATTGGCGAAATCGCGAGTAGCTAAGACAACGAGTGCCAAGGGCCTGCCCCGAGCGAGCGCCCGATCGAGCGAGTCGAGGGGTGCCAAGAGTGCAGGAGTGCCACGCGCACTTGCGATCGCTGCTCATCCTGACGACATCGAGTTCATGATGGCGGGAACGCTGCTCCTGCTGCGCGATGCTGGCTGGGACATTCACTGCATGAACATCTCGAGCGGCAATCTCGGCAGCCTGACAATGTCCCCGGCCAAAATCGCGCGCATCCGCCGCGCCGAGGCACAGGCGTCTGCGGCGGTCATGCAGGCAGTATGGCACGCGCCGATCTGTAATGATCTGCAGGTGTTCTACGACGATCGCACGCTGCGACGCGTCGCAGCCGTTGTCCGCGAAGTGAATCCTTCCATCGTCCTGACCCATTCGCCGCAGGACTACATGGAAGATCACATGAACACAGCACGGCTGGCTGTGACGGCAACATTCGCGCGCAGTGTGCCCGGTTATCGCACCGTGCCGCCGCGTCGTGACGTGTCGACCAGTCTGGCGGTTTATCACGGAATGCCGCATGGGCTCTGCGACAGCCTTCGCCGTCCCGTCATCCCTGAGGCATTCGTCAACACCGCCGACGTTCAGGATCGAAAGCGGGAAGCACTCGAGTGCCACGAGAGTCAACGCGGGTGGCTCAGCGCGACCCAGGCCATGGACAGCTATATCGTCACGATGGAGGATTTCGCCCGGACCCTCGGATCGATGTCGAAGAAGTTTACGTTCGCGGAAGGCTGGCGCCGGCATCTGCATTACGGCTTCGGCGACGTCGACGCGGACCCGCTACGAGACGCGCTGAAGGATCGCTACTCGCTGAATCCCGCGTATCAGCGCTTGCTGGATGGATCACTGTGACCCGGCCGCTCAGTGCGATCGCGCCCGAATGGTGGGACTATACGACGCTCGATCGCGAGCTGATCGACGAAGCGGCACGGATCACGCCGTCCGATCTCACGCGACTGTCGCGGCCTGGTTTCAACGTCCTTCTATATGACACGCTCGAGGAGTTCTATCTTGCCGAGGCGCTCGAATACATCAACGCCTGGCGCGCGAGCAGCGACGACAATCCAATCGGCATTTGCGGTCCGATCGGGCCCACCGAACAGCTGCCGCTCGTCGCACGCATCGTGAACGCGCTCGACCTCGACGTGCGTTCGGGCCATTTCTGGGGAATGGACGAATGGTTCGATACGGCGACCGGACGCGAAGTTGATGTCGCACATCCTCTGAGCTTCGAACGCGCCGATCGCGAACTCTGCTTCAATCGCATCGACCGGCGGCTACGCATGCCGGACTCGCATCTGCACTTTCCAAAGGCCGATACGAGCGCGTATCGAAAGTCGTGGGACGAGGGCGTGCGTTGCGCCGTCATGCAGGGCGGCCAGGGCGAAGTGAAGCACTGGGCCTTCAACGATCCGCTACCGCGACGCGGGCAACACAAGAATGCGCCACCGACAGCTGAGGAGTATCGCCAGCTCGCCACACGGGTCGTCGATCTGCACCCGCTGACCATTGCGCAAAACGCGCGCACGAGCGGCGGCGGCAACGTCGCTACCGTGCCGACGAAGGCCATCAGCGTCGGCCCGGTCGAGACCTGGAAGGCGGAGAAAGTCTCCATCTGGCACGCCGGCACGCACGATAACCCGTTCGGTCAGCGGTTGACGGCGTTGATGATCTCGAAGCGAATCGTCGATACGTCTGTACCGATGTCGCTGCTCGCCGATCATCCAAACGTGCAGTTCAATTATTTTCGTGGGGGCATTGGGAGCTGTGATGTTGAAGTGCACTGAAGCGACTGGCGATTGGCTTTTGGCGATTGGCGACTCGCGAATCAGGGTAACCGCCAACCGCTAACCGCTAACCCCCAACCGGCCAACCGCCAACCGCCAACCGCCAACCGCCAATCAGTACATAACAAACGCCCACAACGTATCGTTGGTCGCCACCAATAGATACTGACGTCCGTCGAGCAGATAGGT